>DWYD01000001.1 GCA_019118865.1 Candidatus Coprenecus merdipullorum | reverse complement strand
ACTAACAAAACACCCATAGAGTATGAAAAATGCAGTTTTCAATTTCCCTCTGCCGGCCAATGAACCGGTGAAATCCTATCTGAAAGGCTCTCCCGAGCGGGTAGCCCTCGAAGCCGAGCTCAAGAGACAGAGCAGCATCGAACTGGATATTCCCCTGATTATCGGCGGAAAGGAAGTGCGTACAGGCAACACCGGAAAGGTGGTTATGCCTCACGACCATGCCCATGTGCTGGCAACATATCATAAGGCCGGTCCCGAGGAGGTCAGGATGGCCATCAAGGCGGCTCTGGACGCGCACGAGGAATGGGCGGAGCTGGACTGGACGGTCCGCGCCTCCATCATGCTCAAGATAGCTGACCTGCTCGCAGGCAAGTACCGCGCTGTGATCAATGCAGCCTGTATGCTCGGACAGAGCAAGAACTTCTACCAGGCAGAGATTGACTCCGCATGCGAGACGATCGACTTCCTGCGCTACAACGCCGCTTTCGCCTCCAAGATCTACGGCATCCAGCCCAAGAGCGGTCCCAACCAGATCAACAGCGTGGAATACCGTCCCCTCGAGGGCTTCATCTTCGCGCTGACCCCGTTCAACTTCACATCCATTGCGTCGAACCTTTCGATGTCTCCCGCCCTGATGGGCAACACCGTGGTATGGAAGCCTTCTACCACAGCCATCCTCTCCAACTACTATCTGATGAAGATCTACGAGGAGGCCGGCGTGCCCGCAGGCGTAGTGAACTTCATCCCCGGCAGCGGTGCCGTCATCGGCAAGGAGATCTTCGCTTCGAAGGACCTGGCCGGCGTGCATTTCACCGGTTCCAGCGCTACATTCAACACCTTGTGGCGTCAGGTGGGCGACAATATCGCCAACTACCGTTCCTATCCCCGTCTGGTGGGTGAGACCGGCGGTAAGGACTTCATCTTCGTGCATCCTTCGGCAGTGGCCGAGGAGGTCGGCAATGCGGCTTACTGCGGTGCCTTCGAGTACCAGGGCCAGAAATGTTCCGCCGCTTCCCGTATGTACGTGCCCAAGTCCCTGTGGCCTGCTGTCCTCGAGAAGATTAAGGATACAGCCGCAAAGGTGAAAATGGGTGATGTCTGCGATCCGATGAACTTCATCAACGCCGTCATCGACGAGACTTCCTTCGACAACATCGCTTCCTACATCGACTACGCCAAGGCTTCGAAGGACGCAGAGATCGTGCTCGGAGGCGGATACGACAAGTCCAAGGGCTACTTCGTGGAGCCGACAGTCATCGTCACCACTGACCCTCATTTCAAGAGCATGGAAGAGGAGATCTTCGGCCCCGTCCTCACAGTCTACGTCTACGATGACGCCGATGTGGACAAGGCTGTCGAGCTCTGCGACACCACCTCGCCTTACGGCCTGACCGGAGCCATCTGGGGTCGCGACCGTCTGGCTCTCGAGAAGATTTCCCGCAAGCTGAAATATGCAGCCGGCAACTTCTACATCAACGACAAGCCCACCGGAGCCGTAGTCGGCATGCAGCCTTTCGGCGGAGCCCGCGCATCCGGAACCAATGACAAGGCCGGCGGCGAGTTCAATCTCATCCGCTGGGTGCTGCCGCGTGCGGTGAAGGAGACTTTGGTGCCTCCCACAGACCATCGCTACACCTACATGAAAGAGGAGTAACGGCGCGTCATAGCGGGCAGACTGCTGCCTTAGGATGAAATGAGAATCCCCGTCACGTCTGCTTTTCGTGGCGGGGATTTGTATTGCTCTGGTATTGCTGCTTATCCGGAGATTTTCCAGCTGCTGATGTTCCGGGTCTCCCGGTCAAAGTCGATGGCGACCTTTACAACGGGGAGGCCGCATAGGGCGAAGCGTTCGGGGTACTGCTTCAGGTCGATCTGCTGCATGGCGGCCCCGGCATCAGCGTCGAGTTTAAGCTCTACCAAGTAGAGTCTGGTGGCGGTGCGCATGACCATGTCCACCCTTCCGCGCGGAGTGCGTACCTCCACGTCCACGTAGTAGCCCAGGAGGGAGAAGATGATGTAGAGCACCTGCTGCCAGTGGCCTTCGTAGTCGGTATTGTCGGTGTAGGGGACGGTGCCGAGGAAGGTCTGCATGGCTTTCAGAGTTCCGTTCATGTCATCTTCAAGGAGACATTCCGCCATGGAAATAAGGGTCGAGGAAGCCGACAGGGTGTCAGGGGTCACGTAGTACGGTATCAGGGAGCGGAACAGTCCGATTCTCACCTCCTGGTTGGGTATCCCCAATGTGTAGGACTCGATGGCCGGGATGCCTTTCTTTATAGTGTAGTACCCGCTCTGGTAGAGTAGAGGAATTATGCTGGAAAGCCGTTCTGTGGGAGTGTCGAATTCGTCCTTGCCTGCCTTGCATGTCTCTCCTAATTGAACGGGAGTCATACGGAACTTACGGATCATCTCGATCAGGTATGTCGGAGTGCCGCTGCCGAACCAATAGGCACCGATTTTTTTGTCAGCGAATGCGCATACTATGCTGAACGGGTTGTAGATATCGGGGGAGGGCCATGTGAAATGGTATCCGTCATAATAGCTTTTGAGTTTATCGAGGAGCTGTCCGCGATCAAGGGCCATCTTCGCTGCCATTGTGTCTATGTCCTCGCTCATCTGCGAGAGCATCTCGTCCTCCGAGATTCCGCAGACGGCGGCGTAGGAGGTATCCATGCTGATGTTCCTCAAGTTGTTGAGTTCGCTGAAAATGCTGAGCTGGGAGAACTTGGTGATACCGGTCATGAAGACGAAGCGGAGATACGGGTCGCAGGCCTTTAAGGGGCTGTAGAAATTGCGCATGACGTTGCGCAGTACCGGCAGGGTCTTTTCCTCGTGGACTACGTCCAGCAGCGGTGCGTCGTATTCGTCAATCAGAATAACAACCCTCTGTCCGGTCTGCCTGTAAGCGGTCTCTATCAGATTTTTCAGTCTGAGATTAGGGTTCTTGTCTTCTGGAATTATTCCGTATTCCTTCTCGTGCCACGAGAGCTGGTTGCCCAATGCCGCCTCCAACTGCTCTTTCCCCATGTGCTTTGCAATGCTCATATCGAAGTGCAGTACCGGATACACCGTCCATTCTTTTTCCAAGGAGTCAATAGCCAGCCCCTGGAACAGCTCCTTCCTGCCTTGGAAATAATATTTCAGCGTGGATACGAGGAGCGACTTGCCGAACCTCCTGGGCCGGCTCAGGAAGATGAATTTCGCATCGGAGTGCGTCATCCTGTAGACATACTCCGTCTTGTCTATATACATGAAGTTGCCTGCCGTCCTTATCTCGGCGAAGTCCTGCCGTCCTACCGGGTAGAGTCTCTGCTGCATGTCCATGACCATAGTTATTTTAAGTGTTCAATTTTCAAAGTTACTAAAATTATCCTAACCGCTGCCGCACACCGTTTCTTTTCAGGCAGTCTTGCTTCAGTTTGACGAGATGTTCTACGTGGTTGAATTCAGTAGCGATACCGCTGTTGATACCTTCTTTAATTGCACGTTTTAATGGCAGTAAGTCTTCTTTTTTACAGTTCCGATTCATAAACATATATTTAGTTAACCGAGGATCTGATATCATGGCGGGAGCGGCGGCGGTCGTGCAGGAGGCCGGCGAGGGCGAGGAGGAAGACGGCGAGGACAATGCCGGTGACGGGGCCGGCGGGGGTGGTCAGGACCGAATGAAGGAGGGTGGAGAGCCTCGAGAGGAAGTCGGAGACGGGGCCTAGGATGTCGATGCGGCGGAAGCCCTCTGTAAAGGAACTGAGGTCAATGTTATAGCGGCGGAGGATGATGACGGCGGCGGCGATGAGGAAGGCTCCTCCGAGGATACCGCCGGCGACGGCTGCGGCGCGTGTCCTGCGGGCTGCGGCCCTTTCCCGCGCCTCAATTCTATGCATCACTCTGTCGGTGAAATCTTCCGGTAATCTGATATTTTCCATGGTGTCCTCCTATTTTTCCAAGTCTTTATCTGTTTTCAGCATCCGTGCCAGCCGGTTGCGGCAGCGGAAGAGCCGTACCTTGACATTGGCCTGAGTCATGCCTGTGATCTGCTCGAGCTCGGCGATGCTGCGGCCCTCCTCGTAGAACGCGCTGATCAGGAACCGGTCCTGCGGTTCGAGTGCCGCCACCGCCCTTTCCAGAGCCTCGTACTGCCTTTCGCGCAACTCCTTCATCTCCCGGTCCTCCCCGCTTTCGAGCCATGCGCTGCTTTCCTGCAGTTCCCGATCCGTGAACCTTTCCCTGCTTACCGTCCATTTCCTTTTCCTCAGCGACGAGACCGCGAGGTGCCAGGCGATGCTGTAGAGCCATGTGGAGATGGAACTTTCGCCCCTGTACCTGCCTAAGGAGAAATATGCCTTGACAAATGTCTCCTGTGCCAGGTCCTCCGCATCCTCCCTGCTGCCCGTCACCCGGTATAGCACTGAGAAAATCATGCCGCTGTGAGCGTCCACCAACTGACGGAAGAGGTCCTTGTCCCCTTCCATTATCTTAAGGATCAGTGCGCTCTCTTCGGCTCTTGTCATAGGTGCGGTATTCTGTCTGTAGGTAAGACGAATGTAAATGTAAAAGGTTACACGGAAATTTAAAAATTAATTTTTTTCAAAAAACATGTAACCTTTTCCTGCTTATGCGTCAAAGATGCAAACGGAACATACAAACCTTAAAATCTAAAGCTATGCAAGGAGTAATTATTTCTGCGGTAATTTTCTACTTCGTCTATCGTGTACTCGAGAACCTGATTCACCGTAAGGAGCGGCTCATCATCGCCCAGAAGATTGAGACTCTTGACCCTCAGAAGAGCGGTCAGATGGACCTTAACAAGTGGTTCGGGGCTGCGGCTCCCAACAAGTATGCGCCTCTGCGCTGGGGCCTGCTGCTGACCGGAGCTGCTTTGGGCATAATACTGGCATTTTTTATACATCATGGTCTGTATCCTGAAATGAAATGGTACAGTACGGGGGCTGAGATGCTGTACTTCGGCCTGACATTCCTTTTCGCCGGTATCGGCCTGCTGATATCGTTCGTGCTTGAAAGGAAGTTCTCCGCAGAGGATGCTGAGAAATCCTCCAGGCAGTAGAATATTCATGTAGATTATTTCCGTACGATGCGGCCGACGGCCTCGAGCAGCGGATCCACGCTGACCTCGGAGCCGACGGCCTGCTGCATCCATATCTGAGGGGTCAGGCGACCGAGGGTGTAGATGCGGCGGATCTCCGAGGCGAACTCAGCCTTGGTGCGGCACTGGGCCAGATGGCTCTCGAGCTGGTACTCGATGATGTGGCCGAAGGGGTAGTTGGGCAGGTACATCGGGGAGTTGATCATGTGCGAGTAGACGGCCAGCAGGGGGCAGTCGAGGGTGCCGAGCACGGGGGCGTAGTACTTGTTCCAGACGTCCTTGGCGATGCTGTTGACGGCGTCGCGCAGCTCAGATGCCGTGGCTTCGGGATGGCTGTAGAGCCACTGCCAGGTGTACATGTCGGTCAGGGCCACTCCCATGATCTCGTAGGCGCCCCAGAAGATGTCGAGTGTGGTGTTGTCGTCCATCGTGTAGTCGAAGCCGAGGAGCTGGAGGTCGCGCTTCTGGAAGATGAAGGCGAGGGCCTCGGTGTAGGCGGTGTTGGGCACGCCGTTGAGCATGTAGTAATCGATGTCGTAGAGGTCGAGGGTCTGCTCGACGTTGTGGCCGAACTCGTGGACGGCGATGTTGTAGCCCTTGTAGTCCATGCCCTGCTCACCCACGCGGGTACGCAGACGGGCGGGTTCCCAGCGTCCGGAAGCTCCCCAGGCGTGGCCGGAGCCGCGGGCGGGCTCGACAACGATGCGGTCAGCCAGATAGCGGGCGTCCCTGGCGGAGAAGCCGAGGGCCCTCAGCATACGCGGCATGTCGTCGGCAAATGCCTGTGCGTCGGGGTATTTGGCCCGGGTCATCCGGGTCAGTTCGTCCTCGGGCATGGTCGAGCGGCTCTTGAAGCCGTCGTACCAGATGTCGTAGGGCCTCAGGTCGCGGCCCAGGCGCTCGCGGATGACGGCGGCCACCTCCTTTATCTCGGGCGAGGAGATCAGATGGATGAACAGCTCTTCGATCTCCTTTGCGGACACTTCCATGCCCTCCTCGAAGTTGCGGGCGATGCCGGTGGGCAGCTCAGGGCTGTAGAGGTCGATCTGCTCTTCCACATGGAATGTGTTGAGGATATGCGAGTAGCGCACGTCGGTCTCGGGCTGGAGCTGCACTTCCTTACCGTCTTTCCAGGTCTTGTTGGAGTATGGCGCCCAGTCGTATGCCGGGTTGTTCACCACGTCCTTCGGGATGGTCTGG
>DWYD01000055.1 GCA_019118865.1 Candidatus Coprenecus merdipullorum | reverse complement strand
GCATCACCCTCCTGCACCGGCTCTACACCGTGTACCGGGAGAAGGTGGAGGGCTTCGACGAGAGTTTCGACGATTTCGTCTACCGCGGCGAGGTGATCCTGTCCGACTTCGATGACATCGACAAGTACATGGCCGATGCCGCCGGACTTTTTACGAACATCAGGGACCTCAAGGAGATAGAGGACCGCTACGACTACCTCAGTCCGGCCCAGCGGGAGGCCATAGCCTCGTTCTGGGGGGTAGTCATCCCTTGCCGTGAGGGGCGCAAGGAACAGCAGTTCATGGGAATGTGGGACAGCATGCACGGCATCTACACCGGTCTGCGGACTCTGCTGGAGAGCAGGGGAGAGGCCTACGAGGGCATGATATACCGCTCTGTGGCCGAACGTCTCAAGGAGGGCGACCCGGACCTGCTCCGGGCTCTGGAACGCTATGACCGGACGGTGTTCGTAGGACTCAATGCCCCGAACCGCTGCGAGCGCACTCTCTTCGACACTCTTCAAAAACTCGGCCGCGGGGACTTCTACTGGGACTACTACGGCGAGGCTGTCCGCGACCCGGCCAACAAATCCTCCCTCTTCATGGAGGACAATGTCTCCCGCTATCCCTCCCTTCATCCGCTGCCGGAGGACGGAGGGCTGTGCGAGGCTCCTCCTAAGATAGAGGCGGTATCCATCCCCTCCGCTGTGGGTCAGACCAAGTACGTCCACGACATCCTGCAGCGGATAGTCCGGGAGGAAGGCACCTCCGACCTCTTCTCGACCGCCGTCCTCCTGCCGGACGAGCAGCTGCTCTTTCCTCTGCTCAACTCCCTTCCGGAGGAGGTCACTCCGGTCAATGTCACCATGGGTTATTCCCTGGCCCACAGCAATGTATCCTCCTTCGTGGCAGCCATCGCCTCCCTCCAGGACCGGCTCCGGCTCCGCGACGGACAGGTCCGTTTCTACTGGAGGGACGTCCTGGCACTTCTGGCCCATCCCTACATCAGCGGCAGTCCGGCTCTTCAGGAGCGGGCGAAGGAACTCAGGGACAATATTATCAAGGCCAATACCATCTATCCCGAGGCCGGCTTCCTCAGCGAGGGGCAGCCTCTCCTCGGCCTGATCTTCCAGGACGCCGCGAAGGCGGATGTTCCCGCCTCGGAGGCTGTCTCGGACTACCTAACCTCCATTCTGAATGCTGTTACGGAAGGAGCGGACCGTATCGACAAGGAGTTCCTCATGGGTTACAGCCGCAGTCTCAACCTGCTGCACTCGCTCGGGATAGACATGCGCAAGGATACTTATTTCCGCCTGCTGCGCCGTCTGGAGGCCTCGGTGTCGATTCCCTTCAGCGGAGAGCCGCTGGACGGTCTGCAGATCATGGGGCCGCTGGAGATCAGGGCCCTGGATTTCGAGAATCTGATAATCCTCTCGGTGAACGAGGGCACCTTCCCTTCCCGGAATACGGCGGCCTCGATGATACCGTACAACCTCCGCCGGGGCTTCGGCCTGCCCACCTACGAGTTTCAGGATTCGATATCGGCCTATCATTTTTATCGCAGTATTTGCCGGGCCCGCAGGGTGTGGCTGCTGACCGACAGCCGGGGCGACGGCCTGCGCTCCGGGGAGGAGAGCCGCTATATCAAGCAGCTCGAGTACCATTACGGCCTGCCGGTGGAGCGCCGCACCGTCTCCTTTACCATTACCGGCAACTCCCTGCCGGAGGTGGCTCCGGTGCCCAAGACCCCGGAGCATATAGAGAAACTGCGCGGGATGACATTCTCCAACTCCTCCCTGCAGACGTGGATGGGCTGTTCCATGCGTTTCTACTACCAGTATATCTTAGGTCTCAAGGAAGAGGAGGACCTTTCCGAGGGGGTGGACAATGCCGCTTTCGGCACGCTCTACCACTATGTCATGCGCCGGCTCTACGAACCCTTCAAAGGTCATCCCGCAGACAGGGCCGCACTTAGGAAAATGGCAGTGGATACAGAACGCATAGCCGCATTGGTGGATGAAGGCTTCCATGACGAGCTGGAACTGAAGGATATCAGCGGACGCAACCGTATTGCCGGAGCCTTAGTGGTCAAGCTGGCGGCCAGGACTCTGGAGGTGGATGCCGCACGTCCGGATGGAGAGGAGATCAGCTCCGTCGTGGCATTGGAAGAGAACTACACTGCGTCATTCCGGACTCCGACAGGGCACGATGTCCGGCTCCGGGGCATTTTCGACCGGGTCGACAGGGTGGGAGGCCGGCTGAGGATCGTGGACTACAAGACCGGCGGGGAACATTTCAGCTGCCGGGAGATAAGCGAGCTTTTCCAGAGCGATACCCACAGCGGAGGCAGTCATTTTTTCCAGCTGCTGCTGTATCTGCTTATCCTGTCTGGCCGTAAGCAGGAGCCGAAGGTGGATGACGTGGAGAACGTCCTCTTAGAGATATACTACACCCGGAACCTCTATACTGGGGGACAGGCCTGGCGCTCGCCCCTGAAATCCGAATATGAGGAATTCACTCAGGAATTGGGGACTCTTCTGGACCGTATCCTGAGTCCGGACGAGCCGTTCACTGCCTGCGAGGACGGGGCAGCCTGTGAGTATTGTCCATTCACTGCATTGTGTAACAGATAAATAATAGAGAATATGCTGGAGATATGCAAGGCGTCGGCCGGGTCGGGCAAGACCCACAAACTTACCGGGGAGTATCTGCGGATGCTCTTCAGCGGCGGGACCGACCGCTATAAATCGATTCTGGCGGTGACATTCACCAACAAGGCTACCGGCGAGATGAAGCAGAGAGTCCTCGAGGAGCTGCACCGGATAGCCTCCGGGGAGAAATCCCTATTCATCGCGGACCTCACCCGCTCGGGCCGGTTTGCGGACATGGCTTCCGCCGGCAGCACTCCCGAGGCCGTGGAAGAGGCGGTGCGCCGGCATGCCTCGGCTCTGCTCTCGGCTATTCTGAACGACTACTCTCTCTTCAATATCAGCACTATCGACCGGTTCTTCCAGCAGGTGCTCAGGGCATTCGCCATAGAGACCGGGCATTTCTCGTCCTATAACGTGGAGATCAATGACGACAGCATCTTAGCCTTAGCGGTGGACGAGCTGATGGGTTCGATAGACGACAACGAGGAACTGCTGCAGTGGCTCATAGACCTGTCCATAGAGGCGGTGGAGAACGGCCGCGACTGGAACAGCGTGCCCCAGCTGCTCCGTCTGGGCTCGGAACTCTTCAAGGAACCGTTCAAGCTGGCGGTGCGCGGCTCCGGGGTGGAACTGGCCGGGCGCACCTCCATAGCCGAGTGCGGGGAGGCCATGCGGAAGATAGTGAAGGACTTCCGCGAGGAGTGCCGCAGGATGGCGGACGAGGCGGCGGCCATAATGAGCCGTTATAATCTTGTACCCTCGGATTTCAAGGGAGGATCCCGCTCGTTCATGAACTATTTCGACAAGCTGCGTTCCGGACGCTACGAGGCCCCTCCGGCCACATTTGTCTGCATGGCGGAGGAAGAGCCGGCCAGATGGTGCGCCTCCTCGGCCAAAACCCGGGCCTCCGACATCGCCTCCGCATATCATGCCGGGCTGGCGGAGCTGGTCCGCAGAGCCTCCGACCCGGACCGCCTCACCAAGTACTTCACCGCTCTGGAGATACTGCGCAATCTTTCCGTGGCCGGTATCCTGAGCGACATCGAGGCTCAGGTCCGGGACCACTGCCGCCGCAACAACTTAGTCCTGCTCTCCGACACCCCGCGCTTCCTGTCGGACATCATCGACGGCAGCGACACACCTTTTATATATGAGCGCGTGGGCTCCCGCTTAGACAACTACCTGCTGGACGAGTTCCAGGACACTTCCCGTATGCAGTGGGACAACTTCGAGCCTCTGCTCCGCGACAGCGTGGACGCCGGCAGTCCCTGTCTTATAGTGGGCGACGTCAAGCAGAGCATCTACCGCTGGAGAGGCTCCGACTGGAGGCTGCTGGACACGGAGATAGCTTCCCGCTTCGACCCCCGCAAGGTCCACACCGATACCCTGGCCTACAACTGGCGCAGCTCCGCCGAAGTGGTCTCCTTCAACAATTCCTTCTTCGGCTCCGTCGGTGCCCTGACCGGTGATGAGCTCATCGGCCGCATCTACTCCGACGCCGTGCAGCGGATACCGGAGGGCAGCAGCCGGCCCGCGGGGCATATCCGGGTCTCATTTACCGAAGGCAGCAGCGCGGATATGTGGGAGGAAAGCTACCTGCAGCGGATTCTCGATGCGGTCCGCACCCTTATGGAGCACGGCTACCGGCCAGGGGACATAGCCTTCCTGGTCCGTACCAGGGCCGAGGGCGCCGCTATATCG
Organism: Candidatus Coprenecus merdipullorum; assembly: GCA_019118865.1. Taxonomy (GTDB): domain Bacteria; phylum Bacteroidota; class Bacteroidia; order Bacteroidales; family UBA932; genus Coprenecus; species Coprenecus merdipullorum. The sequence goes on along the minus strand of DWYD01000055.1, from coordinate 12,251 downwards.
GACCTGCTGATAGCCAACGGCTACAATATCATGACGGAGGACTCCCTCCGTCTCTCCTCCTCCGCAGCGGTGCGCCGGACCGTGGACTGCCTGAAAGAGATGGCCGCCGGTATGTCCGGGGCAGCCCAGGACGGGGAGGACGGCCCTGCTGCCGGGAAATCCCTCTACAATATCTGTGAGACCCTGCTGCGCTCCCGTCCCGAAGGGCAGGAGGACGGCGGCTCGGCCTTTGTAAACGCCTTCCTGGACTGTGTCCTGGAATATATCGGGGCGGAGGGCTCCGACCTCATCGGCTTCCTGCGCTGGTGGGAGACCGACGGGGCCGACCGCTCCGTCTCGGCCCCGGAGGGCAGGGACGCCCTGCGCGTGATTACGATACACAAGTCCAAGGGCTTGGAATTCAAGGCCGTCATCGTGCCTTTCCTCCAGATACCCTTCGCGCCCAAGGGCAACACCGCCAAATACATCTGGTGCGGCTCCTCCGTTCCGCCTTTCGACATGCTGCCGGTCTATCCCTTAGAATGCCGCAGCAGTCTGGATCAGACCGTATTTGCAGAGGACTATCTGAGGGAGAAGCGCTACAGCGCCGTGGATGCGGTCAATGTGGCATACGTAGCCTTTACCCGGGCGGTGCAGGAACTCATTGTCTTCGCCCTCGTGCGTCCTTCCAAGAACGGCCCGGCCCCCACGTCCGTATCCCATATCCTCTATTCCCATCTTCAGGGACAGCTCGAGGACGGGGTTTACGAACTGGGAGAATGGACCTCGCCCCAATACCGGAAAGGCGGGGAGAGGGGAGCGGCCGGGGAGGAGATGGCCCGTGTGCCGTCGGTTCCCATAGGGGACAGGCTCAGGCTCTCCTTCCGCGGGGAGGAGTTCTTCAAGAGGGACAGCCGTCGCACCAGAGGTATTGTCCTGCATGAGATATTGTCCAGGGTGGAGACGGCCTCCGATCTGGAGGAGGCGGTGCGAGGGGCCGTGGTATCGGGCATTCTTCCCGCCAAGGAGGGACCGCAGGTGCTGGAGCAGCTCTCCGGGATGCTGCGGTCGGTGAGCGGCAGGCATTGGTTCGACGGGACTTACCTTCTGATGAACGAGGCTACCGTCATTGCTCCCGGAGGGGACAGCTACCGTCCGGACCGGATGATGTTCAGCCCTGACGGACAGAAGGCTGTGGTGGTGGACTACAAGTTCGGCAGCCGCAGGGACGGGCAGTACCGCTCCCAGGTCAGGGGATATATGGACCTTCTCGGGCAGATGGGCTACCGGGAGGTGGAGGGATGGCTGTGGTACGGGGAGGACGGAGTGGAGGAAGTGGGACAATCTGCGGGGAAATGATTATATTTGCGTCCGGAATTTAAACTGAACTGAATTATGTCAAAAGTAGTTTACAAAGTCAAGGGCATGATGTGCAATCACTGCGTCATGCACGTTCAGAAGGCTCTGGAATCATTGCCGGGCGTGAAGGCAACAGTTACTCTCGAGCCGGCAGAAGCTGTCATAGAGTTTTCTGAGAAGGTTTATGACAGGGCCGGGCTCCAGTCAGTGATAATCGAAAAGGCCGGAGAATATATTCTGGAAGACAAATAAGTATTTAGTATGAAATCGTATTTTAGGATTCTAAACGCTGCGGTGACGGCTGTTGTTGCGGCAGTGGCTCTCTGCTCCTGTACTTCAGAGGTCAGTTTCGACGAGGAGTCGTTCGATACTACTGTCAATGTGGGAGGAGATGCATTTTCACTTCCTCTCGGCTCGACGGCAGAAATGACACTTGGAGATTATATGAATCTTTCCGAGGGCGATGTCATTCATATTGATGAGAACGGCAATTATTATATTGAGTTTATACAGTCCTTCGAGCAGATAGTTTCGATGAGCGATTTTGCCGAGCGGCTGACAATCGAAGGACTTGTACATGAACTCGATCCGGCGACTGTGACAGTTCCTGATAAAGACGGGCTTGAAGATGCGTCCGGCGAAGATGCTGTGTTGGACCTTGGTGTGAATGAGGAGTTTGCGTATGAATTCGGATTTGAAGAGGCTCGCGGGAACGGTCTGGTGAGAATAGACCGTCTCAATCTTGGCAACGCTTCTCTCCAGCCTAAGGTGAGACTGCTCTGCGACCGTCCTCTGCCTGAATCTCTCCGAGTTCAAGTACAGCTCAAGGTACCTTCGCGTTATGAGTTTGAGGATTCTCCTATGGTTGACGGACAGATAGTTACGTTTACTGGAGATGTGGACGGGAACGGACAGGTATCATTCCGGCCGCTGACGTTTTCCGCAATTGAGTTTGACAATGTGGAGGGGCAGGAGCAGTCATTTACCTTTGTTGATGAATTCGAAGTAGTGCATTTTCTGTTGTATCTGAACGCAGATGACCTGGACGGTCTTTCAGGCAGCAGCATAACTGCCGACCTTACAGTTGCAGCTGGTTCAGAGGACGGCTATATCTATCCGGAGTCCTTTATCGGCAGAGTGGATGTCAATATTGATCCTGTCAATGATATTATAGAACTGAAGGATGTACCTGATGTCCTCAAATCCGAGGATGCCAGACTGGATTTCTATTCACCGAGCATAACAGCGTCCCTCAGCTCTAATTCTTCTGTACGGGTCAATATGGATGCGGACATTGTGCCTGTATTTCCTGTGGGCGGGGGAAAGCCCCTGTCCCTGGAGATGAGTACCCCTGTCTCATCCAGCTCTGATGTGACGGAGACATCCAAGTACTGGATATCTACGGACAGGCCTTCAGACCTTGCGCCTGAGTATGAGTGGATAGAAGCGGATGTCAAGGGGCTGCTGGAGCGCATTCCTGATGCCGTGGAGGTCAATGTGCTCGCGTCCACCGATTCAGAACAGGATGCTCTTATAGAATGCTATGAGGACTATGTTGTGTCGGGAGAGTTTGAGTTCAATATTCCTTTCTCTTTCGGAGAGAACTTTAATCTTACTGTGTGCGATACAATTTACGGTATGCCGGCGATATTGTCGTCAATATTGCGGGCATCGGACGTTACTTTGAGCGGAGAAATCAAGAGTACCATGCCCGTGGATGTCAATCTTTCAGCATACTTCCTGGACAGTCTGCTCAACCGTCTGGATATTCCGGTAACTGAGCAGCCCGTCAACAGTACGGGGGCAGACCTGTCGCCTGTGGTAACGCCTCTAAATATCACAGCGGCTAGGACAGATTTTCAAAATGACATTTATGCTATAGTGCTCGCGTTCAATCTGCTGCCTGGTGAGATTCCCGGCATTTCATTGTCTGCTGAATCCTCTGTCCAGGCGGATATAGTCCTGAAGGTCCCCGGCGGTATAACATTTGATATAAATCAATAAGACTTGAGAGATGAAAAAAATAGTGTTGTCTACGATCATACTCGTCATTGCATCGGCATCCGTGGCGAATGCCCAGTCCAGAACCGGATATTTTGTCAGGAATTCAACACAGAACCATTATATGAATCCGGCTTTCGCTCCGGATCAGGGGTATGTGGGATTTCCTTTTCTTAGCGGTGTGAATGTTCAGTCTGCAACCAACTTCGGACCATCTACATTTCTATACCCTCTGTCCAATGGAAAGTACGGTCTGTTTCTCAACGGAGAAGTATCTTCGGATGAGTTTCTGTCCGGACTTAAGGAGTTCAGCTATGCGGATTTCAATATAGGCTATAATCTGATTGACGCCGGATGGTTTACAGGTAAGGATTCATTCTGGACCATTTCGCTCGGGATGGATGTCAATGTGGAAAGTTCCATACCAAAGGAGCTTTTCCGTTTCCTGAAAAACGGGATGTCCACGGATCCTCAGGCATATTCGATTCAGAACCTGAGTCTTGGCGCATCTGCCTATGCCCGTTTGTCAGTGGGTTATTCCAGGGGTCTGGATGAGTTCGTGGAGGGGTTGCGTGTCGGCGGTAAGTTGAATCTGTTGGCCGGTATCTCGGATATACAGGCGGACATAGAGCGTCTTGATCTTAATTTAAGCTCGCAGAGCTGGAATGTCAAGTCGCTTGGTTCAGCTCACATTCTGGGCGGAGGGCTTGTTCCTGCTTTCGATGACCAGGGATATATTGACGGTGTCAGCTTTGACCCTTCCGGACTTGGAGTTAGCGGTTTCGGTCTTTCTTTCGATCTTGGTGCCGAGTATACTATTTCGGAGGGTACTCCTGTTGACGGTCTGCGTTTTTCGGTATCGGTTACTGATCTCGGATTCATGTCGTACGGGAAGAACAAGTCCCGTCTCTTTACGACCGAAAGGGAATTTATGTTCGACGGCTTTGATAATCTGGGAGAAAAAGGAAGTCTGGATGCTCAGCTGGAGGAGCTTACTGATGATCTTTTAGGAATGGCATCCCTGAAGGAAGAGACGGTAAGTGAGGCTCAGAGAGGAGGTCTTGCGGCTACTCTTCATGCCGGGGTGGACTATTCGTTCCTGGAGGACAAGATGAATGTCGGAATACTCTATTCTGCCCGTTTCGGCAGATTCAGGACGGACAATGAACTGACGCTTGCATGGAATTACTCTCCTGTCCGCAGTTTCAATGTAGCGCTTTCTTATTCTCTGCTGAAGACTCATACGACTTTCGGATGGCTGCTGACGTTTGTTCCGACGAAAGGAGTGGGAATCTTCCTGGGCAGTGATTATACATCACTGAATTATACCTCGCTGAATTTTGATGGATTCAAATTGCCTGTGCCTTCGAAAAGAGTAATGCTGGACGTTAACTTCGGTCTTACCATATCTCTTGGAGGCAAGAACAGCAGGTACTGAAAATCCTGCAAATAAAAAGAAAACCCTCTGGTGTCAAACCAGGGGTTTTTCTTTGTCAGAGAAGGCCGTTACAGTGCCGGGGCTGAGAAATGCTCTTTTGAGAAGATGCGGGCCTCGGTGATAACCACACTGTTGCCGTCCTTGTCCCTCATGGTGCCGACGAGTGTTCCTATCATTCTCTTGTGATCCACGCTGGTGCATTCGAAGCGGATGTGGTAGGGCTCGTCAATGTACACCGGTCTGAGGTAGGTGACATTCTGGGAGATGAAGTATGCGAGCCTGTCAGCCGGCCACATGGTGCCGAATACTTTGGCAAACGCGCAGAGGATGAGGACTCCCTGAGCAACCGGACGACCGAACTCGGTCGCGGTGGCATATTCGCGGTCTATGTGGATAGGATTGTAGTCATCCGTCAGCTTGGCATAGACCTCGGCGTCTTTCTGAGTAAAGACGGTGTTGTAGTCATAGGTGTCGTGCTCCTTTATCATAACATGAATATTTAGATTAACCCTATAAAGATAGAAATAAAATTTGGAATAAACAAATTTACCGTCTTAAAATGTCAGTGAAAGACCGTCATATGCAGGTTCGATGCCATCTGGCAGAGTCCTGCAGAGTTCTTCGTATTTCTCCAGCTGATGCGATAGATGGGTAAGAAAACAGTGCCGTGCACCGACCTTCCGACAGACCTCCAGAGCCTCGTTCAGGGAAAAATGGGAGATGTGCGGAGTCCTGCGGATGCAGCTGACTACGAAGATGTCCACTCCGCGGAAGCGTTCTATGGACTCTTCGGAGATGTAGTTGGCGTCGGTCAGATAGCCCAGGCGGCCGAAGCGGAATCCCAGTATGGGCAGCTTGTAGTGCATGGCCCGCACGGGGACTATCTCCACTCCACCGATGCTGAAGGGCTCTTCTCCGATGGTGTGCAGGACGAAGTCCGGAACTCCGGGGTAGCGGTGGTCGCCGAAGGCGTAGGCGTACTCCCGTTTGAGAGATTCCTGGACGATGGGCTCTGCGTAGATGGGGAATGCCCGGTGCATGAAGTAGTTGAAAGCCCGCACGTCATCCAGTCCGCCGGTGTGGTCCTTGTGCATGTGGGTAAGCAGCACTGCGTCCAGCTCCCGTATGCCGCTGCGCAGTATCTGCTGCCGGAAGTCCGGGCCGGCGTCCACCACCAGTCTCAGCCCCTCGTATTCGATGTATGCGGAGGTTCTCAGCCGCTTGTCGTGGAAGTCGTCCGACCGGCAGACGGGGCAGGAGCAGCCGATGATGGGCATGCCCTGGGAGGTGCCTGTCCCCAGAAATTCTATTTTATTGCGGACTTTAGCGCTCATCGGCCCCAAAGATAGGGAAATTTGTGTAATTTTGTAAAATATGAATTGCAGACTTTATCTCGTTCCTGCCCCTCTGGGGGACAACTCTCCCGAGGAGGTCATTCCCCCCTATGTTTTCGGGCAGATAGCCCATGTCTCCCGCTTTGCGGTGGAGGACATACGTACGGCCCGCCGGTATCTGTCCAGGATAGGCTTCAGGGGCAGGATAGACTCTCTTACCTTCTACGAGATCAACGAGCATTCCACTTCTGAGGACATAGAGCGGATCGCGGCCGCTTTCACCGACGGTGAGGACATGGCCCTGATATCTGAGGCCGGCCTGCCTGCAGTGGCGGATCCCGGCGCCGCCCTGGTGGCCCTGGCCCACAAGGCAGGGGTGGAGGTGGTGCCTTTCTCCGGCCCCTCGTCCCTGATGATGGCCCTGATGGCCTCGGGCATGAACGGGCAGTGCTTCGCCTTTGCGGGCTATATCCCGGCTAAGACCGATGCCCGCCGCAGGAGGCTGAAGGAGCTGGAGGCCCGTTCCCGCCGTAACTCCGAGACCCAGATAATCATCGAGACCCCTTACCGGAGCGATGCCCTCTTTCAGGACATCCTCTCAGTCTGCGACCCGTCCACGAGGGTATGTGTTGCCGCCGGCATCACCCTTCCGGACCAGATGATACGGACCCGCACCGTCGCCCAGTGGCGCAGGGAGGGCCTGACTATTTCCAAACGGCCGGCAGTCTTTCTAATCTACGTCTGAGAAATATGGGAAAAATAGAACTTTGCGGAATGCGTTTTTTCGCCCACCACGGATGCTTCCATGAGGAGAAGGTCATCGGCAACCACTTTGTAGTGGACTTCGAGGCATGGACCGATACCCGGGCAGCCTCTGAGAGCGATGCTCTGGAGGATACACTCAACTATCAGATTATCTTTGATATCGTCAAGGAGGAAATGGCCGTCTCCTCCAATCTGCTGGAGCACGTCTGCGGACGTATTCTGCGTCGGTTCCGTGCGGCCTTCCCGGCAGTGGAGAGGGCCAGGATCTCGATTGCCAAGCTCAATCCTCCTCTCGGAGGGGAGGTGGGAGCGTCGAAAGTAACCCTTGAGCTGCAGGACGTATGAGAGTTGCCGTGCATACCCTTGGCTGCAAGCTCAACTATTCGGAAAGCTCGACCATAGCCCGTGAGTTCTCCCGCAGGGGCTATGATGTGGTGCCCTCCACCTCGGAGGCTGACATATACGTGGTCAATACCTGTTCGGTGACGGAGCACAGCGACAAGAAGGGCCGCAATCTCATCCGGCGTCTGCACAGGCGCTCGCCCCGGGCCCTGATAGCCGTTGTAGGCTGTTACGCCCAGCTGAAAGGAAATGAGATAGCGGCTTTGGACGGGGTCGATATCGTGCTCGGAGCCCGGAGCAAAGGGCTGGTGGTGGACGAGGTGGAGCGGCTGCTGGCCTCAGGAGGACATACGGCGGCTCCGCAGAAGGTGGATATCTGCCCTATAGATGACGTGAACAATATTTTTCCTGCATATTCCACAGGAGAGAGGACCCGTTCTTTTCTGAAGATTCAGGACGGATGTGACTACAAATGCTCCTACTGCACTGTACCGTACGCACGCGGAGGCAGCCGGAGCCTTCCCTCGGCCCTGCTGCTGGAGCAGGCCCGGGAGATAGCCGCTTCCGGTATTGTGGAGATAGTCCTGACGGGGGTCAATACCGGGGATTACGGACGTAAGACAGGGGAAAGTTTCCTGTCTCTCCTGCAGGGTCTGAATGCGGTGGAGGGCATTGACCGTTACCGCATATCCTCCATTGAGCCCAATCTGCTGACTCCGGAGATAGTGGAGTGGATTGCTTCCGGGACCAAGTTCCTTCCGCATTTCCACATCCCCCTGCAGTCGGGCTGCGACCGGATACTCAGCCGGATGGGAAGACGGTACCGCACGGCGGATTTCAGGAACAAGATAGAGCTGATCCGCAGCAGGATGGCTCATGTGTTTTTCGGTATAGATGTGATAGTGGGATTTCCAGGAGAGACTGAGGAGGATTTCCGCTGCACTTGTGATTTTCTGGAGGAGATTCATCCGGCCTACATCCATGTATTTCCGTATTCCCGCAGGGCCGGAACTCCGGCTGCCGTGATGCCCGGTCAGGTCCAGGAGAGTGTCAAGACTGCTAGGGTGGAGACCCTGGAGGAGATGTGCGTGCGTCTGCACGGGGAGTTCTGTGCGCAGAATAGCGGAAGGGAGGAGGAAGTACTTTTCGAGTGCAGGTCAGGAAACGGGATGATGACAGGTTATACGCGCAATTATATAAAGGTGGAAAGACCCTATGAAAGAACTCTTATCGGTAAAGTGGTGAAAGTCATTCTGCCCTGACAGCCGCTTCTTTTTCCAGCTCTTCTTCCGCTTCCCTCAGACGCTGAAGCTCATATATCTCTTTGCGCTTGCGGGTGAAGAATATATTTCTCCAGAAATCTCCGAAAGTGTCGAATTCGTCCTGGTAGGTTATACCGAAGCCGCTGCGCTGAGTGTTGTCCAGATAGTTTGAGTACGAATCCACAGATCGTGTAAACAAGGTGATGCGGAGTTTGCCCTGCCGGTCAACCTTTATCTCTGCATCGAAGTCTCCGGCCCAGTTGGACGATGTTTCTTTGTTTCCGACATTTCCGTTGATAATTAATCTGTTGTCGAATGCCTGATAGGATACGGCAACATCGAACATGCCCCAGCTGCCGTTTGTGCTTCCCGGCTGATAGTTCAGTCCGAGATCGAGGGGGATGTCGAGTTGCCGGAATACATTGTTCACCTGGTTGGAGAGAATCTCGCTGGCATTGGAATAGAGTATAGTGGAGTTGTTTATGATACCGGATTGCTCGTCAGGTACGAAACTGCCTGATATCAGCAGGGCCATGAACTGCTTCTGAATCTTGTCCGGAGTACTCAAAGCGCTTTCTACTCTTCCTTTGGTTATGGGGTCAAGGTCGGGAATGTCTATTGAGAATGACAGTTCTGGATTTGTAAGAGGTCCCTGAAGCCGGATTCCGCAGTTGACATTCCGCCTGTTGCCTACCGATGTAGTGTCAGCGATAAGTGTGGATATCGAGGCTTTGGTGCGGTATGTGGCCCCGATATTGAGACTGGTGTTGAGGAAGTCTCCGTTGAAAGCTATCGTTCCTCCTTCGTCAATGAGAAAATCCCTTGACTGAATGGAAAGTACGAAATGGTAACTGCCTTCGGTTATGGTATAGTCCCCTTTAATGTCAAAGATGTTCCTGGATGGATTCAGTGTCAGGCTGACGTTACCGTTTCCAGTGCAGCGGAGGATATCTCCCAGCTGTTTGTTCATTTCGATGAACAGTTCAGTACCTTGGGATATTCCGGCCGTGGCTTTGATCTCTATATTGCTGCGGTGTTTTTGTGCCTGTTCTTCCGGAGTGGAAACAGAAGACGTGCTGTCATTGTCTTTGCTGAAATCCGTGAAAGATATAAGGTCTGTGGCAGATGCCGATGCCGATGCCGATATGGGGATATGGAGGGATGAATGGTCGTCTGTCGTTACCTGTGCATCCAACAGCAGATTATCAGTATATCCGGAGATGCCCAGCATGCCTGAAGCGTAGGCTGTTCCGTAGAATTTGTCATTGTCTTTTTCCTGGGTGTTGAGAACCTGAAAGTTGTTGAATCCCAGGTTGGCATCCAGGTAAATGTCCTTGAAGAAGTTGTGTGAGATATTTCCGTTGAGTATTGCCGTAGATTCATGCGGGTCCGTTATTCTCAGGCTGTCCAGGTCTACGCGGCTGCTGCTTATGCTTATAGGACCGTCGACAATGTAAGGTACCTGAGTGTATGCAGGTGTGAATATCATGGAGTCGACTCTAGTATTGCTGCTGCTCAGCATAAGTTTGTCCGGCTGACCTTGGATGTCCAGGTTTCCGTTCAGGCTGCCGCCTGTGATGGATGCTATTCCTGAAAGGAACGGAGATATGACAGGCAGATCGAAGTCTTTCAAGGACAGCTTGAGATCCAAGTAGTTCCGGCCCGGAATAAAATATCCGCTGAGGTTGACGGGATTTCGGTTGTCCTTATAGCTGTTTATGAGCAGGTTAAAGCGGTTGTGCATTAAGTCTCTGCGGCTGAGTACGGTCAGGCGTCCCAGTTTTTCTCCTTTCAGGCTTATGTCTGTCCCTTCTATAGACATGGCTGCACCCATTTCCGTGAAAAAGTCGATCAGCTCCGCTTCCCCGGTCAGTTTCCCCTGTATGTCCATGTCGGATGGCGTGAATGAATTGAGAAGGTTCATGTCGAAATTGGACATCCGGATTGACAGTACACTTCCCGGAGTTTCCGATATGGTTCCGTTCACGGTAATGGAATCTCTTCCGCTGTACAGCTTGAAGCCATTGACGGCATAGTTGCGCGGCCTTATATTCAGGGCGGTGGGAGTAAGATTCCATCTGTGATTACGGATGTTGAGTTCAGAACTGTCTATGTCAATGTCGGCCAAAAGATTTCCGTCACTGTCCTTCCATGCGGCTATGTCTGCGGAAATATCCATGAATGTAGTGTCGGAGTTGTTGTAATGCATTTTGAAATGCACTCTGTCACCGTTTTCAGTCAGGGACAGGCTGGTATTGTCCATAATGATGTTTCCTGAATTTATCCGCTTGATATTCAGTAAGCTTTTGACAGTGCTGCTGCTGTTGCCAGTGTGCAGATAGAGATTGTCAATATTGTAGTTTCTGTCCTTTTTGTCCTTGAAGGCTATATTGGAAGACCTGATGTCGAAGTTCAGGATATTGTCTTTGTCAAGAGTCATGTCAACCGTGGAGTTGTCCGCTATCCGCAGTCCTGGCTTGAGAATGTCGCAGATTTTCGTGAGATCGAGAGTCTGGAGGTGAAAATTATAATATCCGTTCCTGCCGGTGCCGCCGGTTGTATCAATGCTCAGAAGCCCGTTCAGGGAAGGATTGCTCAGCGCGAGCTTCAGCCTGTTCACTAGTTCTCCAGGTAGGTCCGTACTGCTGTATGTAGCCTTGATGATGGGAGATTCGAGAGTGACGGTGTGGATGTCATGAGCCAGGTCTGACCGGACATGGACAGAATCGATGTGATATTGTCCATTGTCATTGGAATATGTGATATTGTCCAACAGGATATCTCCGAATATGTTGCCGGGGGTGAAATTCAGGTCTGCCTGCACCACTGCTCCGGCAGCGGCAGAATTGCCTTTCTTCACTATATTCATGGTTTTCAGATCTATGTTAGGGGCATCCATGAATATCCGGAGTCTTTCCAGAGATATTCCCGCCTGCATGTTGATGTCTGCTATTCCTTGGAAGATTGTAGGAAATGCCGGGTCACGGCTCAGCATTCTTAGATTGGCGGTGCTGTTACGGTACTCGCCGGTGACAGCTATGTCCCGGTATTCGTAGCCGTTTATTACCATACTGCCGATATTCAGGCGGCTGAGACTTGCTGTGAGGTCTCCGTCTCCTTGAGAGTGCATGTCAACGGTGAAGTGAGTGTTGAGGTCTATTTCCCCAAAGAGATTGTTGCCCAGTATTTTCCCAATGTTGAGAGTGTCTGCTTTCAAGCTGGCTGTCAGGCTGTCTCCTATAGTGTTGCCGCCCTTGAGTTCTATTTCGTAGCCCACGGATCCTATGTTTGAAGACAGGCTTCCTATGCTGTAAAGATCGGACAGCTTGCCATAGATGATACCGGTCATAGCTGTTTCAGTATCCTGCAGCGGTGTCTTTATCCTGAACGGTTTGCCGCTGAATTCGGATATTATGTCGGAGAGTTCTGACGGGGTGGTTGAAATACGCTTGACGGTCACGTTGAAATGAGTATTGTAGATATCCGGAAGACCTGTGACCGCTGCACTGAGTCTCACAGATGTGGTGTCGGACTGTGCTTCCAGATTGTAGGTGGTGAGCTCGGATACCGGACCTTTTATCTCTCCGCTGAATCTTATGCGGAGGCCGTTGTCTTTCAAACTTTCTGCAAAGACACCTATGCTTCTGAAGTCCAGTATGCTGTTCTTGAAGTCAGCACCTAAGATTATTTTGTGGAGAAAATCGTTGAGGTCCTTGCCGCTGTTGTATCCGAAAGAAAGGTAGTCTGCCGTTATTTCTGACCAGGAGTCGG
>DWYD01000054.1 GCA_019118865.1 Candidatus Coprenecus merdipullorum | reverse complement strand
AAGTGACATCGATAAAGCTCAGCCATATGTCAGTAACATTGTCCACTGGTGAGACTATAGAGCTGACAGCAACCGTATATCCCGAAAATGCTACAGATAAGACCATCACGTGGTCATCATCCAATCCAGGTGTCGCTACCGTAGTCGACGGCAGGGTGACGGCATTAACTATAGGGTCAGCTACGATTACAGCTCAATCCAGTAACGGACTCAGCGCCACATGTCGTGTGACTGTAGAAAGTAATCCGGATGGAGGCGGTTCCGAAGAAATCGGAGAAATAGAATGGTAAAGATGATATATTAAAAAAAGAAAATATGAATACAGGTATTAAATTTTTAATCATTGCCAGTGCAGTTTTTGCAAGTGCCGCATGTACTAGAGAAGAAGTGCTCTCTCCTGTAGAATCAGAAAGCATTGAGATTACAATTACTGCAGCCAGAGAGGGTTATGATCCCGATACAAAAACCGTTACTACTGACGGTTATTCTGTAGAATGGTGCCTGAACGAAGAAATCAGCGTGTTCTACGCAAATGGAACCAACGGAGGCAGTAAGTTCGTCTCCCAGAACACCGAGCAGGCTGCTATTGTGGAGTTTAAAGGACGGTTGGAAGGTTTCATCGCAGGAGGAGAGGAGTTTACCGATGGAAAATATCTTTATGGAGTATATCCTTATTCGACGATAACAAGTTTCAAGGACGGAGTTATGACAATAAGTCTTCCGTCTAACCAGACAGGCGCGGAAGGGACGTTCGCCAACGGTCTCTTTCCTACGATAGCCCGTGCACAAAGCGTAAATCTTGCGTTCTACAATATTTGCGGAGGAGTTAAATTTACTTTGTCGCGGGATGATATTACGTCTGTTACTTTCAAGGGCAATAACGGTGAAAGAGTGGCAGGAACAGCGAATGTGATTTTTGATGAGTCGGAAAAGCCCGCTGTCCTGGACGAGAATGTAGGGAGCGAGGATGAAATAACCCTCTATGCTCCGGAAGGCGGAACTTTCAAAGCAGGCAAAGAGTATTATATCGTAGCATATCCGGCTGCCCTCAGCGCAGGTTTCACAATGACTTTCCGTACTACCGGTCTGAAGGAAGGAACTTATGTGAGTGAAAGTGCAGTCGAGATCGTGCGTTCTAAGTTTGCTGTCCTTGAGCAAGTTGATAAGAATGTGACTACATGGACTGACATCACTTCTGGAGGCGGAGGTTTCAACAGCGGTGTCTATTTGGGTATTATGGGATTTAATCAGCAGCTGTATCCATACCCTATCTATGAGCTCACTGAAGGACGCAAGACGGCATTGGATAATTTTATTGATGACTTGAACATGATGAACGGTACGTTACTGTATTATTCTGTTGAACAGGCCTTGAATACAATGCAGTCTACGCAGCTGCCGGATAATATCTCGACTGCGGCTATTGTTACATTTACTGACGGACTGGATCAGGGTTCTATGATGATGACAGATGATTACAGTAACAATACCGAGTACTTGAATGCTCTTAACAGCCGGATAATGAATGATTCAGTAAGCGGTCAGCCGATTACGGCCTATTCTATCGGGTTACGGGGAAATGATGTTGCTGATGAAGGAATGTTCAGCGACAATCTCAGGATGCTGGCTTCGGCGGATACTAATGCAACAGAAGCGACGAGTATGGAGGAAGTTACGGATAGGTTCAAGGAAATAGCAGAACAACTGTCACGAAGCAGCTATATCCAGACAATCAACCTTACGATACCGGGTCAGTCCAGCGGTACAAGAATCCGTTTCACATTTGACAATGTGCCTGATGCAGTAAATTCCAGTTTATATATAGAGGGTACATTCAATATCTCTACATTTGCCCTTGAAGACGTAGTATATGAAGGATTGGTGTCTACCTCGGGAACAGAAGTTAAGGCGACTAATGTAGACGGAATATTTGTAAGTTTTACATTCGAAGGGGTGCAGACGGATGATAATACGTTGATAGACAGTCAATTTATAGATGAGTGGACTTATGTTCCGTCAGTTGATATATGGCAGGTCAACTCAGAATTTGATAAAACGGAAGATTCTGATATAATAACCGAACGCAGTTCGGCGGTAATAATGCTCGTGCTTGACTGCTCGAGCTCGCTTGGAGACGATTTCGCTGTGGTGCAGTCTAATGCAAAGTCTTTTATAAATACTTTGTATGAGGCAGTCAGTGAAAGCGGCCAACCCGGCATCGATGATGATGTGCTATATTCGACCACACCCGTGGACCTTTCATTGGCAATGTGGAAAGATGGGGTGCGCTATTATCTTACTGAAGAAGAATACCAAAAAGCAAATCTGTCAGATGCGGTTATAGAAGGTTTGACAATAGTGAATGGGAACGAAAGTTTTATTCTTTCTCTCGAAGATGTGCAGATGGATCCATTATACGGTAGTTTGATTGCGATGGAAATGTATCAAGATATCATGCCGACAGAGAATCAAGGAATGATTATAAGTGCAAGGTGGTCTGATGTAAATGAAGCTATAAAGAGCTTTAACGGAAGTCAGATGTCTTCTTCCCGTTATTATTATACATCATCTACATCTTTTACTGAAGATGAGATATTTACTAACTGTATACACGGTTCAGGAGGATCATTGGGACGTACTGGCAATGCCCCTTATGTAAGGGGAGCCAAGTCAACTGGATACGGCTCTGCTATATATTGGACGGATCCGGATGATTTAAAACTTGCAGTATCAATCAATGGAGAGAGAAAGTTACTGAGCAGGGAGGAATATAATGAGTGGAAAGGAGGAATTGATATCAATGATATGGAAGGAGTTGTAGTTATTGCAGCAGGCGAAAAATTTATAGTGCATCTTGAGGATGCGCAAACCGATGCTATCTCTTCTATAGGAACGGCTAAGAATTTGTATGGAAGCATTATGCCTACTTCCGACCAAGCTTTCATTATAAGTGCAAAGTGGTCAGAAATAAATACTGCAATAAGTGATTTTGGTGGAGCTAGGATGTCAACATCTTATTTCTACTATACACAAGCAACCTCAAGTAATCAGTATTATGATTATACGTATTGTATAAATGGTGGTGACTTAAAAAGAGGATGTTTATTTAAAACGAATACTCCGCCTCATGTGAGGGGGGTTACAAAATTTGAATAATCTTAAACAGATTCTTTCAGAACGGATGTGGATGCAAGTCGAGCCTACAGCAGATCTATAACCCCCCCGTCATAGATAAGATACCCTCTGAGGCCGCCGCGTGAGTTGATGAACTCTGCGGCGGCTTCTTTTCCTATTACCATGCAGTATGTGGCGTAGGCATCCGAGAGGGCACCACCGTGGAGGGTGTCCGAGGATATGACAGTAGCGCTGAGCAGGTCCTGCTGTACGGGATAGCCGGTGACGGGGTTGATGGAGTGGGCGTATTTCCGGCCGTCTATGATGAAGAATTTACGGTAGTTGCCGGAGGTGGTGATGCCGCAGTCGCTGAGGTTCAGGAGCTTCTGAATATTTTCTCCGGCTGTCTGGGATCCGTCGACCGGGGCGTCGATGCCTATTCTCCAGGCTGAGCCGGAGGCGTTCAGTCCCTTGCACACTATCTCCATTCCTACCTCCACCAGATAGTTCTGTACGCCGAGACTGTCCAGCAGGCGGCCCAGTACGTCGCAGGTGTAGCCCTGGGCAATGGCATTGAAGTTGAGCTGTACCCGTGGATCTTTCCGGACGATACGGCCGCTGTCGTCCAGGCTTACCAGGTCCATGCCCACGAATTCGAGCAGGGAATCCACTACGTGGGCTGTCAGCGCATCGTTGCGCAGGCTGTCGAGGCTTGCCGGATCTGTGAACCCGAATCCCCAGAAGTCGAAGAGGGGTCCCCCGCTGACATCGAAGAGGCCGTCGGACTCTTCCCACAGGACTTTGGACATTTCGAAGAGTTCCTTGAACCAACGGTCGGGAATGACATCCTCGCCTCTGTTGAACTTGGAGAGCAGGGAGCCTTTATTGTACCCGGATATGGAAAAGTCTATGTCCTGCAGACGCCGGGACACCAATGATATAACTGTGTCCTCGTCGACCCCGGATACAGGTTCTGAGTATATTATGTGAAATGTTCCGCCTTGGGCAAAGCCTTCTATGCGGTGGTATGGAATGCGTTCTGAGCAGGAGACAGCTGCGGAGATGGCCGCTGCCGTTATCAGAAGGTGGAGAATGCGTCTTATCGGTGGCATGATTTTAGTAAATTTGTTATCAGTTTGCAAATCTAAGAAAAATTGATGCATATTTGTAGCCTGATTAAAGTAAACAGAACGATGAACAGAAAGTGGATGCTATTGCTGACCTTCGCAGTCATGCTGCTTGCAGCAGTCTCATGCAAGGATGATGACGAGACCGAGTACGACTATATGGCTGGAAGCCTTAAATATGACATGCCGGCTTATGCGGTCGTAAATCAGGAAATCACTTCATATGTGACGGGCATAACCACGCCTTCTTCCCCACGCTATTTCTGGGTATCGCATGATATTGAGATAAGTGAGACAGATACACTCTACAGTCAGTCGATTACATTTACGACACCGTCCGAGCCCGGAGAGTACTCGATTACTGTGTTTGCCAGAGCTGACGGATATTATTCGACCTCCAGCACTTCAGACATACAGGTAATCAATGCTGATATGAGTCAGATCGGCGGATGGCTTCAGGGTTCCTCCAGCGTGAAGGACAGGCGTGACGGAGAAGTGTACAGGACAGAGTTTATAGGTTCTCTGGAGTGGTTTATCCAGGACCTGCGGTATGACGGTACGGAGAACGGGGGAGATCCTCTGGGACGCCCGTATGACAATTCTGAAGGAATAGACAACATTTTCGGCCGTCTGTACTCCTGGAATGAGGCGACAGGCGGAGAATCCGGCTCCGGACTTGGTGGCGGACCTCAGGGCGCATGCCCGGAAGGATGGTCTGTGCCGACCTCAGAGGACTGGGAGGACCTGGCGATGGCGACAGCGGGTACGGAATTGAATTTCAGTGACAACTGGCCTGGACTCGGAGAGAAGCTCTCTGCGCCTGTGACTATCGCCGGCTCACGTATGTGGCCTTATTCTCCGGACAACAGGCACACCAACGCTATGAGCTGGAACGGTTTCCCGAACGGAAATTCCCGCGACCACTACGGGGAGTATGAGAATATCTCCATTTACGGCATGTGGTGGTCTTCATCGGATATGGAGAACGGAATGGCCTCTTACAGATACATCTACTACAATTCTCCCGACTTCAACGTCTATTATACAGATAAGGACAGTTACGGTGTGTCTGTCAGGTGTGTGAGGCTGATAAAATAAGTCAATTCAAAATCAGAAAAATATGAAACGCAGTTATGTAGTCATTATCGTCATCGTGGCGGTGGTGCTGGTCCTGTTCTTCTGGATCAAAGGAATGTATAACTCAATGGTGCGCACGGACGAGACCGTCTCCCAGGCCTGGGCCCAGGTGGAGAATGTCTATCAGCGCAGGGCCGATCTGGTTCCCAATCTCGTGGCTACGGTCAAGGGTTACGCCGAGCATGAGTCATCGACTCTCGAGGCGGTGGTGGAGGCCAGGGCCAAGGCCACTCAGGCTACCGTCGACCCCTCCACTCTTTCCGAGGATGAGCTCGCCCGCTTCATGAGCGCCCAGAATGAGCTGGGTGCCGCTATCGGCCGCCTGCTCGTCTCAGTCGAGCGCTACCCCGACCTTAAGGCCAACCAGAACTTCCTGGAACTCCAGGCTCAGCTGGAGGGTACCGAGAACCGGATCACCGTCGAGCGTCAGAAATTCAACGAGGCGGCCCGCAACTACAACGTGACCATCCGCCGCTTCCCCAACAACATCTTCGCCGGCATGTTCGGCTTCGAGAAGAAGGGTTACTTCGAGGCTTCCGAGGGAGCCGAGCAGGCACCCGTAGTCAGTTTCGAGTGATGACTGCCGGGGATCTGCTCAGGAAGGAGAGCAAGGAGGCCCTGGTAAGGGCCATTCAGACAGCGGAGAAGAATACCTCAGGCGAGATTCGCGTGCACCTGGAGCAGGTGTGCAAGGGCGACCCATGCTTAAGGGCGGCCTACGTATTCTCCAAGTTGGGGATGTTCCGGACCAAGGATCGCAACGGAGTGCTCATCTATCTGGCCCTAAAGTCCCACAAGTTCGCCATCATCGGGGACTCGGGTATCAATGAGAAGGTCGGTGCCGGTTTCTGGAACGAGGTCAAGGACGGCATGGCCGCGGATTTCCGCTCGGGGAACTTCACCGGCGGCATGTCCAGGGCGGTGCTGGCGGTAGGTGAGAAGCTCAAGGCCTTCTTCCCGTATCAGAAAGACGATGTAAATGAACTTCCGGACGATATTTCCTATGAGGACAATCAGTAGAATATTCAGGTCCATCCCGCTCCTCGCCGCAGCCCTGGTGCTGACGGTGAGCGCTTCTGCGCAGATTCCTCCCAAGCCTTCCGTGCCCAGGGCGGTAAATGACTTTGCCGGGGTGTTTTCCAGCTCCGATGCGGAGTATATGAACCGGGCACTGGTGGATTTCGCCGACTCGACTTCCAACCGTATCGTAGTGGTGACGGTCGATGACCTCGGCGGCATGGAACCGGCTATGTTCGCATACGAAATAGGGGAGCAGTGGGGCGTAGGCTCGGATAAGTTCGACAACGGAGTGGTGGTGCTGGTCAAGCCCAAGACCTCCAGCTCCTCCGGTCAGGTCTATATCGCGGTGGGTTACGGCCTGGAAGGAGCGATTCCGGATGCCATAGCCAAACGTATCATCGAGAACGAGATGATACCCCGTTTCAGGGAGAATGACTATACAGGTGGTGTGGCGGCGGCGCTGAACGTACTGATGCGGCTTTCCGCTGGTGAGATATCCTACAAGGAGTATGAGGAGTCTGTCAGTGACGGTGCCGGCGGTTTTGTCGCGCTCGGATTTATCATATTTTTCATCATAGTGCTGGTGCTTGCCCGCCGAAACGGTCCGACCAATATAGGCCACGGCGGCTCATCGGTGGCCGATGCCATCTTCTGGTCATCTATGCTGGGGGGCGGCCGCGGAGGCCGCGGTTTTGGTGGAGGCGGAGGAGGTGGTTTCTCCGGCGGCTTCGGCGGCGGTTTCGGCGGCGGCTCATTCGGAGG
>DWYD01000053.1 GCA_019118865.1 Candidatus Coprenecus merdipullorum | reverse complement strand
CACAGGCAGGTGGTCGCAGAACTTCTTGGCGTCTATCTGGGCTCCGAGCACGCCAGGAGGAGTCACCATAGGAATACCCATCCTGACAGCCTCATTGACGAAATACCTTATGAACTCCGGGTTCTGGCAGATGTACTCCTCGTCTGTGGCCTCGTACAGTCCCTGTGCCATGGCCTCTATCTCCTTCATGGACATACCGCCGTAGGTCACATAGCCCTCGAATACGGCCACCACCTGATCCATCTTGAGCTTGTCCTGGTAGTTGTCGGTGGCGATGACAGCACCTCTGGTGCAAGAGAGCTTGCGGGCCGAGAAATAGACGATATCGGCCAGCGAGCACATCTTCAGCAGGACTTCGGCCAGGGTTGCATGGGCGTACTCCGGCTCGCGCTGGGTGATCAGCCAGGCGTTCTCCCCGAGCAGGCAGGCGTCGAGCAGCACCTTGATGCCGTGGCGGTCGGCCACCCTACGCACCTCCATGAGGTTGGCCATCGAGAAAGGCTGTCCGCCGATGAGGTTGGTGGAGGCCTCCATGCGGATAAACGGTATATGCTCCGCTCCGTACTGTGCTATGCAGTCCTCGAGGCGGGCGATGTCGATATTGCCCTTGAACTGGTTGTCTGAAGCGGAGGTGAAGGCCACGTCGGGGGTGACGAGGTCGATGTGCTTTCCGCCGTTGAGCCGGATGTGGTTGGCCGTACTTCCGAAATGGTAGTTCATCGGCACCACATCCCCGGGCTTCAGGAAGGCCAGCATGATTACATTCTCGGCTGCACGGCCCTGATGCGCGGGCACCACATAACGCTTGCCGAGCACATCGAATACGGCCTTCTCGAGCCGCTTGAACGACTCGCTGCCGGCGTAGGCGTCGTCGGCCCGCATCATGGCGGCCAGCTGCAGGTCGCTCATGGCGTTGGTTCCGCTGTCGGTCAGCATGTCCAGGTAGACATCCGCCGAATCCATGCGGTAGGTATTGAATCCGCCCTTTTTCAGGGCCTCCAGTCTTTCATCAATAGGCAGGAGCCTCACCTTCTGCACGATACGCGCACGGTGGAACTCCAAGGGAATATCTATGCCAGTGTAGAACTCTACTTTCGGCATTTTTATATTTTTTAAAATTTTTAAAATCTTCCGGAACTTCTGTTAATGACCGCCGTACAGGTATTCCTCCTGCTCAGGGGTCAGGGTATCTATGCCGGTGCCCCAGCTCTCGAGCTTCATCCTGGCCACCTCGGCGTCTATCTCCTCCGGCACGCTGATGATGCGGGGCATGTCCTCTCCGCGATGCTGCACCAGATAGCGGGCGCCCAGAGCCTGGATGGCGAAGCTCATGTCCATGATCTCGGCGGGATGTCCGTCACCCGAAGCGAGGTTCACCAGGCGTCCCTCGGCGAGGATGAACACTGAATGGCCGTTCTCCAGCCTGTAGCCCACGATGTTCTCGCGGGCCTTCCATGACTCCACTGCCATAGTCTTGATGCCGTGTACGTCCACCTCACAGTCGAAGTGTCCGGCATTGCAGCAGATGGCTCCGTCCTTCATCTTCAGGAAATGCGCGGGAGTGATGACGTCCTTACAGCCGGTCACGGTCACGAAGATGTCTCCTATCTCAGCTGCGCGCTCCATCGGCATGACCTTGAATCCGTCCATGACGGCCTCGATGGCCTTGACCGGGTCTATCTCGGTGACGATGACCGAGGCTCCCAGCCCCTTGGCCCTCATGGCCACGCCCTTGCCGCACCAGCCGTATCCGGCCACTACGACATTCTTACCGGCTACGATGAGGTTGGTCGTGCGGTTGATGCCGTTCCAGACCGACTGACCCGTACCGTAGCGGTTGTCGAAGAGGTATTTGCACTTGGCGTTGTTGACCAGCACCATCGGGAAGCGCAGCTCCCCTGCCCTGGCCATGGCCTCGAGCCTCATCACTCCTGTGGTGGTCTCCTCGCAGCCTCCGATGATTCCGGGGATGAGTTCCGGCATCTCGGTATGCAGGGTATGCACCAGGTCGCCTCCGTCGTCGATGATGATATTGGGTCCGCAGGAGACTACCTTGCGGATATTGTCCATATATTCCTGCTCCGAGCATCCGTACCAGGCGAATACCTCGAGGCCCTCGTGTACGAGAGCGGCGGCCACGTCGTCCTGGGTGGAAAGGGGGTTGGAGCCGGTGATGTACATCTGCGCTCCGCCGGCGGCCAGGGTCTCGCAGAGGTAAGCCGTCTTGGCCTCCAGATGTATCGAGAGGGCTATTTTCAGTCCCTCGAAGGGTCTTTCTTCCTTGAATCTCGTCTCTATCCTGTTGAGCAGGGGCATGTTGGCCCTTACCCAATCTATCTTGCGGCGGCCTTCGGCCCAGGTTTCAGGTTTCTTGATATCACTCATATTCTAAAGCATTCTTCGTTTTCGGAAAACCAAAATTACTACAAAAATCGCAACAATCATCAACGCCAGCAGAATAAAAAAGTCCGCCAGTCCGCTTCCGGCAACCGGCAGGTTGATATTCATGCCGTAGATGGAGGCTATGAGGGTCGGCGGCATCAGGAGCAGGGACACGAAGGTGAAGACCTTCATGATGCGGTTCTGCTCGAGGTTGATCAGACCGACTACTGTGTTCTGGAGGTAGTCCAGACGCTCGAAGCTGAAGTTTGTATGGTTGAGCAGGGACACGATGTCCTTGTTGATGACCGAAAGTTTCGGAAAGATATCGCGGGGAAACTTGTCGCTCTTCATGATGGAGGATATCATCCTCTGCTTGTCGACCACATTCTCGCGCACCAGCATGGTGTTCTCCTGCAGCTGATTGATATCCAGGAGGAATTCCTCGTTGACATCCTTACCGGCACTGACCTTCTTGCTGTAGGTGTCGATTTCCTTGGACATAAGCTCAATCATGTCGGCATCGAGGTCGATTCGATTCTCCACGATGCCGATC
>DWYD01000052.1 GCA_019118865.1 Candidatus Coprenecus merdipullorum | reverse complement strand
GTATGTCGGAGCACGTATTTCTTTAAATGCGCCTAAAAGGTGCTGTGGCAGGGGGTGTCTTCGGTCAGTACATTCTTTTTAGTATGAGTCTGTAATCGTATGGTCAGCGCATAATGTTGTCAGACAGCGATGTGCGCGAAAATAGGGAAAACAGACACTGAGGCACCTGCCTGCAGTCTGTAAATAGCACGCCTTGCGTAAGTCTTTGTGAGATAGCAAGATGCGCGAAATGGGGCAGAACAGACTGTGCTGTGCGGTGCAGGCAGAGCAACATGCAGAGAACAGGCAGTGTTGTAAGTGGCCGGATTCCGATCTGAAAGTGCGGTGTTTCTCGTGAGTCCGCTGACTCGGATGAATGAATGTGTCAGCTGAGAGCGCATATTTTCTCAAGATACTGTATCAGGGAAACTTTTTCATACAATCACTTAAAACTATTTGTCATATCAGATATATTCAGTATATTCGCGTAGTTAATTTATATAGAACTATGTATAAAGTTTTGTGCTTTGTTTTCTCAGCCGTCATGCTGGTCTCGTGTACGGCCAGGACCGAAATGCCCGGATTCTCCATTTTCGATAGGTCTGCCATGAACGAGGCCGTGCAGGTGTCTTCCGATGCCCTGATCGAGGATGTGTCGGTCGTAAGGCTTGATACTTCCGACGGGGCGCCCGTCCTGGGGATGATCGAGGATGTCTGCGAGTCCGAAAACGCATACTACATCATCTCTTCTGAAACGGTCTACGAGTACGCCAAGGACGGAAGTTTCGTCAGGCGTATCGGCGCCAAGGGCCGCGGTCCCGGCGAGTATCTGAATCCCCGGGGCATAGGCGTCAGCGGCGGCCGGCTTTACGTGTTCGACTACAATACCCAGAATATCCTGACCTACGGGGAGGACGGCAGTTTCATCGGCAGTTCCAGCAAGTCGGCACTGATGAACTCGGGCATATACATCACCTCGTTTTTCTTCAGCGGGGGCGACATGATCCTGTATGCGTCCTCGAACTCTCCCGTGCAGGACATGCTGCGCTGGGATGCAGCAACTGACGGGCTGACCGCGGTCTCGGAGCGGAGCCGCGAGATGATGCCGGAGGAGGTCATGATGGGAGAGAACTACATTTTCGGAGACAGGGACAATCCATTTATCTACAACAACTTCAACGACACCGTCTACGTTCTGGAGGGCGGCCGGCCCGTGCCTGCGATGCTCATGCGCCTGGGCAAATACCGCTTCGAGTACGGTGACCTGACCTTCGACGGACTGATGTCCCTAAGCGCGGGACGCCTGAACTTTCTGTGGATCGCCGCTGCCGGAGAGAACATACTCATAGCCTATTCCGTCGTCAATCTCGGAGATGAAAGCTCCGCATTCCTCGGCCTCTACAACACCCGCACCGGCGAATATTCCCAGAATGTGGAAATCACCGGCATCCCGGAGGACTTCGCCGTCATTACCCCTGCGGAGAGGCTCTTCGAGGGCATGCAGGACGATGAGCTGCTGTCGGTACGGCCCGTATCGGATACAGGCGACGAGTATGTGATAATCAAATACCGGTTCAAATGAGAAGACTGCTCCCCGCTCTGCTGTGCTGTGTGGCCCTGCTGTCCTGCAAGGATGAAAGAAAGCTTACACGGATAGACATTGCTGAATATTCCTCAGAGACTGGATGGATAGTAGCTCTGGATGACAGGTACGATAAGTGGTTCAGGAGTTATTCCGCGACAGTCCTGGAGGACACACGCGGTGATGACGTAGAAGGATATCAGTCAGTTATTGGACATGACGGGAATTTCCTGATGATTGTAGACGGAGAAATCCGTATATTCGATGCTGCGACAGGAATGGATGAAGGGAGAATCGTGCCGCAGGAAGGAGGCAGGTATGTCTGTATGGACATGGATACCTTGAGCGGGATGCTGTATGCCCTGGATTCAGTTCATTCGAGGATAGACTGCGTAAGTTCCTCCGGCGGTTTGACCGGTTCTGTGCAGCTGGAAGGGGGGCACGTCTACGACAGGGCTGTGCTTATAGACGAAGGGACTTTGCTGGTGCTGGCCTCCGGATTTTCTGGAAGAGAGACCTTTCTGGTGGATCTCGCCGGCGGTCGGGTGTCTGCGCTGGATGTCCCCGCAGATGACGTGGTAAAACTCTCAGAGTCTGTGATGGACAGTTTGAGAAGCATGGGTCTTCCGTTATGGACGGTAGGCAGGACCCGGGACGGAGATGTGCTGGTCAAACATCTTTTCGAGGATATCGTATACAGGTACGACAGGTCCGGAAGCACGCCGATGTATCAGGTGGCGGACGCCGGAGGCATCAAGTGCTCGAAAAGAGGATTGCGTTTGAAAGGAAAGAGGCAAACTTGGCTGACAGGTATGTGGCAGTTGGGGAACGGTCTGTGGATTCTGAGATATAAGGAGTATTGGAAAGGCCTTCGGCTCAGTGCGTATGCGATATGCAACAGTGATATGACACTGTATAACAACACTTATACTTACAACAGCTCACGTATGTGGTGGACTGCCCCCGGTCTCAATGTCTACGATGTCCGCCTGCAGGACATCATCACCGTCGGGCCAGGCGGACACCGCATCTACCGGCTGAAAGCCTACAACGAGTCTGTGCACATTCCCCCTTTGATGCAGGATGATCTCGGGCGGGGGGAGGTCATTCTGTGCGTTTTCGATTTGAAGTAGCAGTACTGCTCAAGAAGTCGTCTGTCCTGCGCTATCAGAGGACTTTATTTCCTTGTTTTGAGTTCATCCTCCAAAAAGGAGAAAACATATTTTGAACTTTGGTAATACAGTCCCGTCCTCTCGTCCATAATCTTTCTATATGTGTCCGAATTGAAGACAGTTGACAGAGCCTGTTCCATGGACAACTCATTGTCTTTTTCCATGAGGAGGAGTGCAATATTCTTGACCATATCGGCCATCATCTCTGTAATCTCGTTCATATCCGGTGCAATAGCTTGACAGCACGTTCTGTTCCGAAGAAGTACTGAATGGTGATACCTTTCATATATTGGAGGTTGCGTACAAGTGTTTGCAAATCGATGGAATGATTCTCATATCTCCATAATTGCAAACCGACACGGTCGTTGGCAATGGGGCCGATTACGATATCGTAATCATGTGCGGGGACATCTACAGGGTTGTTGCGGTTCATTAGAATAAACCTGGCCCACTCTTCAGAATAATTTTCAAAGCGCCGTATATTGAGCGTTTTTAGTTTTTCGTCTGATATTTCATATGTCAATACGGTAGGTGATCCGGTCTCAAGCTGGTCTACTTTTACCTGGGCCATTCTTAATGCCTGTTTATAATCGGCAGATAGATAAAAGCCCCGTCCAAAGTCCTTATTTGGCCTGGACTTCTTTAAATCAATCTTATCGAATGCTTGATTCGTGCCGTGGTAAAGTATCATATCAATGCTCCTCCATGCCTGTGACAATACTCTGAAATGTCCTGGACCATGGACTTGAAAGGCTGCGTATGAACATAGTCATAGTGTTTGTCAATGAAATCAATACCCTTGAAGCGGCTGAGATAGTTGAAAGCCTGTCTCATATTAAGACCGTATTTCCGTCCGAATTCCAGGATAAAAATGACGGTCCACTCGAGTTTGTCTTTTATGTTGTAGCAGGTATCCATTTTTTTACTTTGTTGCAAATATAGGGAAAATAACTTAAAAACTTCCATGCTGAGAGGAATATGCGCTGAAAATCAGGAATGTTGTGAAGGAAAAAACTTCCGGGCCTTGCACATCGGGCGGAACGGGTTTAAATTTGCGTATGGATTTAAACGCTAAATGCTGAAGGAATATGAGACGCATACGCTTCAACCGGCACACTCTTTTTTCGACGGTCCTCAATGTGGCGGGACTGACCCTCGCTTTCTCGATTTTCATGACGGTGATGGTGCAGGTGCTCTATGACCTGCGGTATGACCGGTGCTGGCCGGAGCATGAGAAGGTCTACCGCTTGGAGAGCATGCTGCCGACCAATCCGGGGATGTGGTATCCTACGGTGTCGCGGCCGGTGATAGAG
>DWYD01000051.1 GCA_019118865.1 Candidatus Coprenecus merdipullorum | reverse complement strand
ACCATTGGCAGCCAGCAGGTCACAAGCCTTTACACGGACCGTCTCGGGGTCAGGATTAGGGGTATTGTCGTACGATGAGACGATCCTGTCCGGAAGTTCGATATTGTCATAGCCATAGATCCTGAGCACTTCCTCCACTACGTCGCACTCCCGGTACACGTCCACTTTGTATGTAGGTACAGTCACCTCTGCCCCTCTGTCATCGGAGGAGATGATGCCGAAGTCCATAAAACGCAGTATCTTGAGAATGGTCTCCGCACCTATCTTCTTGCCCATCAGAGCCTCCATCCTGCCGAAATCCAGCTGCACCCGCTTGCGCTCCAGCGGCTCGGGATAGTCCTCGCGTACACATCCCACGACTCTCGCACCGGCCAGTTCCTGCATCAGCAGGGCGGCACGGCGGGCAGCGTATGGTATGATTTCGGGATCGGTGCCGCGTTCGTAACGGAACGAAGCGTCTGTCTTGATGCCCAAGCGCTTGGAAGTCTTACGGATAGATGTAGGGTTGAAATATGCACTCTCCAGGAAGACCGTGGTGGTCGAGTCAGTAATACCAGACTCCAGACCTCCGAATACACCTGCGATGCACATAGGCTTCTCGGCATTGCAGATCATCAAATCCTGCGCTGAGAGAGTCCGCTCAACTCCGTCAAGAGTAACGAACTTCTCACCGTCAGCGGCCCGGCGAACAATAACTTTGCCTCCTGCTATCTTAGATGCGTCAAAGGCATGAAGAGGCTGGCCTATCTCCATGAGGATAAAATTGGTAATATCCACCACGTTGTTGATAGGTCTCAGTCCAACCGCCAGCAACTTCTTCTGCAGCCACTCTGGCGATGGAGCGATCTTAATGTCAGTTAAGGTTATACCCATATAACGGGGAGCGCCTTCATGATCGAGGACCTCGACTGGAATGGACTCGCCGTCTCCCTCGCAGAAAGATGACACATCAGGCATGGTCAGCTCACCGCCGAGACCGTTGAGCCTGAGCCACGCAGAGAAATCACGGGCGACTCCTATATGGGAAGCTCCATCAACACGGTTTGGGGTCAGTCCTATAGTAAACACCGTATCTGAACCGAGATGGAGGTATTCCCTGGCAGGAGTACCTACCACTGCCTCAGGTTCAAGTACCATGATACCCTCGTGAGAAGTCCCGATACCCAGTTCATCTTCCGCACAGATCATTCCGAAAGACTCCGTTCCGCGGATTTTTGATTTCTTGATTTTAAATTTTGAACCGTCAGGTGCAGGGAGATATGTGCCCACTGTTGCAAGCAGAACTTTCTGACCTGCAGCGACATTGGGTGCTCCGCAGACTACCTGCAGCAGCTCGCCGTCATTCGATGTGCGGACCTTTGTAATATGCAGGTGGTCTGAATCGGGATGAGGGATACATTCCACCACCTCTGCTACCACTACGCCTTCAAGACCGCCCGGTATATCCTCTACGGTACTTATTTCCTCTACTTCCAGACCAATAAAAGTCAGTATCCGGGCCACCCTCTCGGGAGAGAGATCGAAAGAGACATACTCTTTCAGCCAATTATATGAAACATTCATATCGTTATATTTTACACTCTACTAATCAAACAATGAATCTACAAATGCTTTTTTGTCGAAAATCTGCAAATCTTCTATTCCCTCACCTACCCCTATGAATTTCACAGGAATATTGAACTGGTCGGCGATGCCAAGCACTACTCCTCCCTTGGCCGTGCCGTCCAGTTTCGTAACCGCCAGAGCTGTCACATCAGTAGCCTTAGTGAACTCCCTGGCCTGTACAAAGGCATTCTGTCCGGTAGATCCGTCCAGTACCAGAAGGACCTCATGCGGTGCATCAGGCACAACCTTACGCATGACATTACGGATTTTGGTCAGTTCGTTCATAAGATTGATTTTATTGTGAAGACGGCCCGCTGTATCGATAAGGACCACATCCATATCCTGAGCCACAGCAGACTTGACTGTATCGAAAGCCACTGAAGCCGGATCCGCACCCATACTCTGCTTGACAATAGGGACTCCTGCTCTTTCGCTCCATATAACCAGCTGATCCACAGCCGCAGCCCTGAATGTATCAGCTGCTCCGAGCATTACTTTCTTGCCGGAGGCTTTGAGATTGGCTGCCAGCTTGCCGATTGTGGTGGTCTTCCCTACTCCGTTTACTCCTACTACCATTATTACATAAGGTTTCTTGGAAAAATCAAATACCGGAGCATCCTCCTTTCCATCCACATCAAGCAGAGACGCCATTTCTTCTTTAAGGATAGAGTGCAGTTCCGCGGCATTCATATATTTGTCCCTGGCAACTCTTTCCTCCAGCATATCGATAATCTTCAACGTCGTATCCACTCCGACATCAGAAGCGATAAGCGCATCCTCTATTCCGTCAAGGACATCATCATCCACTTTGGATTTTCCGGCTATGGCTCGCGAAAGCTTGTCAAACAGGCCTCTTTTTGTTTTTTCCAGTCCTTTATCCAAAGACTCCTTGTCGCGACGAACTTCTTCCTTGTCGCGGCTTTTCCAACTAAACCACGACATTACGCAACAACCTCCTCTTTATTCATTCCCATTTCCGCATCTTCTTCCTCCTCTGTTTTCCATTTCCGGGGCCATTCCGACCCCTGATGCTTGATGAAATCAAGTCCGAAAACTGATGCACATCCGAGACAGCCCCCAAGGAATGTAAAGGCTATCAATATTATAGCTCTTTTAGGCTTAGATTTTTCAACAGGCACCACGATAGGCTTGATGACCGAAAGCACCGGTGTATCCTCCTTTACCTGCAACTCTGCATTTACTTTCTGCCGGGCAAGCTCAGTAAAGATAGTATTCGCAAGATCGTACTCCTGCTTGAGACGGTTGCCGTCTATTCTGGCTGTTGCGGAAGAGGTACTTCTGTTGGCATCGGTATACTGGGCATAGGCAAGCTGCTTTTTCTCAAAATCAGCTCTGGCCTCCTCCAGCCTCTCATTGATATAATCAAGATTGAACTGCGCTTTCTGGATCTTATATTCAGTAATATACTTTTCCAGCAAATCGAAAGCCGCAGTCGCCAGCTCAGCTGAGGCAACAGCCTCAGGCATCCTTGCCGACAAATCTATATAACCGTCCTTGTCATTGATAGTAATGGACACCTGCTGCGTAAGAATCTTCATACAGGAATACTCATCTTCTGTAAGCGTATTCAGGCCGCTGCCTGCTGCCATTTTGGAATCGGACGAATCCTCCTTACTGCTGATTGCGCCAATAATCAGACCCGGAAGTCCTATGGTGTACTTCTTGATTGTTCCGAAAAATGTAGGTTTGTTATACTCCTCATTTGTATAATAATCAAAAAGGGTTATCTTCTCCGGCCACTCCTCAAACTGTATAGGAGTGTACATCAAATCCTTAATAAAATCAACATTGGACAATAACTGCGGGTACACAGTAGGAGACAATGTCTCTCCCCCACCCATATTACCTAGATTGATTCCCGCAAGTGATGCTAGGGAAGACATTGAAGAACTTACACCCTCCCCTCCGGACTGAGGGACGAATGTTGTCCCTGAAGTATATTCCTTGGCCGAGAAGAGAGCGACCAGCAGTCCCAGAAACATAAAAGCTCCCGTTACATAAATTATAAATATTTTCTTTTTCCACAGTCTCTTTACTAGAGCGATGAGGTCTATTTCCTGTTCCTGCTCGTTCTGGAGCTTTTTCTCAGATGGCTGAGCCACCGGCTGCTCTGGTATATTTCCCATAATATTCTTTAGTTTTCGGATAAATTGCAAAATTATGAAATCAGTTACTATTATCCAAATCTAGAATTACTACATTTGCACAACGATAGTTTACTTTATGAACAATAAAACCAAAGGATACTTACTGGGGGCCGTAGCTGCCGCTACCTACGGAATGAATCCGCTTTTCGCACTCCCGCTGTATGAAAATGGTATGAACCCCGAATCCGTCCTGTTTTTCCGGTACCTCCTGGCCATTCCCATCCTGGCCGTCATGATTCATGCCCGCGGACGCTCCTTCAGGGTCAACCGCAAGGAGACTCTCACTCTCATAGTCATGGGACTCCTGGTGGCCGTATCCTCGCTCACCCTCTTTCAAAGCTACAATTTCATGGAAGCCGGCATAGCGTCTACCATACTTTTCGTCTACCCTATCATGGTAGCAGTGATTATGGCCCTCGCGTTCAAGGAGAAAATCTCCCTACAGACCGGCATCTGCATGCTGATGGCACTGGGCGGAATAGCCATGCTGTACAAAGGCCCAGACGGAGCCACCCTCAGCCTTACCGGCACGGTTCTGGCCCTGACATCCGCTCTCACGTACGCCATATATATAGTAGGTATCAACCAGACAACTCTGAAGAATACCGCTACTCTTACCGTCACTTTCTACGTACTGGTATTCGGCGTGTCCCTGTTCGTAATCCGCCTGCTGACCGGGACTGAACTGACCATACCGTCCCGCTGGTATATGTGGGCCAACCTGATTGCGCTCGCAGTCTTTCCGACAGCCATCTCTTTTCTGTGCACGACCAGTGCCATCCAGTACATAGGGTCCACTCCCACCGCCATTCTTGGAGCACTAGAACCTGTAACAGCCATATTTTTCGGAATTACAATATTCGGAGAGAGGATGACACTCCGTGAAGGAGTCGGCATCATAATGATTCTCCTGGCTGTCACCCTCGTCATCGCAGGAGGCAGCATAACATTACATATGACCCGTTTCCGAAAGATGTTCCCAAAACTCACCGTGCATAACAGACAAAAGCGTAACCGATAATCCATAACGTCATGAAACACATCGCATACATCTTCTCCGCCACCGCTGCCACATTAATTGCATGCATCCTAAGCACAATGGGTCTGTCTGCTAAAAATCGTACAGGCCTGTCTCCAGCGGCATCTGTAGAATGTCTTATCGAGCGGGTATGCCCAGGTGCTTCGAAGCATTTTTCAATACAAATTGACTCCTCTGCCGCTGAATCGTATTTTGAACTGGCACAGGGCAGCGACAACCGTATAATCATCTCCGCCGACTGCCCTGTAAATGCTGCTACAGGACTGAACTGGTATCTTAAATACTATGCCGGCATCCACCTGAGCTGGAACTGCATGCGGGCGGACCTCCCGGACACATTGCCCCAAATACCTGTACCGGAACGGCATACTACCCGATCACAATACCGTTACTACCTGAATTACTGCACATTCTCATACTCCATGGCCTTCTGGGACTGGGCCCGGTGGGAACAGGAACTCGACTGGATGGCTCTCCACGGCATCAACCTATGTCTCGCTGCTGTCGGTTCTGACGCACTGTGGTTGAATGTCCTCCGCCGCCTCGGCTATTCGGATTCCGATGCCTCGGAATTTATTGCAGGACCCGCATTCCAGGCCTGGTGGCTGATGAACAATCTCGAAGGCTGGGGCGGTCCCAATCCCTCCTCATGGTACGCCCGAAATATTGAACTGCAGAAGAAAATCCTCGCCCGCATGGCAGAGCTGGGAATCGAGCCGGTCCTGCCGGGATACTCCGGAATGCTGCCGCACGACGCAGCGGAGCGTCTCGGGCTGGATGTTGCGGACCCTGGGCTGTGGCAGGGATATCACCGTCCCGCATTCCTGCAGCCAGAGGACGAGAACTTTCAGAAAATAGCCGATATCTACTACGAGGAGCTGGAAAAACTCTTCGGCAAGGCCCGCCTCTACAGCATGGATCCTTTCCACGAGGGAGGCCGTACTTCCGGCGTCGATCTTGAGGCGGCCGGAATCGCCATCCACTCCGCCATGCAGCGCCACAGCCCCGGTGCAAAATGGGTAGTGCAGGCCTGGGGTGCCAATCCCCGCCCTGCGATGATCAGCTCCGTGCCCCGCGGGGACATGCTCGTCCTCGACCTCTACTCCGAGAGCCGGCCGCAGTGGGGAGATCCCTCCTCCTCATGGTACCGTCCGGAAGGTTTCGACGGACACGACTGGCTCTACTGCATGCTGCTCAACTTCGGAGGCAATGTAGGCCTCCACGGTAAAATGCAGCACGTCATAGACGAATACTACAAAGCTGACTCCAGTCGTTTCTCAGGAACAATGCTGGGCGTCGGCCTCACAATGGAGGGAATAGAGAACAATCCGGTGATGTACGAACTGCTCTGCGAGCTGCCCTGGCGCCCGGAGCATTTTTCCAAGGACGAATGGCTGCAGGGATATCTCCGCGCCCGTTACGGCCGCATCACTCCGGAGGTTCTGCAGGCATGGAGGCTGCTGGCACGGTCCATCTACGAATGTCCCGCCGCCTCCACCCAGCAGGGCACCCACGAATCAATCTTCTGCGCACGTCCGTCCCTGAACACCTACCAGGCTTCTTCCTGGTCTGAGATGTCAGACTACTACGACCCGGAGGACGTAATCATAGCTGCAGACCTCATGGTGCAGGC
The DNA here is from genome assembly GCA_019118865.1 of Candidatus Coprenecus merdipullorum. Taxonomy (GTDB): domain Bacteria; phylum Bacteroidota; class Bacteroidia; order Bacteroidales; family UBA932; genus Coprenecus; species Coprenecus merdipullorum. The sequence continues at coordinate 1,596 of DWYD01000051.1, read as the reverse complement.
TGCTCCTGATTTTGCCAGATGTGATAACTTTGAATATGACCTGGTAGATATCCTGCGTCAGGCTATTGCAGAAAAAGGCAGGCTCACTTACAAGGCTATCCAGCAGGCATATACCAGCCGTGACACAGCGTCACTGCGCTCACATGGAGAAAACTTCCTGACCCTGATTCTGCTCCAGGACAGCCTGCTGTCATCGCGGAGAGAATTTATGGTAGGCAACTGGACAGCACAGGCCAGGGCACTGGGCGAGGATGAAGCCATGAAAGACTGGCTCGAATGGAACGCCCGCGTCCAGATAACCACATGGGGCAACCGCACCGCCTCCGACACCGGCGGGCTGCATGACTACGCGCATAAGGAATGGTCCGGCCTCCTTGCCGACTTCTACTACCTGCGCTGGAAAACCTGGCTCGACAGGCTTCTGGCCGACCCCACTGGTCCCGATCCCGCCATCTCAATCGACTACTACTCACTCGAAGAGCCCTGGACCCTGCGTAAGAACACCTATCCTTCCAAACCTACCTCTTCCCCCATTCCGACAGCCATACGTATCTGGTCCACCATCACGAAGTAAAGCAGCCACAACATCACGAGCCGCCTGCAGACTGCCTCCCAACCCGTCAGCACACCCACAACCGAGAAGGTGCCGGGTCAAACGGCCTTTCTCCACCACCTTCTCGATTTCGTTATAAGCCGACCTGTCCCAGAAGCCTTCCTCGCCGGCCCTGCCCGGGAACCCCATCCGGAATGTGCCGGCGAAAGTGCCGTTTGCCCGTCACCCTCTCGTTTTGGTATCATCCAGCCTTTTGCATCTCCCTCATTCCAAAACCTTCCCACTTACATCTTCACTCCTTCGAAAGGAGTAGTGTTTTCCCGTTATTCGTCCACTCCTTCCGAAGGGATAAGGGGACCTTATATATAGTATTTCCATTGTACAGAGCCTGCGGAGGCGATACCATTGCTCCTGCACTTTCATACTCCTTCCGAAGGAGTCGGCTCAGAGTTTCTTCTCGCCGGACTCGCTCCGATTTCTTACCCGTAATGTGAGTAGTCTTATCGCATTTTCGTCTCACCTTCCGAAAGTGCGCGGTTTCCCCCGTTTCTATCTCACCTTCCAAAGGTGGGATTTCTACAAATGTGCTCTACGGGCTATGTGAAGTCGTTTTTCCCATACGTGCCGCATATCCACCTTCCGAAGGCGGGCCAAATCCGGTAGTTTCCGTATCACCTTCGGAAGGTGAGTGCGTCTATCTTTACCACAATGGCAGAGAAATGCGGGAATCGGTGCCGTTGTGGGAAGGGCCCGGAGAGGCAATGCCGTCCAGAAGGTCTGTAGAAAGGGTGCGGCAGAAAATAACATACCGCAACGGCAGAGAATCGGGGGAAATGCTGCCGTTGCGGCAAAGGGGCGAACGACGATGCCGTCCAGAAGGCAGGCTGAAAGGGTGCGGCGGAAAATGGCACTCCACAACGGCACCGAATCACGGAATCTGCTGCCGTTGTGGTTTCACTCCGTGCCGGCAAGAGAACGAAAATGAACAGTGCGCACATGGTGATTCTGGAACGCACTGATTCTCGAAAACTTAGCGGAAGTGG
>DWYD01000050.1 GCA_019118865.1 Candidatus Coprenecus merdipullorum | reverse complement strand
GGTAGGGATATAGGCCGACACGTCGCCCGCCTGGGTCTCGATGATGGGCAGGGCTGTCAGCGAGCCGCCTCCGCGCACCTTGTCCTTCAGGGCCGGCGGGATATCGTTCATCTGCCGGGCCACATCCTCCTGAGCGATGATCTTCGCCGCCCTCTCTAAAAGACGGGAGTGCAGGTAGAAAATATCGCCCGGATAGGCCTCGCGGCCCGAGGGCCGGCGCAGGATCAGCGACACCTCGCGGTAGGCCACGGCCTGCTTGGACAGGTCGTCGTACACCACCAGGGCATGCCGTCCGGTATCACGGAAATACTCCCCTATCGCGGCACCCGCAAACGGAGCGTAGTAACGCATCGCCGCAGAATCGGCAGCCATCGCCGCCACCACCACGGTATAGTCCATCGCCCCGTACTTGCGCAGGGTATCGACCAGGGCCGCCACAGTGGAGGCCTTCTGACCCACAGCCACGTATATGCAGTAGACCGGCTCCCCGGCCTCATAGCAGGCCCGCTGGTTGATGATGGTGTCCACGGCGATGGCCGTCTTTCCGGTCTGACGGTCGCCGATAATCAGTTCCCTCTGTCCGCGCCCGATAGGAATCATCGCGTCGATGGCCTTCAGGCCGGTCTGCAGGGGCTCGCTCACCGGCTGGCGGAATATCACCCCGGGCGCCTTGCGGTCCAGCGGCATCTCCACCTTTTCCCCGGATATCTCCCCACCTCCGTCGATAGGCTCCCCGAGCGGATTGATCACCCTTCCGAGCATCGACTCGCTCACGTCTATCGAGACGGTCCGGCCGGTACGCCGCACCATATCACCCTCCTTGACCAGATCGGTGGGCCCTAGCAGCACGGCCCCGACATTGTCCTCCTCGAGGTTCATCACCACGGCTTTCATCCCGCCGTCGAACTCCAGCAGCTCGCTGGCCTCGGCATTGCGCAGTCCGAAGATACGCACCACGCCGTCACTCACCTGGAGCACCGTCCCGACCTCGGCGTACTGCGCCCCGAGATCGATGCCCTGCAGTTCGGAGAGCAGGACCTGCGAGACCTCCGAAGGCTTTATCTTATTGGATTTTTCACTCATTTTTATTCAATATTTCAACCTTACAATGTTCTAAATTCTCCTGACCGGCTCTCCTCCCAGCTTCTGACGCAGAAACTTGATCTGCGAGGCAGTGCTGGCATCTATCAGCAGGTCCTCCATCCTGAAGATAAAACCTCCGATGATGGAAGGATCCACCCTGCGGGTAATGAGAGCCGTACAATGGTCGACATCCCGGGCCCTGGCACGGATTATGTCCTCGACGTCCTCCCCAAGAGGAGCAGCAGTGACGAGCAGCGCCTCCTTGATGTGATGCCTCTCCCGATAAAGCGCCATGAACGAATGAATCATAATGTAGAGACATGACTCCCGATGATGGCGCAGCACCATATAGACAAATTTCCGCAGTGAACTGCACGGTTCATCCTTGAGAAGACCGAATATCACCGCAGCCTTCTCATCCTGTGAGAGCGAGGGCGACAATAAGGCCTCCCTCACCCTGGGGAGAAAATCGAACTGTCCTGCGAACGGCCGCAGCTGCTCATAGACACGGTCCTCTTCCCCCAAGGATGCGGCATACTCCGCCAGGGCCTTGGCATAACGTCTCGATATCAATCCGGTATCCATCGCTGTCTACTCTTTTTCAGGTTTATCCTCCGGGGCCTTCTTCTCCGGGTCCATCTCGGCCAGCAGTCGCTCCGCCAGGGCGGTCTGGCTCTGAAGGTCGGACGAGAGCCGCTCCCGCAGCAGGCGCTCGCTTATCGCTATGGAGAGCAGGGCCACCTGATGCCTGGCGTCGCGGATGATGGCATCGCTCTCGAGCTGAGCGCTGGCCTTGGCGGCGGCGATGATCTTCTCGCCCTCCTCCCCGGCCTTCCTGCGGGCCTCTGCTATGAGCTGCTCCCGGGTCTGGACGGCCGAGCGGAGTATCTCCGACTTCTGCTTCTCGGCGTCCCGGCGCACGGCGTCCATCTCCTGCTGCAGGTCATCCAGCTTCTTCTGAGCCTCACCGGCGGCGGCCAGCGAGGAGTCAATATACTCCCTGCGTCTGTCCACCGACTTCTGGATCACGGGGAAGCCGAACTTGGCCAGCAGGATGAAGACGACCGCGAAGGCCAGCGTCATCCAGATAAGCAGTCCCGGTTCCGGTTGCAACAGTCCCATGGCTCAGCTGTGTTTAGAGGGCCATGAAGCAGATTACGACCGCGAAGAGGGCCACACCCTCGATCAGGGCGGCGATGATGATCATGTTGGTACGGATCTTACCGGCAGCATCCGGCTGGCGGCCTATGGCCTCCATGGCCGACGAACCGATCTTTCCGATACCGATACCTGCGCCTATCGCAGCGAGTCCGGCGCCTATGGCGGCTCCGAGTATTGCTAATTCTGACATAATTTTAAATTTTTAAACGTTTTTATATTTTTCTACTTTTTCAATTTTTCCACTTTCTTTTCAGTCTTCCCCTCCTGGGCCAGTCCTATGAAGACTCCCGACAGCATGGTGAAGACGTAGGCCTGCAGGAAGGCCACCAGGACCTCCACGCAGTTCATGAATATCGTAAACAGCACCGACACCACCGTCATCGAGGCGTTCATCACGGCTCCCATCCCGGCCGTCACGAAGACGACGCACACCAGGCAGAGGATGGCAGCATGACCGCCCACCATATTGGCGAAAAGTCGGATCATCAGGGCAAAAGGCTTGGTGAATATGCCGATGAACTCTATCACGGGCATGAAGGGCACCGGCACCTTGAGCCAGGCAGGCACGTCGGGCCAGAAGATATCCTTCCAGTAGGCCCTGCCGCCGAATATGTTGATGACCAGGAATGAGGCCAGAGCCAGTACGAAGGTCACCGCGATGTTGCCGGTGACATTGACCCCTCCCGGGAAGAAGGGTATCAGGCTCATTAGGTTGCACACCAGGATGAAGAAGAACACCGTCAGCAGATAGGGCGAAAACCGCTTCCAGTTCCCCCCGACGCAGGGCTTGATCAGGTCGTCCTGCAGCCCCTCTATGGCCATCTCCATAAACGCGGTGAAACCCTTCGGATGCGCCTTGACATCGTGCCTGTGGCGGCGATACCACCCTGCGGGGACAAGTATCACCAGCAGGACGATAACACTGTTCAGCAGCAGGGCCGCGACCGTCTTGGTCACGGACAGGTCGAAGGGCCGGACCGTACTGCCGTCCGGCAGGGTTTCCACGATCTTCCCCTCATACTCCCCTTCCGGGGCAATGCTGAATCCCTCCCACGACGCTCCGTCCGTCAGGTGACGGGAGGAGAAGCAGTGCCATCCGCCTCCTTCGGCCGAGGAGCGGACGATCACCGGCAGGTACAGGGAGACATCCCGGCCCCCGAAGGTGCCGATATGCCACCAGTAACTGTCGCTCAGATGCTCCAGGACGATGGCCTTGACATCGACCTCCTCCCCTGCCGCCGCACTGCCGGCAGTATCCGCCGGAGCCGCCCGGAGAGGCAGAGCCAGCAGCACCGCCGTCAGCAGCGCCATTACCGTCCTGTATGTCATTGTACCTTTCATGCTTTTCCACCTCCTCCGTTGAGGACTTCCACGCATGCCTCCACATTGTCATCATGCACCCGGACGCAGCCCGCACGGACGGCGACAGAACCGGTGCTGCCGTCGGCGGCCGTCCACTCTATTGTACCCGGAAGGAGAGAGGAGAGCAGCGGCGCATGCTCCGGATAGACCGTAAACAGTCCCTTGGCCCCCGGGAAGGAGACCTTCTCCACCTGTGCCGAACACAGGGTACCGCCCGGTGAAAGTATGGTCAGCGTGATCATTGTCCTGTAGCCGCAAGCATCTCACGGCCCTTGCGGATGGCCTCGTCTATCGGACCTACATTGAGAAACGCCTGTTCGGGGATGTCGTCCACCTCACCGTCGAGGATCATCTTGAAGCCGCGGATGGTCTCCTCGATGGGCACCATCTGGCCCGGGACGCCGGTGAACTGCTCAGCCACCGAGAATGGCTGCGAGAGATATCTCTGTACACGGCGGGCGCGGTTGACGGTGGTGCGGTCCTCCTCGGAGAGCTCGTCCATGCCGAGGATGGCGATGATGTCCTGCAGCTCCTTGTTGCGCTGAAGGAGCTGCTTGACCCTGCGGGCCACATCGTAGTGCTCCTCGCCGACGATGTTCGGGTCCAGGATCCTCGAGGAGGACTCCAGGGGATCGACGGCGGGATAAATGCCCAGCTCGGCGATCTTACGGCTGAGCACCGTGGTGGCGTCGAGGTGAGAGAATGTGGTGGCGGGGGCGGGATCGGTCAGGTCGTCGGCCGGCACGTAGACAGCCTGCACTGAAGTGATGGAGCCATATTTGGTGGAGGTGATGCGCTCCTGCATCTGGCCCATTTCGGTGGCAAGAGTCGGCTGGTAGCCCACGGCCGAGGGCATACGTCCAAGGAGGGCGGATACCTCGGAGCCGGCCTGGGTGAAACGGAAGATGTTGTCTATGAACAGCAGGATGTCCCTGCGCTCCCCGCTGTCGCGTCCGGCGTCCCTGAAGGACTCGGCCACGGTCAGACCGGAGAGGGCCACCGAGAGACGGGCTCCGGGCGGCTCGTTCATCTGACCGAATATCAGTGTGGCCTGGGACTTGGCGACCTCGTCGTAGTCGACCTTGGAGAGATCCCAGTGTCCCTCTTTCATGCTTTTCTTGAATTCGTCGCCGTAGCGGATGACACCGGACTCGATCATCTCGCGGAGCAGGTCGTTGCCCTCGCGGGTACGCTCGCCCACACCGGTGAAGACCGAGAAGCCGTTGTGGCCCTTGGCTATGTTGTTGATGAGCTCCATGATGAGGACGGTCTTGCCCACTCCGGCGCCTCCGAAGAGGCCGATCTTGCCGCCCTTGACGTAGGGCTCGAGCAGGTCGATGACCTTGATGCCGGTGTAGAACACCTCCTGGGAGGTGGCCAGGTCCTCGAACTTGGGCGGCTCGCGGTGGATGGGCAGCTCTCCGGTGCGGTCCAGAGGACGCATGCCGTCGATGCTCTCGCCCGTCACATTTAGCAGGCGGCCCTTGACCTGATCGCCCACGGGCATGGAGATGGAGTGGCCGGTAGCCGTCACCGGCAGATGCCTCTGAAGCCCGTCGGTGGACTCCATGGCTATGGCTCTGACGGTATTCTCCCCGATGTGCTGCTGCACCTCGAGTATCTGTTCCTTACCGTCGGGACGTGCGGCCGTCATGGCCTCGTGAATCCCGGGGAGTTTACTGCCTTCCCCCAGTTCTGGGAAATGGACGTCCACTACCGGACCTATAATCTGTGAAATATATCCTGTCAACTGCATATCTGCTACAAAAATTGTTAAAATTAAATTATCCCAATTACTATGCCATTTTCTTTTCCCCGTATGTTCAAATTGGAGCTTTTTATTGTCATATTCGGAATAGACGAATAAAAACATACGCCTATTAAAATTTATGCATATCTTTGTATTTTTATGGCCAAAGCAAAGAGCAAAATAGAAATCCGCAACAAGAAGGCCTCGTACGAATACGAGTTTCTGGAGAACTACACCGCCGGGATAGTCCTCACCGGCACGGAGATAAAGTCTATCCGCGCCGGCAAGGCATCACTTGTGGACAGCTGGTGCTATTTCGCCGGTGGAGAGCTCTATGTCAAGAACATGCACATAGCCGAATATTGGTGGGGCACCTTCAACCGCCACGACCCCAAGCGCGACCGCAAGCTGCTTCTCACCCGCAAGGAGCTCCGCAAGCTCGCCCGCGCAGTCAAGGAAAAGGGTCTGACCATCGTCACCCGCCGTCTCTTCATATCCGATACCGGCTATGCCAAGCTGGACATAGCGCTGGCCCGCGGCAAGAAAGAATACGACAAGCGCGAATCAATAAAGGAAAAGGATCTACGCCGCTATTCCGTCGAATAATACGACCAAAATACCTACAATATGGTAAGGCAAAGGCGGTCAATACCCACTTTTGAGGATTGACCGGTATGCGGAACCACAGTACTTTTGCACCCGTTATATCCATAATGTAGTGTTGTTATTTCAATCTTTGCTTAATTACTCATAAGTTTGGAAAGTTACGGACCCCTGCACCTGCGACAGGCCCCGGGGTCCGTTCTCTTTTAGGATGAAATGAAATCACTATATTTGTGGAAAATACTGAACAATGAGAAAAAATATGAAAATGGCCGACCTCATCGGCGCTGACTACCGACTGCTGACCGTCATCTACCGCCTGGGCATCAAGCTGGGCTTCGGGGAGAAGACCGTCGAGGAGACCTGCCGCGAGAGCGGGGTCAACTGCGACACCTTCCTCCTCATAGCCAACGTGTATGCCACCGAGGGCTACGTCCCCACGACGGAGATGATGACCGCCGCCTCGGCCATTGACCTGGTCAGATACCTCCACGCCTCGCACTCCTACTACCTCGACCATGAGATTCAGGACCTCTGCAGCATCTTCGAGGACCTGCTCCGCCCCTGCGCACCGATGCAGCGGGACGTGATTATGCGCTTCTTCGACGGATACCGGGAGGAGGTGGAGAACCATTTCGCATACGAGGAGGACATCGTCTTCCCCTACGTGCGCTCGGTGGCCGGTGGACAGAGAGTCGAGGGCTACAGCATGGAGACATTTGAAGAGAACCACAACAACATAGATGAGAAGCTCAACGACCTGAGGAACATCGTCATGAAGTACCTCCCCCCGGTGTGCGACACGGTCACCGCCATCAAGGCCCTCTCACGGCTCTGCACCCTGGAGGCCGACCTGGAGAAGCATACCCTGATCGAGAACTCAATCCTCATCCCTATGGTTAACAGACTGGAAGGAAAATGTCAGTGACAAAGAAGAAAATACTGCTCATCACCCCGTCGCGGATTATCGCCCGCGGCATCACCTCCATACTCGAGGAGCACGGAGGCTTCATCATCGAGACCGTACTGACCGACCTCTCCCGCGAGAATGAGGCCACGGTCAGGGACAGCATGGCGGACATAGTGATCGTAGACCCCATAATCTTCGACTTCGCCTCCCGCCCGGCAGGACGCAGCCGCATATCCGACCTGATAGACGCCGCGGTCGTAGCCGCCCCTACAGCCGTCACGGACGACGAGTCCATAAAGAACTACGACGAGACAATCAGCATTTACGACACCCCGGCGGCCGTCATCAGCAAGCTCCGGAACTCTCTGGCACAGTCATCCGGCGGACCCAGGACCGAGAACAGGGAGGAACTGTCCGCCCGCGAGAAAGAGATCCTGG
>DWYD01000049.1 GCA_019118865.1 Candidatus Coprenecus merdipullorum | reverse complement strand
TTGCCGCAACGGCAGCAAATCCCGCGATTCGGTGCCGTTGTGGAAGGCCTGGTTGGTGCCGTTGCGTTAGCCCTGGTTTTAGGTTAGCCTTCCTACGGTGCCTTTAGAACGATGTGGTGAGGCCGCCGGATATAGCTGTGCGCAATAAGCATTTTCTTTTTCAACGAAATAATGTAGGACTGAAGGTCTGGTAGGTAAGTCTATGGGTAACAGTATGTTGCGATTTTGCGAGTCCGCCTTAAGGCTTTTCAAACGGCTTATGGCGGGGTGGTTAGAAGGCATCATGTTGATTCATAGTCTGTTATGATAATCGTTATCAGCCCGATAAAATCTAGTTAAAAAATCGGCAAGGCGATAGGGTGAGTATCGGGATGAATGGGAACGGACTGCGGGCACAGACCACGTCGGGAGGCCAGTATGATAGCGCACTTTCGTAAAACGGGACAGAAAACACGGGAAAGCGGCACATCTTCGGAAGAAGGGAATGTGGTGGCAAAATGCAGCTTTTGTCGGCACCTTCCGATAATCGGAAATACGAATGCGCATTTCGATCAGGAGAATGTGACGGCAGGGGACAAGGGGAAAGGACAGAGTCAAAGGTAAAGGTAAAGGTAAAGGCAGATGTAAAGGTAAGGGTAAAGGACAGAGGCAAAGGCTGAGGTAAAGGATAAGTGACGGTATATACTGGAATAAATTCAGAAAACATCTTGGAAGAATATTTTTTTTCGTAAATTTGTAGCATTCATTACTCAACCCATGAATGAATTATCAATAAAATAAAATGTCAGAGTCTATGAAAACAAGGTCTACAACGATGAGAGAAATGTCTCTTAACGTAATTGCGGTTGACGGAATTACTGCTAAGGTAAAAGTGAAAGCTGCCGCAGCGGCAAAAATGCTTGCGATGTATGTACTGTGTCCGCTGTCAATGTGCGCGGCGGTGTGCTCCTGCAGCGGGCAGTCGGATGAGAATGTGACTGTGCTGACGGAGAAGCAGGTGCTGGACGGGGCGTTGGAGGCGGTGTCTGATACGGTCTGCGTGCTGCCGGATACGGTGTATGTGAGGCGGGCATGGATGATGGACCCTGACCACGTGATGTGTGAGATGGAGGGCAGGAGCGGGTATTCTCTGAGAGTATATGATGTGAGGACACTGGAGCCGACGGCAGATTACCTGCACTACGGTAACGGGCCGCAGGAGGTTCTTATGCCGACAGTGGCGGTCACGGACGGCAATGTGTATGTGCGGGATGGCAATAAGCAGAAGCTTTATGTCATACCTGTCGCCGCGGCGGGGAGTGGTGCAGAAGTAGGCGATTATCGTATCTCGGGACTTCTCACGAAGGTTGTGACCTTCGGGGACAGTCTGCTGGCGGTCAATCCTTATTATTTGGAGAGCACGGATCTTGGTATCAGTCAGGGAGAACCGAAACTGATTTTCCCTGATGCCAATACTGATTACGGACTGAGCCAGGATAAGTTCAGTACGATCAATGTTTATCAGGGAAGCCTTCTGGCCAATAACGTAAAGGACCGTATCGCATACGTGGAGAGTTCATGCGCTCTCGTGGAGCTGTATGACGGCGGGCTGAATCTGCGGCGGACTGTCACCGGCCCAGGGGAAGATCTCCCGGAGTATTTCTATCAGGAGGGACAGCAGTTCTTGTTTTTCAAGCTGTGGAAAGCATACGCATACGTATCGTCCTGCTCGGATGACAACTACATATATCTGCTGTATGACGGTACGATGAGGGGGGACGGTCACCCTGTGGCGAAAGGTGAAATAAAGAATGGAATGCCGTTTGTGGCTTTTGCAGGCGGAGATCCTACCCTCAAGGACATGACGCTCATAGTCATGGACTGGGACGGCAATTTCAAGGGCAGCTGGCGGATTCACGGAGTCAACGTGATGACTCAGATCAGCAGTACAGGTACAGAGGGCGAGGTATACGCCTGCGTTACGGACAGGGGAGACCTTCCGCTGACAGTCCTGCGTTACAAGCTCTTCTGACAGAATGAAAGGGGGAAAATAGAAATCTGCAGCATCGGGTTCCTGAATTTTGGGATTTCAGGCAAAATTTTTGTACCTTTGTCTGATGTACTGAAATTTTAAACCTTATGGCAGAGAACAGCACAGTTTCCAAAACTAAGATTGAGTTGGGCGGCGGTTCCATCATGCTCGGACTGATAGTCCTCGGATGGTTCATCTACGCCGGTATCGGACGGTTTGCGGACAGGGACCGCAGCGTGGTGGTCAAGGGTCTCTCGGAGAGGGAGGTGGTGGCGGATCAGGTCATCTGGCCGTTGGCCTACAGACTGGCGGGCAACGACCTGCGCTCGCTGTACAACGAGATAGAGCGTTCCAACACCGTTATCGTGGACTTCCTCACATCCAACGGCATCCCTCAGGACGAGATAACCGTCTCCCCCGCTTCGGTGACAGACCTTCAGGCCGAGAGATACGGCTACAACAACGAGGACCCCAACCGTTACAAGGCCGTGTCGGTGGTGACCGTGGCCTCCGACAAGATAGACCTGGTGCGCAGCCTGATGAGCAGGCAGGGCGACCTTCTCAAGAAAGGCGTGGTGATAGCCGGTGACGACTACCAGTTCCAGACCGTGTTCTCCTTCAACGGGCTCAATGACATAAAGCCGGAGATGGTCGCCGAGGCCACTCAGAACGCCAGGGCCACAGCGCAGAAGTTTGCCGAGGACTCCGAAAGCAGGATCGGCAAGATCCGATCGGCCTCCCAGGGCCAGTTCTCGATTTCGGACCGGGATCAGAACACTCCCCATATCAAAGTAGTGAGGGTCGTTACCACTATCGAGTATTCTCTCAAGGATTAACCAACTGAAACAGTTAGGAAAGATGTCAGCAGTTGCAGTATCAGACTACAGCGAGGCTGCGGCCAGGCTTGACCGCGGCGCTTTTGTCCGGCTTACGGTTACGAAGGAGGATATGCGCCCTTTCTTCCGTCCGGGCCAGGACAGCGTCCTGCTTGCGCCTGTAAGGCTCAACAGGGCTCACCGTTATTCGGAGGAAGAGCTGCGGGCTTTCGAGTCGCACAGTGACGTGCCGGGCCGCAAGTGGCGCAATGTCACGGCGGCTCAGGACCGTATCACCGTCCGGCGCCGGGACGTGGTGCTCGTCCGTACCGGAGAGGACCGTTCCCTCCGTCTGCTTAGGGCGGTCCATGTATGGGGCACCCTGCTCCTGCTGCGGTGCGACTGCGGCAGCTCCCCCTATATCAGCGCAACGGTCTCCGATGTGGTCGGAGTAGTGGTGGAGGGGACAATAAGGGGCGGCACCCCGTTCCGCTCGACCCAGCGCAAATGGCGGTATGCCTCCAAGCTCTGGACAGCATCCTACCGCGCCCGCTCATGGGCCGGCAAGGTCCGCCGCAATCCCAAGGGCTCCCTTTCCTGCGTTGCCTCGGCGATGGCATTGTCCCTGATTATCATCTCCTGCACCGGAAGGGGAGGAGCCGATATTATCGGCATAGAGGACGGACAGTTCATCAAGAACGGCAGTCCGTATTATTTCGTAGGAACCAATTTCTGGTACGGCCCTATCCTTGCCTCGGAGGGCAGCGGAGGCGACCGGGAGCGGCTGACCCGCGAGCTGGACAGTCTCTGCTCGATGGGAGTGCGCAACCTGCGCGTGCTGGTGGGCTCCGACGGTCCGAGGGGAGTGTACACCAAGGTGGAGCCTACGCTACAGTATGCTCCGGGAAAATACAACGACACTCTGCTCCGCGGCCTCGACTATTTCCTCGTGGAGCTCGGCAAACGCAATATGGAGGCAGTGCTCTATCTGAACAATGCCTGGGAGTGGAGCGGCGGTTACTCGCAGTATCTCCAGTGGACAGGTCACGGGGACATTCCCCTGCCGCGTGTGGCCGGCTACAATACATACGTGGACTATGTGGCTGATTTTATCCGCTCGGACTCGGCGAAGACTCTCTTCCGCCGCTATGTGATGGACATCATCTCCCGCACCAACACGGTCACCGGCAAGGCCTACCGCGACGACCCGGCCATCTTCTCGTGGCAGATATGCAACGAGCCCAGGCCATTTGCAGCTGACAACAAGGAGGCTTTCCGCGACTGGCTCACATCCACTGCAGAACTGATCAAGTCCATAGACCCCAACCACATGGTCTCCGTCGGCAGCGAGGGCAAGTACGGCTGCGAGGTGGACCTGAGCCTCTGGGAGGAGATAGGCCGCTCGCCCTATATCGACTATCTGAACATCCATATCTGGCCCTTCAACTGGGGCTGGACTACCCGGGAGGACATGGCCTCGGGCAACGTGACGCCCGCCGTGGAGCTCTCCCGCGAATATCTGCAGGAGCATCTGGAGGTCGCCCGCCGCATAGGCAAGCCCCTGGTGGTAGAGGAGTTCGGCTTCCCGAGGGACAGCGTGGGCTTCTCCCGCAGTACATCGGTGAGCATGCGCGACGTGTACTATGACGCCATGCTCTCGGAGATAGTGGACGAGGCTGCCGGAGGAGGACTCCTGGCCGGATTCAATTTCTGGGGCTGGGGAGGACTTGCCGAGCCTTCCGAGGACCACCTGATGTGGCAGCCCGGGGACGACTACACCGGAGATCCCGCCCAGGAGGAGCAGGGGCTGTATTCGGTTTTCGCCTCCGATACCTCGACTGTGAGAATAGTCCGTTACTATGCCCGTTCCGTTGAAAATATCGAATGAGTTGTAAATAATTCCTGAAATCTATGAGAAAAATTATCCTTGTCCTGCTGGCTCTCACTGTTGCCTTTACCCTTTGTGCGGCGGCCGTAGATACTGCGGGAACGGCTGGCTATGAACCGAAACGCGGATGGTCCCTGACCGACACTCTCCTGGACGGAGTTGTGGATGACGGTTTTTTGTCCCATCACGATATGGCTTTTCAGATGCGCGGTTCCTTCCGTACCGAGATACCGCGGGGAGGGGAGACCTCAGCGCGGTTCCGCATGGACAATTTCCGGTGGAACCTCGAGGGAACATTCGGCCGCAACCGGGAGTTCTACTACCATTTCCGCCAGAGCTTCAATGCCAATTTCCGTTCCAATACCTTTGACAACCTTCTGGAATCCATTGATTACGCCTATATGACGTGGACACCGCGGCAGCAATTTTCCCTGACCTTCGGCAAGCAGGTCTTCGCCCTCGGAGGACAGGAGTTCTGGGCTGCACCGGTCTATGTCGTGCAGTTCAGCGACATAGGCGGCAGTCTGCCCTGCTATCAGATGGGAGTCATGGGAACCTGGCACATCACTCCGACACAGGACCTAGCCCTGCAGGTGTCCAATATCAGGGGCTTTTGGGACGATGAGTTCTATCACGGCGGACTGCCGGAGGGGGTTGAGAGTTCCCGTGCACCTTTTTTATATACCCTGAATTGGAACGGCAATTTCCTGGACGATGCGCTGGAATTCCGCTGGTCGGCCTCCTACGGTACGCAGGCGGTGGACCGGGATGTCTGGATCTTTGCTATGGGACAGTCCTACCGCAGGGAAAAATGGGGAGTGTACCTCGACCTGATCTATTCACGGCAGGGGCTGGATATCAACGGAGTGCTCAGCTCTTCCGCTCCTACTGGTCCGGACGGGGACTACCGTACCCTTGAGGACGTGAACTACATGTCCGCCATCGCCTATCTGCACTTGTTTCTGAGTCCTTCTTTCTCGATGTACTTCAAGGGTTCGAGGGAGTACGGCGGGCTTTACCGTCCTTACGGGGACGTGCCTGCGGGGATACTCCGCGCCAGCTGGAACGGGCAGGCGTGCCTGGAGTATATGCCTACCAGAAGCCGTGATTTCCGCTTCTTCCTGCACTACAATTTTTACGATGCCCGTCCTACAGGCGGCGGACATCTGCTGGGAGTCGCTTCCAGACAGGAGCACAGGGTGACGCTTGGAATTATCTATATCATGAATATATTCTGAGAAGTTTTAAAAATTGCGTATATTTGCCCGATGTATGAAAATTAACTTAATATTCACTTATAAAACTAATTAACTGTTATGTTCAAGAACCATCCCAAAGGCCTGCTGGCCGCTGCCCTGAGTAACATGGGTGAGAGATTCGGCTACTACATCATGAATGCCGTGCTGCTGCTCTTCCTGTGTTCGAAATTCGGACTTAGCGACGAGACCAGCGGTGTAATCTATGCTGTATTCTATGCGCTGATATATGTGCTGAGCCTTATCGGCGGTTATATCGCGGACAAGACCCAGAATTACAAGGCTACCATCATGGCCGGTCTGGTGACGATGGCTGCAGGATACGCTCTCCTGTCCATTCCTATTCTCGCCACACCAGAGAATACCAGCTGGCTGCTGCCTTTCACCTGCGGCGCCCTGCTGCTGATTGCATTCGGTAACGGCCTTTTCAAAGGAAACCTTCAGGCCATCGTAGGTCAGATGTACGACGATCCCAAGTATTCTGACAAGAGGGATTCCGGTTTCCAGATTTTCTACGTGTTCATCAACATCGGAGGTCTCGTGGCTCCCTTCATCGCCCCCCTGCTCAGAAGCTGGTGGCTGGGTGTCAACAACATGACCTACAACGCAGGTCTGCCCGAGCTCTGCCATGACTACATCAATGCAGGCGGCAGCCTCGATCCCGAGCAGCTCACCAAGTTCCAGGATCTCGCTGCAAGCGTAATGCAGAACGGTGCTCCCGTCGGTGACCTGATGACATTCTCCCAGACCTATCTCGACGTATTCAATACAGGCGTGCACTACTCGTTCTTCGCATCGGTTGCCGCCATGCTGATATCCCTGCTTATCTTCGTGTTCACCAAGAAGAACATGCCCAACCCCGCCAAGAAGGAGGCCAAGGTCGTGGAACAGTACACTCAGGAAGAGAAGCTGGCTATGGCCAAGGAGATCAAGCAGAGGCTCTACGCTCTGTTCGCAGTGCTCGGCATCGCCATCTTCTTCTGGTTCTCGTTCCATCAGAACGGTCAGTCCCTCTCAGTGTTTGCCCGTGACTTCGTGACCACCGAGTCCATCGCTCCCGAGATCTGGCAGGCTGTGAACCCGTTCTTCGTGATCACCCTCACTCCTATCGTGATGTGGGTATTCTCCGCTCTCAGGAAGAGAAGAGGTAAGGATATCTCTACCCCGAGGAAGATCGCCATCGGTATGCTCATCGCAGGTATCGCTTATCTGTTCCTTACCATATTTGCCGCTATCATGGGCTATCCTTCGGGCGAGGAGTTCAGAAGCTGGGACGTAGCCGCTCAGAATGCCGTGAAGGCCGGACCGTGGGTGCTGATCGTCACATACTTCTTCCTCACCGTAGCAGAGCTCTTCATCTCGCCCCTCGGACTGTCATTCGTGTCCAAGGTCGCTCCCAAGAACCTGCAGGGTATCTGTCAGGGCCTCTGGCTTGGAGCTACAGCAGTCGGCAACCTTCTCATCTGGATCGGCCCTCTGATGTACAACAGCTTCAGCCACCAGTGGATGTGCTGGCTGGTATTCATGGTTATCTGCCTCATCTCCATGGGAGTGATGCTCGGCATGGTGAAATGGCTCGAGAGAATTACTATGGGTAAAGAATAATT
This sequence comes from Candidatus Coprenecus merdipullorum, assembly GCA_019118865.1. Taxonomy (GTDB): domain Bacteria; phylum Bacteroidota; class Bacteroidia; order Bacteroidales; family UBA932; genus Coprenecus; species Coprenecus merdipullorum. The sequence goes on along the minus strand of DWYD01000049.1, from coordinate 16,626 downwards.
TTACTGATTAAAATATGTTCAAAGGTCAACCCAAAGGCCTGTACGCGCTCGCCCTTGCCAATACGGGCGAGCGCTTCGGCTATTACACAATGCTTGCGATCTTCACCCTGTTCCTGCAGGCGAAGTTCGGTTTTTCGGAGGCAGTGACCTCCAACATCTACGCGGGCTTCCTGGCGGCAGTTTACTTCATGCCGTTCATCGGAGGTATACTCGCCGACAAGTTCGGCTACGGCAAGATGGTTGTTGCCGGTATCATCGTCATGTTTGCGGGCTATTTCTGCCTGGCGATTCCGACCGGAGGAGACATAGTGGGCAAGATAGCCATGTTCGGCTCCCTGCTGCTCATCGCGGTGGGTACCGGCCTGTTCAAGGGCAACCTGCAGGTGATGGTCGGCAACCTCTACGACGACCCCAAGTACTCGTCCAAGAGGGACGCGGCTTTCTCGCTGTTCTACATGGCCATCAACATCGGCTCGCTCTTCGCTCCCACGGCTGCTACCAAGATCACTGAGTTCTGCCTTGCCCGTGAGGGCCTGACATACAACGGAGAGATTCCCGCTTTGGCCAACCAGTACCTGGCCGGCGCTTCTTCGATGGCTCCCGATGCGCTCACCCGTTTCCAGACTTTGGCTGCCGCACAGGGCACTACCGGTGACCTGACTCAGTTCTCGCACCACTACATCGACACCCTCGCCGGAGCCTATCACTGGGGCTTCGCCGTGGCCTGCGTGTCTCTGGTACTCTCTATCCTGATCTACTTCGGCTTCCGCAAGAGCTTCAAGCATGCCGACGTGACCCAGCGCGAGCTCGAGGCCAAGAGCACCCAGCCCGTCGTCGAGCTCACCAAGGAGCAGACCAAGTCCCGCATCACCGCCCTGCTGCTCGTGTTCGCAGTGGTCATTTTCTTCTGGGTGGCCTTCCAGCAGGACGGTCTCACCCTGACCTTCTTCGCCCGTGACTACACGGCTACCGAGATGACCGGCCTGTCGAGGATTCTGGCCAACGTGCTGAACCTCGTGCTGATCATCATCGCTGTGTACGGAGCCTTCGCCATCTTCCAGTCCGAGAAGAAGCGCAGCAAGCTCATTGCCGGCCTGGTGACACTGGCCTCCATAGTGGCCCTGATCTTCAGCTACCGCTCCCTCGGTGACGAGCCCGTGACCCTGCTGCCCCAGATATTCCAGCAGTTCAATCCCTTCTTCGTAGTAGCCCTGACCCCTGTGTCCATGGCCGTCTTCGGAGCTCTGGCTGCCAAGGGCAAGGAGCCTTCCGCACCCCGCAAGATCGGCATCGGTATGTTCATCGCCGCCCTCGGCTTCCTGATTATGGTCTTCGGCTCTCTCGGCCTGCCTACTCCGGATGCCTTGAAGGAAGGCGCGACATTCCAGCGTGTTACTCCCAATGTGCTGATATCCACCTATCTCGTGCTGACATTCGCCGAGCTCTTCCTCTCCCCGATGGGTATCTCCTTTGTGTCGAAGGTCGCTCCTCCCAAGTACAAGGGCATGATGATGGGGCTCTGGTTCGTGGCCACCGCCATCGGCAACTACATGGTGTCCATCATCGGCATGCTCTGGGGCGGTCTGCCTCTCTGGGTACTGTGGTTCATCCTCATCGCCCTCTGCGTTATCTCCGCTGTCTTCATCTTCTCCATTATGAAGAAGCTGGAGAATGCTACCAAGGACTGATCAGCAAAACGCATTGCATACAAGTCCCCGCGGGTAACTGTCTCCTGCGGGGACTTTTCAATATATGGGATATATTAGTCAGTATTGGCAGGTGAATGAGCCGATTTTGCAGATTTATCACTATCTTTGCTAAGATATTCTGACACACTAACGGACTAATTGGACTATATGTTTGATCTTCTTGCTATTACCTGGACGGTCAGCCCGGACATCCTGTCCATCGGCAGCTTTCACCTGAGGTGGTACAGCGTGCTCTTCGTGGCGGGATTTTTCCCTCTCGGTTATTACATCATGCGCTCGTTCTACAAGCGGGAGGGCATTCCGCTCGAGAGTCTCGACGTGCTGCTCTTCGCCCTGATGATATGCGCTATAGTGGGTGCCCGTCTGGGACACTGCATCGCTTACGATTTCAAATATTATTTCACCCATCCCTGGAAGATACTCATGACATGGGAGGGCGGCCTGGCCTCGCACGGAGGAGCAGTGGGAGTTCTGATTGCGATGTGGTGGTACGTCCACAAGTACGGTAAGAAATACGGTTTCGGCTACATACAGCTCATAGACCGTCTCGTGATACCTATCTGTTTCGCAGGCATGATGATACGCTGCGGCAACCTGATGAACTCCGAGATCTACGGCATACAGACCGACCTGCCCTGGGGCTTCATCTTCCCGCTGGACCCCAGGGGGGACGGGATGCCGCACCATCCTACCCAGATCTACGAGGCCCTGAGCTACCTGATTCTCGGGCTGGTGCTGCTCTGGCTGTACAGGACTAGGCTGGACAAGCTGCGTACCGGCACCATATTCGGCATATTTCTCATAGTGCTCTTCGGCATGAGGTTCCTGATAGAGTTCATCAAGGAGGACCAGTCGGCTTTCGAGGCAGGGATGGTTCTCAATATGGGTCAATGGCTGAGCGTACCGTTCATCATCGCCGGCGTCCTCATCCTGATATGGAGCCTGACCAAGGCCGGCCCGGCGGCGATTCATGTGCCCCAGGCGGCCCTTGGCGGAGGCGGCAGGCCCGGCAACAATGCTTCTAAGAAACCGAAGGAGAAGACTCCTCTCAGCCATGTCCACAGCGGCAGCGGCATATCACAGAAAAATCAATAAAATCTACATACTATGGCAGACGAAAGAATACAGTTACTGATTATCGGCAGCGGTCCTGCCGGTTATACAGCGGCCATCTATGCGTGCCGCGCGAATATCAAGGCAGTGGTCTACGAGGGCATCCAGCCCGGAGGCCAGCTGACCCAGACCACGGAGGTGGAGAATTTCCCCGGCTATCCCCAGGGAGTCCAGGGCCAGCAGATGATGGACGACTTCCGCGCCCAGGCCGAGAGGTTCGGCGCCGACATCCGTTTCGGCATCGTGACCAAGGCGGATTTCTCACAGAGACCCTTCAGGGCCCAGATTGACGATGAAAAATGGGTAGAGGCTGATGCAGTCATCATCGCGACCGGCGCCACCGCCCGCTATCTCGGTCTGGAGTCCGAGGAGAAATTCAAGGGCCAGGGCGTTTCGGCCTGCGCCACCTGCGACGGCTTCTTCTACCGCGGCAAGGATGTGGCGGTAGTCGGAGGAGGCGACACTGCCTGCGAGGAGGCCACCTATCTGGCATCGCTCTGCCGCAAGGTCTACATGATCGTGCGCCGCAACGTCTTCCGCGCCTCCAAGGCCATGCAGGAGAGAGTCTTCAACACCCCCAATATCGAGGTGCTCTGGGAGCATCAGACCAAGGAGATCCTGGGCAACGAGATGGGCGTGACCGGAGCCCTGCTGCGCCGCAACGACGGTGTGGAGCGCAAGATAGACATCGACGGCTTCTTCCTGGCTATCGGCCATCATCCCAACTCCGATGTGTTCAAGGAGTGGATAGACACCAACGAGGAGGGCTACATCCTCACCGAGGGCAAGAGCACCCGCACCTCCCGTCCCGGTATCTTCGCCGCAGGAGACGTACAGGACCCGACCTACCGTCAGGCCATCAATGCGGCCGCCTCGGGATGCCGCGCCGCCATGGACGCCGAGAAATATTTAGCTGAAAACAGATAATAACATATAACGACCTATGGATACCCAAACTTATTCTGATATACTCGAGCTTCTGCACCGCGAGGTGAAGCCGGCCCTGGGCTGCACCGAACCCATAGCGGTAGCACTGGCCGTAGCAAAGGCCTGCTCGCTGCACAGACCCCTGCGCCCTTCGCAGATCCGCGTGCAGGTGAGCGCCAACATCCTCAAGAACGCCATGGGCGTCGGCATTCCCGGCACCGGCATGGTCGGTCTCAACATCGCCGTGGCCCTGGCCATGGAGTGCGGCAACCCGGACTACGGTCTGGAAGTGCTCAAGGACCTGACTCCCGCCGATGTGGAGAAGGCCAAGGCCTACGCCTCCGAGGGCAGGGTGAAGATTTCCTTAGCCAATACGCCCAAGAAACTCTACATCGACGCCGAATGTCTCTACGGACCCGTGGAGGCACCGGAGCACCGCTCGAGGGCTATCATTCAGGATGACCACGATGCGATAGTCTTCGTGTCCAAGGACTCCGAGGTCCTTCAGGACAATATGTCTTCGGCGGCGGGAGAGACTGCCGCAGCACCCGGACAGGAGGCGGCATCGCACAAGACCACCCTCGACTATCATCTGGACATGCGGAAGATCTTCGACTTCGCCACTAAGGAGGCCCGTCTGGAGGACATCGCCTTCCTGATGGACGCCGCCAGGATGAACCGGGCCCTCGCGGAGGAGGGACTGGCCCGTCCCTACGGACTCCAGGTAGGACGCACCATCCAGGACAATATCCACCGCAATGTCTTTGGCAAGGGGCTCCTGACCCACTGCATGGCCATGACCGCGGCAGCTTCGGACGCCCGTATGGCCGGATGCACCCTCCCCGCCATGAGCAATTCCGGCTCGGGTAATCAGGGCATCACCGTCACAATGCCGGTGGTGGCCGCGGCCGAGCAGTTCGGCTCCTCCGAGGAGCAGCTCATCCGCGCCCTGACCCTCAGCCATCTGACGGCTATCCACATCAAGGGGTATCTCGGCAAGCTCTCCGCTCTCTGCGGCTGTGTTGTGGCCTCCACCGGCTCGGCCTGCGGTATCGTATGGCTCAGCGGCGGCAGTTTCGAGCAGGTATGCAGCGCCATCAAGAACATGATCGGCAATATCACCGGTATGGTCTGCGACGGTGCCAAGGTGGGCTGCGCCCTGAAGGTGGCCTCCGGCGTCTCGTCTGCCGTGCAGTCGGCCGTCCTCGCTTTGGACAACCACTGTGTGACCGGCAATGACGGTATCATCGAGGATGATGTGGAGAAGTCCATACGCAATCTCGGTACTATCGGCTCCAAGGGTATGCAGGTGACCGATGAGATGATACTCAATATTATGGTATGCAAGTAAATGTCCATAAAATGGTGATTTCTGCGTTGCGCTCGACTCTCGAATGCTCATTTACGGAAGTAAACTCCGCTTCTCGAGTCTTCGTGCGCCTTGAAATCCCTCATTTTATGAACATTTACTGTTGTTTAAGGAACCTTTAATTTTAGATAAATGAAACGGATTTTTAGAATTTTTCTGGGTGCCGCCATGCTGCTGTCAGCCTCAACCATGACAGCCCTGGCGCAGGAGCCTTCCGAAGGCCCCCTCTGGATGAGGTACAGCGCTATCTCTCCGGACGGCAGCACCATCGCATTTGCCTACAAGGGCGATATTTTTACAGTACCCGTGACCGGCGGTCAGGCCCGTCAGATCACGTCTAACTCTGCTTTCGACTCCCGTCCCGTGTGGAGCCCCGACGGCAGCCGCATTGCATTTGTCTCCTACCGTCAGGGAGGGGCTGATGTCTACATCGTAGCCAAGGAGGGAGGAGAGCCCACCCGCCTTACCACTCATTCCGCCGCTGAGTTCCCGGTAGCTTTCAAGGATGATTCCACCATCCTGTATTCTGCCTATATCCAGCCGGCGGCCGAGAGCATGCAGTTCCCTTCCTCAACATTTTCCCAGGTGTACGCAGTCAGCACCGAGGGCGGCCGCCCGGTGATGTTCTCTACCCTTCCCCTCGAAAACATCTCTTTCAGCCCGGACGGCAAGACCCTGCTGTACAACGATAAGAAGGGCTATGAGGACGAGTGGCGCAAGCACCACACCTCTTCAATCGCCCGCGATATCTGGAGCTGCACCTTCGACGGTGAGAATGTCAAGAACGGCAAGTTCACCCAGATTACCACATTCGACGGCGAGGACCGCGATCCCGTATATGCTCCTGACGGCAAGTCTTTCTATTGGCTCAGCGAGCAGGACGGTACTTTCAATGTATGGAAGCACTCCTTTGACGGCGGCGCTGACAAGCAGATAACCCATTTCAAGGGCAATCCCGTGCGTTTCCTCACCATCGCTCAGAACGGAACCCTGTGCTTCGGCTACGACGGTGAGATCTATACCGTGAAGGAAGGTGCGGAGCCTCAGAAAGTGGCTGTGGAGATTATCGCTGACAAGCAGGACCGCGACCTGATCAAGCAGCCCGTATACTATGCCCAGGATATTGCAGTCAGCAAGGACGGCAAGCAGGTGGCCTTCATTTACCGCGGCGATGTGTACGTGACCATGACTGACTATGCCACCACCAAGCGCATCACCAACACCGCCGAGCAGGAGCGCAATATCGACTTCGCTCCCGATGGACGCTCCCTGATCTATTCTTCCGAACGCGACGGTCTGTGGCAGGTCTACAAGGCATCCATCGTAGACGACAACGAGAAGCTCTTCCCTTACTGCACTGAGATCAAGGAGGAGAGGGTGACTGACTCCGACGTGCCCTCGTTCCAGCCTCTGTACAGCCCCGACGGCAAAGAGATAGCATTCCTCGAGAACCGCACTACCATCCGCGTGATCAACCTTGATACCAAGGAGGTGCGCACCGTCATGGACGGCAAGTACGAGTACTCCTACTCCGACGGTGACCAGTGGTTCCAGTGGTCTCCCGACGGAAAGTGGATTCTTTCCAACTGCATCTTCATCGGCGGATGGAACAACAAGGACGTGGCTCTGATCAATGCCTCCGGCAACGGGGAAATGTATGACCTGACCAAGAGCGGTTACACTGACTCCAATGCCAAGTGGGTGCTCGACGGCAAGGCTATGATCTGGTTCAGCGACCGTGCAGGCTACCGCAGCCACGGCAGCTGGGGCGCTGAGAGCGACGTGTACATCATGTTCTTCGACCTCGAGGCATACGAGAAGTTCCGTATGAGCGAGGAGGAGCTGGCTCTCTACGAGGAGGAGCAGAAGATCAAGAAGGAGGCCGAGGAGAAGGCCGCAGCCGAGGACAAGGACAAGAAGTCCAAGAAAGACAAGAAATCCAAGAAGGACGATGAGGAAAAGGCCGAGGAGGCAGAGCCTCTCAAGCTGGATCTCGAGAACGCCGAGTACAGGGTTATGCGTCTTACCGTCAACTCTTCCAACCTCGGTGACGCTGTGCTCAGCAAGGACGGTAAGAAACTCTACTACCTTGCGTCTTTCGAGGGCGGTATGGACCTCTGGGTTCATGACCTGAAGGAGAATTCGACCAGGATACTCTCCAAGGGCGCCGGATACGGCTCTCTGATTCTCTCGGATGACGGCAACAGCATCTTCATGAACACCGGCCGCATCAAGAAGATTAACGTGGCCAGCGGAGAGATTACTCCTATCGAGATGGAGGGCGTCTTCGAGTACAAACCCTATGCGGAGCGTCAGTACATGTTTGACCACGCATGGAGACAGGTCAAGGAGAAGTTCTACGATCCCGACATCCACGGAGTGGACTGGGATGGTTACAGAACCACATATGAGAAATTCCTCCCCTACATCAACAACAACTTCGACTTCGCGGAAATGCTGGGCGAGCTGCTCGGTGAGCTCAACGGCTCGCATACAGGCGCCCGCTACTACGGCGGCGGAGCTTCCTATCCCACCGCATACCTAGGACTCTTCTACGACGACACCTACACTGGTGACGGTCTGAAGATCAAGGAAATCATCAAGCGCAGCCCTCTGACCCAGTTCCCCAACGACGTGAAGCCCGGCTGCATCATCGAGGAGATCGACGGCGAGCCCATCCTGGCCGGTCAGGACTACTTCCCTCTGCTGGAGGGCAAGGTAGGCGAGCGTATCCGTCTGACAGTGTACGATCCTGAGACATCCAAGCGCTTCGACGTGGAGATCAAGGGCCTCGGCTCCGAGGGTGGTATCCTCTACCAGCGCTGGGTTGAGCGCAACAGGGACATCGTGGACTCCATCTCCGGCGGCAAGATCGGTTACGTACATATCCAGGGCATGGACAGTCCTAGCTTCCGTACACTGTACAGCGAGCTGCTCGGCCGTCTGCGTCACAAGGACGCTGTAGTGGTGGATACCCGTCACAACGGCGGCGGATGGCTGCATGACGATGTGGTGACCCTGCTCTCAGGCAAGGAGTACCAGCAGTTCAGGCCCCGTGGCCAGTACATCGGCAGCGACCCGTTCAACAAGTGGCTCAAGCCTTCCTGCATGCTCGTGTGCGAGGACAACTACAGCAACGCCCACGGAACCCCTTGGGTTTACAAGCACCTGAAGGTCGGCAAGCTGGTCGGCGCTCCCGTGCCCGGCACCATGACCGCAGTATGGTGGGAGACCCAGATAGACAACTCGATAGTCTTCGGTATCCCTCAGGTGGGCTGCTGGGACATTGAGAACGAGGAGTACATGGAGAACGTCGAGCTTCAGCCCGATATCCTCATCTACAACGCTCCCGCTGATGTCATCAACGGTTTCGACGCCCAGCTCAAGGCTGCCACCGAGTCCCTGATGAAGTAGACGCGGCAGTTAAAAGCCATCGAATCCCGGTCATCCCTTGCGGACGGCCGGGATTTTTTATATGAGAACTATTGGTTGCTCCCTTTTCACATTGGATCTGCGTCTGTCCGGTAATGATTTAATTGTACTTGCCGATGCGTAACAAAGGCCCTAAGATAACGTGAGTTCGAAATCACGGTCTGGCGGAAAACGCCACTATGTATTTTCGTTAAGTGAAAAACATTTGAAAGCCACGATGTTGATAAAGTCACAAAATGTAAGAAGCTGAGGTGTACCAAAAAAGTTGGACAAGTTAGTTTTATGGTTATCCGCAAAAGTATCCCTGTGAAAGTCAAGGCGACCTCATATTTCCAACGAATTAACTTCGGTGTGCGCAGAGGAGAAAACCACCTTGTAGATCAGGTTGCTATGAGACATGCTGCACATTTGCCCTCTTTTAAAACTAGTAAATGTGCAACTGCTTTTGCAGACTCCTGATTTTCAAGTGGTTGAAAAACGGGATGCACCACGAGGTAAATTCGTTGAAAAATAATTAAAGGATACTTGTCAATGCAATGAAGCGTAAGGGGTAAGTTTGCGGATAATCATTTATTTTTTTCAGAAAAATATATAGAATTTGAATTTTTTTTTTTTATTAACTTTACACCAAAATAAGGCTCTATGCGCTATGCTCCAATTTTTCAATATGCTGCCGAGATGCTTGTTTATCTCGGAATTAATGCTTTCAAAAGATAGCGTAGCACAGTTATTGTGCATTTGCAGCGTATAGGCCTGACCAGGAAATTTATTTAATCCGAAAAGCATATTGAGTGTTATTATGAAAAAGTTGTGTTTTTTATTTTTAGCAGCGGTGGCAGCAGTCTCCTGTATTGAAAAGGAGACTGAGCCTGAGATAGAAGAAGTGGAACCGTTTGACAGAGACCGGATAGATCTGATGTTTGTCGGTGATACTGTGGAGATGAGGGTTGCGGACGGCAGGAAGATAGTATCGGTCGACTGTTCAGAGGATTGGATTACGGCGCGGTATGACGAGGACAGTGTACTGGTCCTTTGTGCCAGGGCCAATATGGAGTTTGCCCATCGTGACGGAACTCTGGAAATCGGTTTTAATTTCGGTGATCCCTTCTCGATGCAGCTGAGCCAGAATGCCAGACCTAATCTGGAAATATCTTCCATTGACTGGTGGCCGTCTGCGGATCCTCAGGTAGGGGCTACGCATATCAGCCTGACAGTGGCATTGGGAGAGGACGTGTCTGATATGAGGCTGCTTCTGACCAATGACTATATAGGGGATATGAGTGATTGGGACAGTCTGCAGGAGTGTATAGCCGAAATGATATCGTGCGGCAGTAAATATGGCCGGGTATATACATGGGAGGACTATGTCGGAATCGTTGAGGAGCAGGGTATCTTTACGATGCCGTTCCCGGACAGATATGGGAATCTTTACGGCCTTGCACTGGATGAGGAGGGGAATTATGACTTCTGCTGCTATGCTTCCTGGATGTAGGTGTAACCGGAACGTAACGGCAACTTAACAGCAATACATACCGGATGTAATAAAGCTGAAACAGCCCCGGAATACCTTTGCCGCCGAAAACAAAAGGTATGAACACAAAGGTATTTCTGCTGACAATCGCAGTTCTGTTGCAGTCTTCCGTCCTTATGGCCGGAACCATCCGGGGAAAGGTAGTGGACGCCTCCACCGGTGAAGAGATAATAGGTGTAACAATATTGCTCAAAGGTGTGTCTGACAGTTGGGCGGTAACCGGTCTGGACGGCAGCTTTTCCATAGAGACAAAGATGACTTCAGGGACTTTGATTTTCAGCCTTGTGGGATATAAAGGCTTGGAAATCAATTTCAGTGACTCTTCTCAGGAACTGAAAATCTCTATGGAACCGGATATAGAGATGCTGGAAGGAGTAGTAGTGACAGCTACAGGGCGCGGCAGGTCGGAGATAGCGGCCAGAAACATTGAGAAAAACTCTGTAAATGTAGTCAATGTCATGAGTGCCAAAGCCATGGAACTATCTCCTGACATCACTGTGGCTAATGTTATAAAAAGGATGTCGGGAGTGACCGTGGAACGCAACAGCAGCGGTGAAGGCCAGTATGCCATTCTCAGAGGTATGGACAAGCGCTACAACTACACTCTGGTCAACGGCATCAAGATACCCAGTCCCGACAACAAGAACCGCTTCGTCCCCTTGGATATTTTTCCTTCCGAGATACTCGACCGCATCGAGGTGACCAAGTCCCTGACTGCCGATATGGAGGGTGACGGTATCGGCGGTGCTGTCAATCTGGTGATGAAAGACGCTCCGGAGCGTATGGAGATCACCGCCAACCTATCAACAGGTTACAGCGCCCTCTTCCTGGACCGGGACTTCCAGACATTCAATCACAGGGCGATACAGAAGCTCTCGCCTAATGAGAGGATGGGACGCCCGGAACTGCACGGTGAGAACTACTCGGTATCCGCAGATGATTTTACTATGGAAAACCTCCGTATGTCCCAATGCCGCCCGCGTCCTGACATCGTGGGCGGATTCTCTTACGGTGACCGTTACTTCGGCGGCAAGCTGGGTGTCATAGCGGCTTTCAGCTATCAGAATCTCTTTCGCGGCAAGGACGCATCGCTCTATTACATTCCGGGCTCTTCCGGAAAAGGAACGGAGAACCGCTGGTATTCCGAGGAACAGAACCGCATGGGGGCCCATGCAAAGCTCGATTACCGTATCTCCAACCGGCACAAGCTCATGCTCTACGCCGGATATATGGACCTGCAGGAGACGGAGGTCCGCGATGGCTCCAACGACCAGGAACGTACGGTCAGGATGAAATGGAATCACCAGTACATCTTCAATACCACGCTTAAGGGCGAGCATTCTTTCCTAAGAGGCGACAGACTTAAGCTGGACTGGACGGGAGTGTTCTCGAAGGCATACAGCACCACTCCTGACAACGCCTATATCTATATCAACGGCAACCATCTGTACAATACCGACTCGGCCGACCGCCGCTGGGAGCACAACAGTGACCGGGACATCGCCGGATACATCAACCTCTCGTACCGCTTCGATTTTGCCAACAGCTCGTCCCTGAATCTTCAGGCCGGCGGAATGTACCGCGACAAGATCCGCAACAGTTTCTTCAACGAGTATACTTTTGATTCTCCTACGGGGATATATGACCTCCAGATATACGGTGAGGACTGGACCAATTTCGACGAGCTCCTCCTTGAGCCCCGGCGTTACGGCAACGTGGGAGACCCGCTCAACTACGATGCGTTCGAGAGGATAGGGGCGGCCTATCTGATGGGAACCTATGACTGGGACAAACTGGAGGTGATCGCCGGACTCAGGGTCGAGCATACCGACCAGGGCTATGTCCTCGTATTCCCCAGACAGACTGACGGCGAGGGACATCAGGTCTATACGGATCTTCTGCCGAGCGTGCACCTCAAGTACAACGTGCACAGGAATGCATACCTGCGTCTGTCCTATGGACGCTCCATCAACCGTCCCGGATTTTTCGAGATAGTGCCTTACACCATCCTCAATGAAGACTATGACGAGCAGGGTAATCCGAGCCTGAAGCACACCACCGCAGACAACATCGACCTGCGCTACGAGTTCTTCCCCAAGTCCTCCGAGCAGTTCATGGTGGGACTCTTCTGGAAGAAGCTCTACGACCCGATTGAGTACGGGCTCATCTCCGAGGGACAGGCGACTTTCCTTACTCCTATGAATTTCGGAGACGCGACAAATGCCGGGGTCGAGGTGGATGTCATGAAATATTTCAACTGGTTCGGAGTCAAGGCCAACTACACCTATACCCACTCGGCCATCACCACCACCAAGCGCACCATGCAGGGCACAGAGGTCATTACTGTGAGCCAGACCCGTCCCCTCTACGGTCAGGCTGCCCATGTGGCCAACCTCTCGCTCCTGTTCAAGTTTGCGAGGGCGGGAGTCGAAGCACAGGTGTCAGGCAGCTATACCGGCCGCAGACTCAGTGAGATATCCAACTGGGTGGACAATGATATCTGGGAGGCAGGCTACGTTCAGCTCGACGCTTCGCTGGAGAAGGGCTTCAAGTGCGGAGTTACCCTTTACGCCAAGGCCAACAATCTGCTGGACATCCCCGTTCTCCGTTACATAGTGAACAACCCCCGCACGGAGAATCTCAAGGACTACGAGCGCTACCGCGGAGGAGTCATTGAGCGCAGGGAGTGGCACGGGCAGTCCCTTATGATAGGTCTAAGGTATTCGTTTAAAGAAAAATAATCAGAAACAACCATTTAATTTATCAACATGAAAACAAAAGCTATTTTTGTCATTGCGGCTCTTGCAATGGTATTTTCCATGGTCTCCTGTGAGAAAGACAACATCGAACCCGAGCCTGTCCCCAATCCTGAGGATTCCACGCAGGTCGTTCCCGGCGGTCCGGAAACAGTCTCAGGAAATGTCTCGGGTGTATGGGAGGCCGGCAGCACAGTCTATGTAGACGGTCATATTGTAGTACCCGAGGGTGAGAGCCTCACTATCGAGCAGGGTGTGACAGTAGTGTTCAACGATGCCGGAGTGGGAGTCAACCATGCTGCCATCGAATTCTCAGTGGATGGAAATCTCTATTGCCTCGGAACTGAGGACGAGCCTGTGCTCCTGACTGTGGCGGAGGAGCTCAGAACAGCCGCCAATACCTTCCAGGGCCTCTGGGGCGGAATCGTTGCAGGTGCCACCTGCGAGGAGATGCTTATCGACCATACTGTTATCGAATACTGCGGAGGCCAGGTGATTGAGGGCTCGCCCGCCGCCGAGAACGGTTATTACACCGCCGGTGACGACGCCTATCCCCACATCACTACCAACAATGTGGACGGCCGCTACGTCATCACCAATTCCATTCTGCGCAACGGCTGGTCCGACGCCATCTATATGATGGGCGGCAATGCCATCATCGCCGACAATATTTTCAGCGCCATCGGATACGACGGTGCGGAGGCTGTCAACGTAAAGTCCGGCTGTACTGTGGACGTGGCCCGCAACATCATGTTCAGCGCCAACACCAACGGCCTGAAACTCTCCAGCTCCGACCAGAGCGAGGTACGTCATCAGGCTAAGATTCAGGCCTACAACAACACCATCATCGGTTCCGGCTGGAGACGCGACGGTGAGAAGGGAGGCGGAATCTATGTGGAGGAGAATGCCGATGCAGGAGTTTTCAACAACCTGCTCGTCAACTGTAAGTTCCGCGCCACCACACCCGCATGGGACGAGCCCGGTTCCGAGGACTGCTACGACGGTGAGCATTCCATGATAGACTACAACTACTATGCTTCCGGTACGGTGGAAAGCTCGATAGTGTTCAGCGGTGAATATGAGGATGATGGTGAGATACTGCTCTACTCGGGCGTGAAGTTCCCTTACGAGGGCTATGCCTTCAACCACGAGTGGTACGATGCGGAGAAGGTGGATGTACACAGCGTGATAGCCAGGACAGCTGAGGAAGCCGCCTCCCTCGATCCTAAGTTTGTCAACTTCGATCTCAATATGGATCCCGCAAGCTATGCCTTCAACGACAGCTGGGACTTCCATCTTACCTCCGGCTCGCCGGCCCTCGACGCTTCCAGGACCTACACATCCGGTGACCGTCAGCCTTACTTCGGAACATCCGGTCTCGAGGTAAACGGGCAGACCTTTACCTCTCCCGCCATCGGCGCATGGTTCGGAGCATACGGTGAATAATCAGCACAGGTAGAATCAATTAAACAAAGACAGCTTTATGAAAAGAATCAATCTTCTTCCCCTTACCGCCGCTGCGGTATTGTCCCTTGCAGCGGTGTCCTGCAACACTTCCATGGGCGTGTCCTCTTCTACGGAGGAGGACCGCTCCCAGGAGTGGAAGGCCCTGGAGCAACCGCTCAACTTCTATATCGCCAACGATCTGGGCCGCAACGGCTATTACGACCAGAAACCTATCGCCAGGACTATGGGCGAGATGGCCGAGACCATCGACATCGAGTTTGTGGTGGCGGCCGGTGACGTGCACCACTTCGAGGGCGTGCAGAGCGTGAGCGACCCTCTGTGGATGACCAACTACGAGCTTATCTACAGCCATCCGGACCTGATGATGCCCTGGTACGCCGTCTGCGGCAACCACGAGTACCGCAGCAACACCCAGGCCTGTATAGACTACAGCCGGGTCAGCGCCCGCTGGCACATGCCCTCGCGCTACTATACTTTTGTGCAGGAGGAGGACGGGGTGGAAATCCGTATCGTGATGCTCGACACCACGCCCATTATCGACAAGTACCGTGAGGAGACTGACAAATACGCCGATGCCTCCAAGTCGGACTATCGCGAGCAGCTCGCATGGCTGGACAGAACCCTGTCCGAGGCCGAGGAGGACTGGGTCATCGTAGTGGGTCACCATCCCATATATGCTTTCACGGACAAGGATGAAATCGAGCGCACCGACATGCAGGAACGCGTGAACAGCATACTTCTCAAACATGACAACGTGGATATGTATGTCTGCGGTCACCTGCATACTTTCCAGCATATCCGCAAGGACGGCTGTGGTATAGACTATGTGGTCAATTCTTCCGGCTCTCTGAGCCGCGATGTGGAGCCGACAGAAGGTACTGTCTTCTGCAGTCCCGAGTCAGGATGGTCTCTGGTGACAGTATCTGCCGACTCCCTCTGCCTGCATATGCTGGACAAGGATGGAGCCGTTCTCCATACTGTTGCCAGAGCCCGGTAGTTTAAATCAGAATCAGAGCGGTACGGTAGACGATAAAGGATACAACCCAAGCGAGAGCGATGGTGTAGATGGCTGAGTAGATGGCCCATTTCCAACCGCCGCTCTCGTTTTTTATGGCTACGAACGTGGCGATGCACGGGAAGTAGAGCAGAACGAAGACCATGAAGGCAAGGGCCGCGGCCGGGGTGGTGGTCCGGGCGAGGGCATTCTGCAGCATGGTGTCGCCGGAGACGGTTTCGGTTTCAGATCCGGCTGTCACAGGAGCAGCCGCGTCGGCGGTTTGGGGTGATACGATATCGGCAGAAGCTGTGCCTGGATCGCCTGCGGTTGCAGGAAAACGCTCCTGCTCACCGCTGTAGAGTACGCCCATTGTACTTACCACAAGTTCCTTCGCGGCTACACCGGAGATGATGCCGACGCCCATCTTCCAGTCGAAGCCTAGGGGCTCGAGGACGGGCTCGATGGCCTTGCCTATCATACCGATGTAGGAGTTCTCCTGCTGCTCGGCGGGGGTGGCCCAGCGGTCGTGATGTGGGAAGTATCCCAGGAACCAGATGATGATCGAGGCTACGAGGATGATGCCGGCCATCTTGTGCAGGTACTGCTTGCCTTTCTCCCAGGTATGGCGGAAGACGGACTTGGAGGTCGGCACGCGGTAGGGCGGCAGCTCCATGACGAAGGGCAGGTTGTCGTCCTTGATGAAGCGGCTCATCACTTTGGCCGAGATGATGGCCATGACGATGCCGAGGGCGTAGAGGCCGAGGAGCACGAGCGAGCCGTTGCGGGGGAAGAATGCCCCGGCCACGAGGATGTACACGGGCAGGCGGCCGGCGCAGGACATCATGGGGATGATGAGCATGGTGACCAGGCGACTCTTGTGGTTCTCTATGGTGCGGGTGGCCATGATGGCCGGTACGTTGCAGCCGAAGCCCATGATCATGGGGATGAACGACTTGCCGTGCAGGCCTATCTTGTGCATGAGCTTGTCCATGATGAAGGCGGCGCGGGCCATGTATCCTGAGTCCTCCAGCAGTGAGATGAACAGATAGAGGATCAGGATGTTGGGTAGGAATACCAGCACGCTGCCCACTCCTCCGATGATGCCGTCCACTACCATGTCCTTCAGCATGCCCTCCGGCATGGTGGTGGCCACGAAGGCCCCGAATTTCTCCACCAGCCACTCAATCCAGGTCATAGGGTATTCTCCCAGGCGGAAGGTGGCCTCGAAGATGATGTACAGCAGGAGGATGAATATCGGGAAGGCGGCCCAGCGGTTGGTGACCACGGCGTCTATCTTGTCGGTAATGGTATGCTTTTTCCGCACC
>DWYD01000048.1 GCA_019118865.1 Candidatus Coprenecus merdipullorum | reverse complement strand
GAGGAATACTTGCAGGGTATCCGGGTGATGAAAGCCTACAATCTGTTGGGCGACCGTTTCGTCCGGCTGCGCGATGCCTTTGCCGAACTTCGCCGTGCCTGCATCCGTCAGGAAGCCTTGTTAGGTCCGTTCGTCCTGTTGAGCATCACGTTAGTACGTGCAGGGCTGACCCTGATGGTGCTGTGCGGAACATACCTGCTGTTGGGAGGGAAACTTTCCATTCTCGTATTTGTGCTGTTTCTCGTGGTCGGTTCCCGTGTGTTCGACCCATTGACTTCTGCCCTGACCAATTTCACAGAGTTCCGATACTTTTCCATTGCAGGAGGACGTATCCTTTCCTTAATGAACGAGCCGGAAATGAAAGGTGAACGGCAATCCCCGGCGGCAGGTGACATCCGGTTTGAGCACGTATCGTTTGCTTATCAAGACAAGGAAGTGCTGCACGACATAACCGTCACGCTCCCCCAAAACTCCTTGACAGCTCTTGTTGGCCCTTCGGGAAGCGGGAAAAGCACGGTGATGAAACTTTGCGCCCGTTTCTACGACCCGCAGCAGGGACGCATCTTCTTTGGCGACGTGCCGATGGACGAAATAGCCCCCGAAAGCCTGATGAGCCACATCTCTACGGTGTTCCAAGATGTCTATCTGTTTCAAGATACCATACGCAATAACATCCGTTTCGGCAAGACGGATGCAACGGACGAGGAAATCATTGCCGCCGCCAAGAAAGCCTGTTGCCACGACTTCATCATGCGCTTGCCGCAAGGCTACGACACGATGGTGGGCGAAGGAGGCTGTACCTTGTCCGGAGGCGAGAAGCAGCGCATATCCATCGCCCGCGCCATACTGAAAGACGCGCCTGTTATCCTATTGGACGAAGCTACCGCCTCTCTAGACCCTGAAAATGAAGTAGAGGTGCAGAAAGCCATCGACTCTTTGATCAAAGGGCGCACCGTCATTGCCATAGCTCACAGGCTCAAGACCATAAAAGATGCCGACCGCATCATCGTCCTGGACGACGGCCGGATAAAGGAAGAGGGAACTCATGACGAACTCATTCAGCAGAAAGGGCTTTACGCTCATTTGTGGGACATTCAGGAAAACACATCCGGATGGAAATTGCAGAACAATACCCAAACGGAGCAATCCGTCCGCTAAGCGTAGGAATGCATACCGCCGAGAAAAAAGTTGACTCCGAAGTAGGTAATCAGCACACACAGGAATGCGGCTGCACTGTACCGGTGAAACGCATTAGGGGCAGCAAGAAACCTGAGAGAACGGGAGTGCAGCGCAGCCGCATACACTATTATCGTAATCAGGGCCCACACCTCCTTTGGATCCCAGGCCCAGTAGCGTCCCCATGATACATTGGCCCATACCGCACCGATGACCGTACCGGTAACCAGCAGAAATAGCGCAGGATACAGCAGCAGTCTACCTACATCCGCAAGGGATGAGGACGCTTCCTGCGCTTTAGGAGAAGAGCCGCGTCCGGCCCATATACCCATCACCCCGTTGAGGGCCAGCAGACCCAAGAGAGAATAAGATATCATCATGCAGGCTACATGGACAGAAAGCAAAGGTGAGGACAGCACCGGCATCAGCGAAGTCATCCCAGGATCGGACTCCCCTATCGATGCTACCAGAAGTGCGAAACCGCACATCAGCATGGCGAAAGGCTGTATTACCGGCAGCTTTCGGAACAAAGCAAGGGACAGCACGCATGATGACCATGCTATCATCATCATAGTCTCGAATCCGTTGCTCATGGGCACATGTCCCGAAGCTACCCATCTGAGTATCAGCAAAAGGGTCAGATATAAGAAGAATACGCCCGTCAGTATCGCCGCGGGGCGCACGCTCCTGCTGCAGACTCTGCGCAAGGCCGGAGACGTCATACCTGCACAGGTCAGAACGAAGAGCAGAATCCCTGCTGTGAGGGCCGCCATCGCCGCAGGCTTGGGACGGTCAATGGTATTGTACAACTGCTCCGCCTGCCATACGGTATTGGTGGGAAGATTGTCCGCTCCGCATTTTTCCACCTGCCACTGCCGGAGTTTCGCAAGCACTGCCGAAGCCCCGTCATAGTCCCCGAGAACCACATCCTCCCGCACCAGTCCCAGCACCTTGCGGACAAAAAGCCATTCCCCGCTGTCCATGTCAAATGGAAGCGTATCTGTCGATGCGTACCACATCACAGTTCCATCCTCCCCGATGTATGGGAAAATCCTGATAATAGACCAAGTGGCGGCCATACTCACCACCTGAAACAGTTCCTCCTCCGGATTCAGATCCGTCAGAGGCAGCCGTCCGCGGCCCTTCACCTCTATCATCGGCTCCCTTTTCCAGCTGTCGTAGTAAAACATCCAGCCGGAAAGCACCTGTTCCGGAGTGAGTCCCCTGTATGACTGACGTCCGGTCAGTTTCATAGTGAATTCGCGGGCAAGAGTCCGGACGGAGGTAACCCGGTCATTGTAATAGACATACAGCTCTCCGAAATCCTCTGCAAGGTCTTTAGGGAGTGTCTTGGGAACATTCCCTCGGTCTGATGAACAGGAGGCCAGCAACAGCGCCACGGCACAGACAGCTATCCCTCTGGATACTCTTCTCAGTGCAGTACGGAAACTCCCCGAGGGATTGAAGAAGTGCAGTATCATGCTTCCTATCAGTAATATAAATCCGGTATAGGTCAATGCAATGCCCCAGGTGTCCCTGCTCACTGACAGAGTCGTCCCCTGCAGATCGGTATCGTAGGACGCCTGGTAGAAACGGTATCCGCGGTGACGGCATATCCGGTTCATCGACACCTCCCGCTCCAGTTCCTGCCCGGCGTCGTGTATGACGATAAGGCTGCGGTAATCCATCGGGGCGGTTGTCCCACGGTAAAAGTCTATCTGAAATTCCTTCAGGGAGACATCGAATGGCAGTGCCTTGGTGCTCCCGTCATCACAATCAAATGTTCTTATAGTTCCTCCATCCGTGCGCAGATGCAGGGTCCCCTTCTCCCCCACGAGAAATGTCATGAGCGCCCCCATGAGTATGAATACAAATGACAGGTGCATGGCGCTGACCGCCAAGGGAAGAGTATGGCCGCAGCGTACCATGGTAACTGTGCACGCCCCCACGGCCAGCACCCACAGCAGGGCAAATACCGGCGAACGGTATATGTACTCAAAAACAACCCCGCTACCGCTGGATTTCTCCAGGACGGTAGCGAGGATCAGAATTGCAGTCAGGACTGCAGCTGTCCCGAATGCAGTGTATTTTATTATCTTGTCCAATTGCTTAGATGGCTTCAATGAATTTTACAACAGCATCGCGGTCCTCCTTGCTCAACTCTCGGAACTTCTCTACAGACTGGCGTGCGTGACTCTGCGCATTGCCGTGCCACATGATGGCCTCTACCACGTTACGGGCACGGGCATCGTGCAGACGGTCGCTGTGTCCCGAGCATATCAGGGACAGGCCTCTGCCCCAGAGAGGGGTCGTGCGGCACCATCCGCCGCGGATATCGTTCTGCATGAAAAGCTGGTGCTGGATCAAGTCACTGTAAGGCCAGATAGTCTGGTTGGGATATTTAGGCAGCTCCGTATCGCCGCGGGCGAAAAAGTTGTTGGGATCGTTGAACTCATCCGGTCCGGTAGTCCATGAAGGACGGTGGCAGGTGGCACAGCCGATTTCGCGGAAGAGCTGACGGCCACGCTGTACATCCTCGTCATCCAGGTTACGCGCGGCAGGCACGGCCAGGCCACGGTGCCAGATCATCAGGTCGGTGTACTCTTCATCGCTCATTTCTACAGGAAGGTCCTGGGCCATCAGGAAATTGTAGATATCGGCCTCCACGTTACCGGTACGCCATCTGTCCTTGGCTTCGGGATACTTTGCCTCGAAGTTATCCAGGAAGGCATAGAAGCCGTTCTGAACATCGGGATCTTGGGAAGCTGTGGTGGCGTATGCCGCGGTCATATAATGGTAGCGGCGGTCGCTGCGGGTAACATTGGTGATGTTCCAGATAGCATTGGCACCGGGACCATCCTGCAGAGCGCCGCGGGAGAGGGCGTAGGTAAAGCGGAATGGATGCTGCTCGCCATCACCCTGAAGAGTGTTTGAATACTGCTTCACCCACTCACCTCCGGAGAAGAAAGCAGGATTGATAGGAATTCCCATAGCCTCTTCCTTTGCGTACTGGGCCTTAAGGGAATCGTCGGGGATAGCGTCCAGCAGACCTGTGCCGTAGATTCCGATAGTGGTCTCAAGCCGTACACCCACCTGGGAATGAGGGATATCCTTGCCGCCGGACTGGATAGGCACGTAGAAAGCACTCTCGGGTATGGTCACTTCCGGGTAGATGAGCTCGTATGTTTCCCCATCCGGAAACTTGTTGCCCCATTCGTCTACGTATGTGAGCCACTGGATGGTTATCTGGTCCTCGTCCAGAGGGGCCTTGAAAGGCTCCACCGCCGCAGTCTGAGGCATCCCGGTGAGGGAGGACAGATAAGCATCGTTGCTCTTGTCATAGACTACCAGCAGATAGCCGTTGCCCCAGTCGTCCCAGCGGTAGCGTTCCATGCGCTTGCCGTGACCGTATCCGGGGTGGCAGGCCTGACAGGAATTGCGGATATAGAGCGGACCGAGGCCGTCGAAAGGCTCGGCGGTCTGGGTATAGGAGCGCTCAAAGAAATACTCGCCGTATTTGAACCGGTCGGTGAGACCGGCTTTTTCTACGGCAGGAGCAGGGTCCTCAAATGCCGATGCAGATGAGTTGAATGTAGTTCCGAGAAGACCTCCGGCGTATATCTCGGGGTTCACATCGGGATCCGTTCCGTTGTTGTCCGGATCCTTGCCGTTGGGGTCTTCATGGCAGGCTGTCAAGGCAATGGCTGCGGCTGCCAGTAATGAAAGGTATCTGAATTTCATAGCCTGTTACTCTGCGTTGCGTACGGCATCCTTGGCCTGGCCGAGAACCTCGTCGAGAGTCTTGCAGGCCTCGCTTGCCTCACCGGCCGAAGGGTCGTTGATATTGTTGACGAAAGGAGCTTTCATGGCCTGAATCTTGGCGAGAGCATTGTCGATAGCGGCCATCACCGCATCATCCACAGTCTTGTTGTGTTCAGCCAGGAAGCCATGGAGGGAATTGGCCTCGTCACGGTTTCCCTCGATGCCGCCCATGTAGACGCTCTGGATGCTGATTATATTGTCATAGAAGTCCTGAATCGACTTATGGCTGTAGGGAGACTCGATGTAGTTGGGGTCCTCTCCCGAATAAGGCTTGCCTATCTTCATGGTTCCCACCTCGTCGGCGATGGTCTTGCAGCCGTCGATAATAGCCTCCATAGCCGAGGTCATGCTGCTGTAGGAACTTCCGGGCTTGCCGGCATTGAGCATATTGTCTCCATATGAGGAAGTACCGCCGTTGACAGTGTAAGGGAGCTCAAGCTGGTCAGCCACTTTCTTCAGACGCTCTGCAGCGACTCCGTCTTCACCGGCCCAGCCGAGTTCCATCTGCCAGCAGCGGTTGCGCAGGTCGCCTGCCACTGCGGCGGCATAGATGAGATGCAGCTCATTGATATCGGCGATATTCTTAGGACCTCCGTTTTCAAAAAGGATGTACTCGATGCCATGGAAACCAAGAACGGTGTTGCCGAGATTGTCACCGGCAAACTGATCGCCGCCCTCTCCGTTCATGGCATTGATCTGGTCAGTGTTGCTCAGAGCCATATTGAGAGCGTCCACATCGAGGGGCCATGAGTCGATATGAGGGTCCACTCCGAAATCCGTGGCCGGTCCGAAAAGGAAGGCCTCACTTTTTTCCCACCAGGCGCGGGCTTCAAGGAATTTCTCGCAGGTGGCCTCCAAGGTGGCCTGGGACTTGTCTTCCTTGAGCTGCTGCAGCAGAGTCTCCAGCTCGGCCGTTGATGTAGAAAGAGCCTCATAGGTAGGAATTACAGTTTCGTTGACAAAACGGTCTGCTATTTTGGCGAACTGCTCATCGTAGGGGTTGGTGATGTCCGTCTCTCCTCCGTTCTGCTCACAGGATGCGGCGCTGGCAAACACCAATGCAGCTGCCGCGAAATAGATAAACTTTTTCATTTTTCCTTTACGTTATTTGTTTGTTAATGTATCTGCTATTTGAAAAATCCGGCGTAGGCTATGCCTATCGAAACCGACGGCTCGTCAATATACTGACTCTTCAGGAACCGGTGGGAATATTCGGCCTTTATGACGATCTCGTCAATAGGATAATAGTTGATACCCACAGCGATACGATGCTTGTCCGTCCACGGATAATCTGTAGTGGCCGGAGCCGGGATATAGGAATCATAATACTCGTACCGCCCGAAGACATAGAATTTCTGTTTCCCGGAAAGCTTGTTAACAGCAGAGAAAATGTCGTAACCGGCCTCTACCCCGCCTGCCATTGCGGCCTGCCCCACAAGAGTATGCTTGTAAGGAGACTCCGTGCTGTTCATGGACGAACTGTTCCAGGCACCTATCAACTGTGCGTCTTTAAGATATCCGTAATCGTAATTACCCCTGACTACAAGTCCATGTCCCTGATACTCGAAATCGAAGGCACCTATCATCACCGTGCCCTTTACTCCGGCATAGCGGGAACGCTCCTCAGTCACTATATCATTGTTGAAACTGTTGCCGATATAACCGCTCAGGCTCATCCGCAGACCCTTTACCGAGTAATTGTCCACTCTGAACGCTCCGGCAAGATGATTTGCGGGCTTGAACTCGTAGGGTGAGGCCGAGCCTCCGTAGACCCATTCTGAATTGCTGAAGAACACTGAGTTAAGTCCAGGCAGCAGCTGAACCTCATACCTCCAGTCCCCTGCGCGGCCCCACAGACTGATACCGGTTTCGTGCCAGGTGCACGGAATGATGGTGTTCTCGCCCTCGGGACGATAAGCCGTGAAAAACTCCGTCGGCAGATGCTTGTTATTGGTCGCACCGACCGGCACCACGATATGTCCCATTCTCAGATTGAGTTCCGGCATGAACTCCTTCTGTATCCAGAACTGCTCCAGAGCCACCTCTCCTCCCCTCTCTATCTCCCTCTCGAACTCACCGGCTTCCTCGTTCTCCATCTCCACTGCAGCCTCTACACCCCCATGCTCGAATTCAATCTCAGTTCCCAATGTCCATCCTTTACCGAAATCATAGCCCAGCATAATTACCACGTGCGGCAGATCAAAGCGTGCATGACCCTTCGAATCGCGGTAACTGTCCGGGAACTGATATCGGAAAACATTGTCACTGTAGAAATTATATGTTCCAACGGCCTCACCATAGCCGCCTACTGTCAGACGGGAAAATGCCTTGGTCCACTTACTTTCCTGCCTTGCAGATGTATCCGCCGTTGCGTATGCTTCGGCCAAGACTTGCGGTGCCCACATACCGGCGGCAGTCAAGACAGTGATTGTCAGAACTATTGTCCTTAATTTCATACTTATTGCCTTTACAGAATTTACGGCTGCAAAGGTACCGCCGGCCGCTCAGGCAGACAATCACAACAAGTTGGTATTTCCGCATCGGATCCTAACCATTTTTTGCAGCAGCGGCAGTCTATGATTAGGCGGCTGGATCGAATGCTTTGAGAACGCCCGGGAGAAATAGAAGGACATGCGGCAGTGGAGGCGGCATACAGGATGGTAAAGGCCGTCTGACGGGTCTTAATTTCCACGGACAATCCACTCCCATACAGGCATCGATTTTATCTCTATGCCATTATTGACTATTGTCTCTGAGTGATGATCTGTCAAGATAAACACATTACTGCATTTCGTATGTTTTGCAGCTGCGACGGCTCCATTAATCTCGCGTCTGCGGGTTCTGGGATTCTCTATATCGTAAGCCACTTGATATATTCCCATAACTTTACTTCCGCTGCAGACAATGAAATCCGCCTCAGTATTCCCATTGTCAAAATAATAAATATCCTCTTCTGCTGTCTTAATGCGACGGCGGAGTTCCAGATAAACCATTGTCTCGAGCCGCCATCCAAGATTATCACCGGCAAAGGCATTCTCCCGTTTATTCATGAAAGCCACATCTATCGCATAGACCTTCTCGGCTACAGAGCGTTCCTTACTTTTTGAAGAATACTTGCTGACTTTACAAAGCAAGTAGGTCTGTGTCATATACGAAAGATAATTGCCCAGGGTGTGATGACTTTTGAATCCGAATTGTTTCTGTAACTTATCCTTGACGATTACCGCCGGTGATATGTTAAGCAGATGCCTCGCCAAACGTTCCAGAGAATCAATATATTTGACCTTAAACCGCTTCCTGATATCCTGTGTTATTATATCGTGGAACAGAGATTCAATATAGTTTGTATGATCGGGCTCCACAAGCAATTCCGGGAATCCTCCTTGATGCAGATACTTGTCAAAAGCACCCATAAGAAATCCTTTGTTCCTGGTAGTAAGCGGCGCCATGGCGATACCGTTATAACTGCACCAGTCCTTGAACGAGAACGGCAGCAGCTCTATAGTATGATGCCTGCCTGTAAGATGTGAGGCCAGCTCACCGCTAAGCAGTTTTGAATTGCTGCCTGTAAGCAGCACGTGAATTCCCTTGCGTAACATCCGATTGACAAAAAGATGCCATCCTTCGATGTTCTGAATCTCATCGAAAAAAAGGTGGGTAAAATCACCGTATATGCTGTACAGAACTTGCAGGACATTATTCATGTCCTTGACTGAAAGGTCAATTAGGTTCTCATCATCGAAGTTTACATACGCATAACTCACTTTTGACCTCTCCAAGGCATTGAAGCATAATGTGGATTTTCCACTTCTTCTGACACCTATGACCACTTGTGCAAGACTGCTTTCCAAATTGATCATCCGTTCTTCTTCGCGATAGCAGAAACTCTTATTTCTCAGAGCCTCAAGTTCTTCCTTCTGGTCCAAAAGCGCTGTTTCAAGTTCTCTTATATCCATTGCTCATTTTTGGGGATAAAGATAGCAAATAAAATTTATACTGCCTATATTTTAAGTGAAATTAATAAATAGACTGCCGATAATTAGGCAAAATGTGCAAATACAACTGCCGATATTACAGGATTCTTTTTGGATAGAGTGAAAACAAAACATCCGCAGGTCTTTTGAATATATAATCTGCCGGTATTTCTTGAACCGCCACATTACCCCACGCCGCAAGCCCGAAATCCACCCCGGCATTTTGCGCACACTGGCTGTCGTAGAGGGTATCGCCTATATAAAGCGTATCTGCGGCGTTTGCATCAGATGCGTTGAGATATGCTAACAGTGGATCAGAAGAAGGTTTGGGGCGAGCGGTATCTTCCACACATATCACAGTGCCAAAATAACCGGACAATGCAAACGGGGCAGCAAAATCAGCCGTGTATTCGTGTCGGGTCTTCGATGTGACTATGCCCAGTTTGCAGCCATTTGTCTTCAGGCTGTCCAGTAACTCCGGGATGCCGTCGAAGAGCCGGATGCGGGATTTGTATTTCAGCAGATGTTCATTCCACCTGTCGTTGGCGCGTTCCGTGTCCGTTATGCCCAATTTGCGTAAGGTCACGCTGCCCGGTATGCCAAGCGCGAATTTCAGTTCGGGCTTCTTGATGTCCTTATGCAGCATTTCACGCACGGTATCTTGC
>DWYD01000047.1 GCA_019118865.1 Candidatus Coprenecus merdipullorum | reverse complement strand
ATGAAGACGATGCAGGGGGCCTTTTCCTTGGCCTGCCGGAAGAGATCGCGTACTCGGGAAGCTCCCACACCGACGAACATCTCCACGAAGTCGGATCCGCTGATGGAGAAGAATGGTACGTTGGCCTCGCCCGCTACGGCCTTGGCCAGCAGTGTCTTGCCGGTGCCCGGAGGGCCTACGAGCAGGGCGCCCTTGGGTATCTTGCCTCCGAGGGCGGTGTATTTCTGGGGATTCTTTAGGAAGTCGACTATCTCCATCACCTCGACCTTGGCCTCCTCGAGACCGGCGACGTCCTTGAAGGTCACCTTGACATTGTTCTCCTTCTCATAGAGCTTGGCCTGGGACTTGCCGACGTTGAAGATGCCGCCGCCGGGCCCTCCGCCCATATTTTTCTGCATCGGCCGGAACATGATGAACCACAGCAGTCCGAAGAGCAGCAGGGGGAAGATGATCCAGTCGAAGATCTGTCCGAAGTAGTTGTTGCGCTCCTCAGTGGAGATGGTGAAGCGCTGGGTTGCGGGAAGCTCCTGACGGGCCTCCTCGAAGTTCTCCTCGGCGTTGAAATTGGAGGATACTATGAAATAGAAATGGGGACCGGCCGCGGGGGTCTGTCCTCCGAAGTAGCGGTTGACGTACTTGGGCAGGGAGTCCTTGCGGATGTAGACCTCGGCCCGGTGCAGGTTGGTGACGTAGGTGATCTTCTCCACGTCGCCATGCGGAATCATGGATTCCTTGACCGTGAGCCACTCGGTCTTGACGGGGTCAGAACCGGAGTAGTTCCTCACTATCCAGATCATGGCGATGCCGAAGATGACGTACAGGGCCCACATCAGCCCGCGCATGGGGCGGAAGGGCCCGGGTGCGCCTCCCGGCCTTCGGTTGTTGTTTCCTGTATTGTTGGTGTTCTTGTTCTGAGGGGTGTTCATATTGTCTTTACTGTTCATCCTTGTAATCCTTGCGGTCAGCGTCGGCCCAGAGGTCCTCCAGGCGGTAGAAGTTCCGGTATTCGGTCTGGAAGATATGCACCACGACGTTGAGGTAGTCGAGTATCACCCAGAAGCCGTTCTCCTTGCCCTGGGCGCGCACCACCTTGCGTCCGGCACGCTCAATCATTCTTTCCTCTATGTTGTCGGCGATGGCGGCCACCTGGGTGGTGGAGTCCGCGTTGCATATCACGAAAGCATCCGTGATGGCTGTTCCTATCTTCTTCAGGTCGAGGGCGCACACATTCTTCGCCTTCTTCTCAAGCATAGCCTCGGCTATGATGTCGATTTCTGTCATAAATATTTTTCTAATTTTGCCGTGCAAAGATAATAATATAAAAATTGTGCCATGAATATTCATTGGGAAAATATAACCGATTCCACCAATCTCGACGCCTGGCGCGGAAAGGACACAGCTGAGGACGGCACGGTCTGGTGCGCGGAGTTCCAGACGGCCGGCCGGGGGCAGAGGGGCAACCGCTGGGAGAGCTCCCGGGGAGAGAACCTGATGTTCTCCATTCTCTTCAAGCCTCTGGGGCTCAGGGCAGCGGACCAGTTTGTCCTCTCTCAGGCCTGTGCCGTGGGCATAGCCCGCTACCTCCGAGGCAAGGGACTCTCGGGAGTCAGGGTCAAATGGCCCAATGACATCTACATCCGCGACCGGAAGGTCTGCGGAATGCTCCTTGAGAACACTCTCAAGGGTGACACATTGGCAGTGAGCATCGCAGGTATCGGCCTCAATATCAATCAGAGGGTCTTCCCTCCGGAGCTGCCCAACCCCACCTCTGTCCTCCTTGCCCTGGAGGAGGCAGCCCCGGCGGAGCGCAGGCCGCTGCCTCTCCTAGACCCGCATGCCGAGCTGCCGCTGGTGCTGGATGAAATATTTTCCCTCTACCGGGCAATAGGGGAGGACGGCCGCGTGCCTGGGCTGGACGGAGAGTATGAGGCCCTGCTCTACCGCAGGGGAGTGCCCTCGGAGTTCGAGGAGACGGAGTATTTCACCGGCGGGGCCTCTGTCCGCTTCCGCGGGACAATTCTCGGGGTGGAGAAAAAAACCGCCCGTCTCCTTGTGGAACATGAGGACGGGCGGGTGGCTAAGTATTATTTTAAGGAAATTAGGTACTTGCTGTAGGACGGTTGTCCGGAATCATATCGATTTGAACAGCTCGACAGTAGCAATGGGGTCTTCCGAGGCGAATACTGCGTTCCCGGTCACCACTACGTCGGCTCCGGCATCGCGCAGGGCTCCGGCGTTGGTCAGGTTGACGCCGCCGTCGATCTCGATGAGGGCGTGTGAGCCGGTGCGGAGCAGCAGCTCCTTGGTCTCGGCTACCTTGCGGTAGGTGCTCTCGATGAAGGACTGGCCTCCGAAGCCGGGATTGACCGACATCAGGACGACCATGTCGCAGAACTCAGCGATGTACTCTAAGGAGGACACGGGAGTGTGGGGATTGAGCACCACGCCGGCCTTCATGCCGTTGGCGCGGATGTTCTGCAGGCTGCGGTGCAGGTGGGTGCAGGCCTCGTAGTGGACCGTGACGTACTCGGGGGCGGCGTCGCGCAGCACTCCGATGTAGCGGTCGGGGTCTACTATCATAAGGTGTACGTCCAGGGGTTTGGCGGCCTTCTTCGCTATGTTGCGGATGACCGGGAAACCGAAGGAGATATTGGGTACGAAGACTCCGTCCATCACATCCAGGTGGATGTAGTCGCACTGGGAGGAGTTGAGCATCTCCAGGGTCTCGCCCAGACGGGTGAAGTCCGAGGTGAGGATGGAGGGGGCTATCTGCAGATGACGTCTGTCGCTCATGACCGTAGGATTATTTACATTCTCTGATGACATCCTCGAGCAGCAGGACAAAGCGGTCCAGGCTGGCCAGGTCCAGTCTCTCGCCCGGAGCGTGGACTCCGCGGAGGGTGGGGCCGAAGGATATCATGTCCAGGTGAGGGTATTTGTCCAGGAAGAGTCCGCACTCCAATCCGGCGTGAATGGCCCGCACTACGGGATCCTTGCCGAAGAGGCGGCGGTAGGAGGCCTTGCAGACCTCGAGGATGTGGGATTTCAGACTGGGTTTCCAGCCGGGATACTCGGACTCGTGGGTGACTTCGGCTCCGGCTACGCTGAAGGCGGCCTCGATACGGGAGGCGGCGTTGCGGCGGGCGGAGTTGGTCGAGCTGCGCTGGCTGGTGCCTACGCGGATTATGCTGCCTTCCTGCATCTTGACGGAAGCAAGGTTGGAGGATGTCTCCACCAGGCCCTTGACCTCGGCGCTCATGGCCATCACTCCGTGAGGTACGGCGTGCAGGGCGCGGATGAGGTTGAAGGCGGTGCTGTCGTCTATGGCCTCTGCCGGTACGGGCAGGTTATCCTCCCATACGGAGGCGATGTCCGGGTCGGTTACTGAGTACTCGTCCTTCAGTTCGGCCAGTGTCTCTTCCAGTATGTTCTTGACTGTAAATGCGTCCCCGGGATTCACGGCTATCACGGCCGAGGCCTCGCGGGCGATGGCGTTGCGCTTGTTGCCTCCGTCTATCGAGCAGAGGACGGCGGGAACCTCGCTCCATACGCGGAAGAGCAGTCGTGCGAGGGACTGTACGGCGTTGGAGCGGCCCTTGTCTATGTCGTCCCCG
>DWYD01000046.1 GCA_019118865.1 Candidatus Coprenecus merdipullorum | reverse complement strand
TCCCTGACCCGGACGATGTCGCGGAGCACGATGTTTTTCGGCAGAATGGCATTTATTTTGTAGATTACGTGCGCGGGGTCTTCCACCAGCAGACGGCTGTCGGAATCGAAATGGGCTGTGAAGTCCGAGGCATGGACACCGGCATCCGTTCTTCCGGCCCCCACTACAGAGATTTTCTCCCCCAGAGCGGTCGACAGTACCCTCTGGACTTCGTCCTGGACGCTGGGTGCATTGTCCTGGATCTGCCATCCGGACAGTCCCGATCCATTGTAAGATATTGAAGCGAAAAACCTCATTATTGGAGAAAATCGATTATTTTTGTAAAATTTCGACGACAAAAATACAAATATTTTGATATGGACACCGTAAACATTAAAGAATTAAACGAGCGAATTCAGAAAGAGAGCGCCTTCGTGGACATCCTCTCGATGGAGATGACGAAGGTGATCGTAGGACAGAAGCATCTGGTGGAAAATCTGCTTATCGGCCTGCTGGCCAACGGCCACATCCTCCTCGAAGGTGTTCCCGGTCTGGCCAAGACCCTTGCCATCAATACTCTGGCCTCGTGCGTGAACGCCAGGTTCAGCCGTATCCAGTTCACCCCCGACCTGCTCCCCGCCGACCTTATCGGTACTATGATCTACAGCCAGAAGAGCGAGCAGTTCCAGATCAGGAAGGGCCCTGTATTCGCCAACTTCATACTGGCCGACGAGATCAACCGTTCTCCGGCCAAGGTGCAGTCCGCCCTCCTCGAGGCCATGCAGGAGAGGCAGGTGACCATCGGTGACCAGACCTTCAAGCTCCCCGAGCCCTTCCTCGTGATGGCCACCCAGAACCCCATAGAGCAGGAGGGCACCTACCCGCTGCCCGAGGCCCAGGTCGACCGTTTCATGCTCAAGGTGGTGGTGACCTATCCCAAGAAAGAGGAGGAGAAGCTGATCATCCGCATGAACAACAGCGGCACCTTCCCCAAGGCCAGTGCCGTCCTCCAGCCCGAGGACATCATCAAGGCCCGTGAGGTGGTCCGCGAGGTGTACATGGACGAGAAGATAGAGCGCTATATCGTGGACATAGTCTACGCCACCCGCACCCCGTCCGACTACGGTCTGAAGTCCCTGACCGACATGATTTCCTACGGAGCATCGCCCCGTGCCTCCATATCCCTGGCCATGGCCTCGAAGGCCTACGCCTTCATCAAGCGCCGCGGCTACGTGATTCCCGAGGACGTGAGGGCCGTCTGCTACGAGGTGCTCCGTCACCGTATCGGCCTGACCTACGAGGCTGAGGCCGAGAACGTAACATCCGAGAACATCATTTCCGACATCATCAACGCAGTGGAGGTGCCGTAGTCTATGGACAGCAACGACCTGTTGAAGAAAGTACGCAAGATAGAGATCAAGACCCGGGCCCTCTCGAGCCAGATCTTCGCGGGCGAGTACCACTCGGCCTTCAAGGGCCGCGGTATGGCCTTCAGCGAGGTGCGCGAGTACCAGATCGGCGACGACGTGCGCAACATGGACTGGAACGTGACCGCCCGCACGGGCACTCCTTATATAAAGGTGTTCGAGGAGGAGAGGGAACTGACCGTCATGCTGCTCATCGACGCCAGCGGCTCCGGTTGGTTCGGAACCTCGTCCAAGACGAAGAAGGACCTGACAGCGGAGATAGCGGCGGTGCTCTCATTCTCCGCATCCATCAACAATGACAAGGTCGGTGCCCTGTTCTTCAGCACCCGCGTGGAGAAATTCATCCCTCCCAAGAAGGGCCGCAGCCACCTGTTGAGGATCATCCGCGAGGTCCTGGAGTTCCGCCCGGAGGAGAAGGGCACGGACATAGGGGAGGCCCTCCGGTTCCTGACCAACGCCCTGAAGAAGAAGTGCACGGCATTCCTGCTCTCCGACATGCTGGACATCGACCCGCAGACCTTCCGTCCCCGCTACGAGGACGCTCTGAAGGTGGCGGTGAACCGGCACGACCTGTCGGTGATCAATATCTACGACGAGAGGGACCGCACCCTGCCCGACGTGGGCCTCCTCCCGGTAAGGGACAATGAGACGGGCCGCATCGTCTACGTGGACACCTCCCGCCGTTCCGTCCGCGAGAGTTACGGGGAGTGGTCGCGCAAGGCCTACGCGGAGACTCTGCTGACCCTGCGCAAGTACAAGGTGGACACCGTCAGCATCCGGACCGACCAGGACTATGTCAAGAGCCTGGTGGCCCTGTTCCAGACGCGGGCATAGGAGAATTTAGGACAATTAGAAATATGAGATACAGAATATTCAGCACAGTGACAGCGGCCGCGGCCCTCCTTCTGCTCTCGGTCCTTAGGGCCGGGGCGCAGGAGATAGTCTCGGCGGGAGTCTCCCGGGACACCATCCTCATCGGGGATCAGATCGAGTGGACCTCCGAGATGCGCCTGCCCCGCGGCATGTCCGTCAGGATAGACTCGATGTCGGGCTACGTGGTGCCCGGAGTCGAGCTGATAGGGGACTTCACGATAGACACGGTGGACCGGGGCCGGGACTTCTCCCGGGTGCAGACCCGCGCCACCATCACCTCTTTCGACAGCGGCAGCTACGTCCTCCCCCCGCTGGTGGTCTACGTCTACCGCGGGGAGGATGCTGTGGACACCCTCCGTCTTCCGGAGGTTCCCTTGGAAGTGACCACGATACCCATTGACACCACGACTTACGAGATGTACGACATCCGGCCGCAGTTCCGCTACCCGGTGACCTTCGAGGAGGTGCTGCCGTGGGTGGCCGGAGGTATTGTCCTGGTGGCCGCCGTCATAGCGGTATGGAGGCTGATAGTCCGCAGGCGGAAGAACCGTCCTCTCTTCGGCAAGCCCACTCCGCAGGACCCTCCCCACATCGTGGCCCTGCGCGACCTGGACCGTATCCGGGGCGAGAAGCTCTGGCAGACCGGCAACCAGAAGCAGTATTATACCGAGATCACCGACACCCTCCGCGTCTACATAGAGAAGCGCTTCGGCGTCAAGACCATAGAGCGTACTTCCGGGGAGATACTGGTGGATCTTTCCGTTAAGGATATCCAGCCCTCGGACTTCGAGTCGCTCAAGGATCTCTTCGGTACGGCCGACCTGGTCAAGTTCGCCAAGTACACGGCCTCCGAGTCGGAGAACGAGAATGCCGTGCCGGTAGCGGTGCGCTTCGTCAACGACACCTTCATGCAGGCTCTGGAAGCCGATGCGGAGAAGACAGCGAAGGAAGGAAAGAGAAAAGACCCTGCCGGTCAGCCGGAAAAATCTATGGAGGAGAAAGCCCATGAATAACCTATTCTTCGAATATCCGTGGGTGCTGTGGCTGGAGCTGCTGCTCGTCCCTATGGCTGCATGGTACATCTGGAAACAGGTGCGCCGCCGCCGGCCCTACGTGGCCATGTCAACTACGGCCCCGTTCTCGGCTGCCAGCGCAGGCCTCGCCCGGGTGCTGCGCCACCTGCCGGCAGTGCTGAGGCTGATAGCCGTGGCTTTGCTGATAGTGGCCATAGCCCGGCCCCGCAGCTCCTCCAATGTCAGCAGAACCGACGCCGAGGGTATAGACATAGTGCTGGCCCTGGACGTCTCCACCAGTATGCTGGCCCGCGATTTCAACCCGGACCGCATTGAGGCGGCCAAGAACATAGCGATAGAGTTCATCTCCCAGCGGCCCTCGGACTGTATCGGAGTGGTGGTCTTTGCCGGCGAGAGCTATACTCAGTCGCCCCTGACCACAGACCGCGCCACCCTGATCAACCTCATTAAGGAGATAGAGTGCGGTCTGATAGATGACGGTACTGCGATAGGCAACGGTCTGGCCAACGCCGTGGCCCGCCTCAAGGACTCCAAGGCCAAGAGCCGCGTAGTGATCCTGCTCACCGACGGAGTCAACAACCGCGGTGAGATAGCTCCCCTGACAGCGGCCGAGATAGCCAAGACCTACGGGGTGCGCGTTTACACGATAGGCGTGGGCGCCATGGGCACGGCCCCTTATCCCGTGATGACGCCGTTCGGAGTGCAGGTGCGCAACATCCCCGTGGAGATAGACGAGGAACTGCTGGAGCAGATAGCCGAACAGACCGGAGGCTCCTACTTCCGCGCCACCGACAATACCAAGCTGATGCAGATCTATGGAGAGATCAATGAGATGGAGAAGGTCAAGATTACGGTTGACTCCTTCCCCGTCTATACCGAGGAATTCGGCCGTTTCGCCGTATGGGCCCTGGCCGCGTTCCTGCTTGAGATAATTTTGAGAATTTTTGCAGCAAGGAGGATAGCATGATATATTTGGCACAAGGCGGGTATCTGCTGCTGATACTGCTGATACCCCTGATGTTTACAGCATACTGGCTGATGCGCCGGCTCAGGAAGAGGAGGATCGCCCGTTTCGGCGACCCGGAGCTGGTGGCCCGGCTTACCCCCGAAGTCCCGCGGCGCAAGGGTTGGATGAAACTTACCCTGCTCTCCATCGCCCTGCTTTTCCTGGCCATAGGCATGGCCCGGCCTCAGCTGGGCGCTATCCTCAAGGAGAAGGAAATCAAGGGCGCCGAGATCATGGTCGTGCTCGACGTCTCCAACTCCATGCTGGCCGAGGACTATTCGCCCAACCGCCTGGAGCGGGCCAAGCTCGCCATCTCCAAGCTGGTGGACGAGCTGCAGGGCGACCGCATCGGCCTGATTATCTTCGCCGGCGAGTCCTTCGTCCAGCTGCCCATCACTTCCGACTACGTCTCGGCCAAGATATTCCTCAACTCTATTACCACCGAGTCCGTGCCCGTGCAGGGTACTGCCCTGGGCGAGGCCATCCGGACCGCCATCCGCGGCTTTACCTCCGAGAGCGAGCACAGCCGGGCCATCATCCTGATAACCGACGGAGAGAACCATGAGGACGATCCCGTGGCGGCCGCACGCGATGCGGTGGACATGGGGGCGAGGGTATTCTGCATCGGAGTAGGCTCTCCCGAGGGCAAACCTATCCCCATGGACGGTGACCTGCTCAAGGACAAGGACGGCAATATCGTCGTGACCCGTCTCGACGAGCAGACTCTCAGGGACATTGCCTCCGCGGGCGAGGGTCTTTACGTGAGGGCCGGCAATACGGAGTTCGGCCTCAATCCCGTCATCGACGAGATACGCACCCTCCAGGACAAGGAGTTTCAGTCCGTAGTATTCGAAGAATTTGACGAACAGTATATGTACTTTTTTGCAATAGCACTCGTATTCCTCCTCCTGGAGTTCTTCATGTCGGATACCCGCAACCGGAGGAGTCTCTTCGGCCGCAGCGGTAAGACTCTTGCAGTGCTGGCTGCTGTGATGGTGCTCTCGCCGGCCGTGCTTTCGGCCCAGAGCGACCGCTCCGAGGTCCGCGCCGGCAACCGGGACTTCAAGAAGGGGATGTACCGCGAGGCGGAGATAGACTACAAGCGGGCCCTGATTGCCGATTCGGCCTCTGTCACGGCTAAGTACAATCTGGGCAACGCCCTTTACAAGGCGGAGAGCTACAACGAGGCGGAGCTGTATTTCAAGGATCTGGGCGATACTCTGAAGAATCTGTCGCCCTCCAAGGCCTCGGACTATTTCCACAACAGCGGCAACCTGGCCCTCAAGCAGAAGAAATACCAGGAGGCCGTAGAGGCATTCAAGGAGTCCCTCCGCCTGGAACCGGACAACTTCGAGACCAAGTCCAACCTGGCCTACGCCCAGAAGATGCTGAGGGACCAGCAGCAGAACCAGCAGAGTCAGAATCAGCAGCAACAGCAGCAGGACCAGAACCAGGACCAGAACCAGCAGAATCAGGACCAGAACCAGAATAACGATCAGCAGAACGATCAGAACCAGGATCAGAATCAGAACAACGACCAGAACCAGGACCAGCAGAACCAGGATCAGCAGCAACAGCCTCAGGCTCAGCCGCAGATCTCCCCTCAGGCCGCCCAGCAGATGCTCCAGGCCATAGAGGATAAGGAGAAGCAGACCCAGGACAAGGTCAAGAAGGCCAAGGCCTTGAAGGAGAAATCCAAAGAGAAGGAGAAAAATTGGTAAAAAAGGGAGAAGACAGATAAAATGACAGGAATGTATAGGAAATTCAGCAAAATGGCCGCGGCGGCAGTAACCGCACTGCTGTGCGCGCTGTCAGCGTCGGCCCAGAACAGCTTTACGGTGGACGCACCGGCAGTGGTTTCCACCGACGAGATATTCAGGGTGGTCTTCACGGCCACATACGAGAGCGGCAAGGTGTCGGACTTCACTCCTCCCTCTTTCGAGGGGCTGGAGGTACTGGCCGGACCGATTCCGTCTACATCGACCAGCTTTCAGAGTATCAACGGCCAGAGCTCCACTACCCACGCTCACAGCTACACATACACCGTAAGGGCTGTGCAGGAGGGCAAGATGACGCTGGGTGCGGCTTCGGTGAAGATAGGCAAGGAGACCTACAGCACTGAGCCGAGGACGATAGAGGCCGTCAAGGGAGAGGTGCCGGACCAGGGCTCCGCCGCTTCCGGAGGGCAGCGCCAGAGCGCGGGTGAGGACCTGATGCTGCGCATGAGCGTCAGCAAGACCCGGGCGGTGGTGGGCGAACCGGTCATAGTGACCCTCAAGCTCTATGTCCAGACTTCCGCCATCAGCGGTTTCGAGGACGTGCGCTTCCCGACCTTCGACGGGTTCTGGAGCCAGGAGATAGACGCTCCTCAGAACATCCAGTTCGTCCGCGAGAACTACAACGGCCAGGTTTACAATGCGGCCCTCCTGCGCCGCTACATGCTCCTGCCCCAGCAGACCGGAGCCCTGACCATCGACCCTTCGGAACTGGTGTGCCTCCTCCAGATACGGGCCGAGTCCACCGGACCCCGCTCCATCTTCGACGATTTTTTCAGCTCCTACCAGACGATACGCAAGCGGGTGACCAGTGAGCCGGTGACCGTCAATGTCTCGGCCCTTCCCGCCGGAGCTCCGGCCTCCTTTACCGGAGGAGTGGGGTCGTTCAGGATGAGCGCAGGCTTCAGCTCAGACAGCGTGTCGGCCCATGAGGCCACTTCCCTGAAGGTGGAGATTTCCGGTACCGGCAACATCAACCTGGTCGAGGCTCCAAAGGTTCAGCTGCCCGCCGACTTCGAGTCCTACGATGTGCGCAAGACCGATGACATCACCACCGGAGCATCCGGATCCACCGGAACCCTGACCTTCGAGTATCCTTTCATTCCCAGGGCTCCCGGAGTTTTCGGGATAGAGCCTGTGGAATTTACCTACTATGACATAGAGGCCGGCCGCTACCGCACCCTCTCCTCCGGACCGTTGCGTCTGAAGGTGGGCGAGGGCACCCGTACCGACGCGGCCGTCATTCCCTCCGGAGTGAGCAAGAGGAGCGTCGAGAGCCTGGGAGAGGACATCCGCTTCATTTCCACCGCGCCTCACCTGAAAAAGGCCGGCCGGATGATGGTCAGCTCACCAGCAATGCTCATCATCCCGATAGTGATAGTGCTGGCTACGGCTGCTGTATGGGTGATCCTGAGCCGCAGCATCGCCCGGCGCAGCGACATCGCCGGAACCCGCAACCGCAAGGCCCTGAAAGTGGCCCGCGCCCGTCTTAAGAACGCCTCCGCCTTCCTGAAGCAGGGACTTTACAGTGCATTCTACGAGGAGTTGCACAAGGCCCTGCACGGCTATATCTCCGACAAGCTGATGCTGCCGGTGGCCGACCTGACACGGGAGAGGATAGGGGAGGAACTCCGTTCACGCGGCAAGGACGAGGCTTTGATACAGGAGCTTTCCGACATACTCGATGCCTGCGAGTATGCCCGCTATGCTCCTGCCTCCGGTTCTGAGGCCATGGAGAAACACTATCAGCAGGCTGTTAAGGTTATTTCAGAAATAGAAAGTTGAGTATGAAGACGATAATAAGAACTATGATTGCCGCCATGGTGCTGGCTGCATCCGCAGTGACGGCTGCAGGAGCCCGGGATGTGGACTCTCTCTGGGCACAGGCGGTGAATGAATATACTGCTGAGAATTACGAGGCGGCCCTTGCTGCTTTCACTTCCATCGAGGAGGCCGGCTATGTCTCGCCCGACCTCTATTACAACATGGGCAACTGCTGTTACAAACTGGGCCACCGCCTCGGTCTCTCGATTCTCTATTACGAGAAGGCTCTGAAGCTGGATCCATCGTACGAGGATGCGGCTGTCAATCTGGAGATTGCCCGTGAAGGGACCCTGGACCGGATAGAGGCCGTTCCGGAGTTCATTCTCCTGACCTGGTTCAAGGCTTTCCGCGATACCCTTTCGTCCGACTCCTGGGCGTGGATAGCCCTGGCCCTGTTGCTGGCAGTGGCCGTGCTGCTGCTGCTGTTCCGCTTCGGACGCTCCCTGGCCCTGCGCAAGACGGCTTTCGCTCTGGCGG
Source organism: Candidatus Coprenecus merdipullorum (assembly GCA_019118865.1). Classification (GTDB taxonomy): domain Bacteria; phylum Bacteroidota; class Bacteroidia; order Bacteroidales; family UBA932; genus Coprenecus; species Coprenecus merdipullorum. The sequence goes on along the minus strand of DWYD01000046.1, from coordinate 3,828 downwards.
TGGTGGCCATCGTTTTTATGGTGATTTCCGCGACATTTGCCTTCAACCTGCGCTCGGCCGTAGAGGACTCGGGCGAGGCGGTGGTGACCGTACCGGTGAGCAGCGTCAAGAGCTCGCCCGGTTCCACCGACCAGTCCCTCTTCATCCTGCACGAGGGGACTAAGGTCTCCGTGGTGGACAGCCTAGGGGAGTGGTACCGCATAGAACTGTCCGACGGACGTCAGGGATGGATGCAGGGCAATGATATGAAAATTATTTAAACCTTTATATCTATGACACTTATCAAATCTATTTCCGGTATCAGGGGTACCATCGGAGGCTCCTGCGGAGAGGCGCTTACGCCACTGGACATTGTCAAATTCGTATCTGCATACTCCTCGATGCTGCACCGCAGCAAGGGAGACCGCCGGCTCAAGGTGGTGGTCGGCCGTGACGCGCGTATCTCGGGTCCCATGGTGGACGAGATCGTCTGCGGCACCCTCAGGGCCTGCGGCATCGACGTGGTCAACGCCGGCCTGGCCTCCACTCCCACCGTGGAGATGGCCGTGATCTTCGAGAAGGCCGACGGAGGCATCATCCTGACTGCCTCGCACAATCCCAAGCAGTGGAACGCCCTCAAGCTGCTCAACGAGCACGGAGAGTTCCTCAATGCCGTGGAGGGTGCTGAGTTGGTGGAAATTGCTGAACGGGAAGGATTCGAATACTGTGACGTCGATTCTCTGGGCTCATACGTCGAGAAGGATTTCACCGACGAGCACATACAGGCTGTCCTGGCTCATCCTCTGGTGGATGCGGAGGGTATCCGCGCACACGGTTTCAAGGTGGTGCTGGATGCGGTCAACTCGGTAGGAGGCATCGTGATGCCCCGCCTGCTGGAGGCTCTCGGAGTGGAGTGCGTGAAACTCAACTGCGAGCCTACCGGACATTTTGCCCATAACCCGGAGCCGCTGCCGTCCCACCTGGTGGACCTGTGCTCGAGGGTGGCTTCCGAGAAGGCTGACCTCGGTATCGCGGTGGATCCTGACGTGGACCGTCTCGCCCTTGTATGTGAGGACGGCTCGTTCTTCGGCGAGGAGTACACCCTGGTTTCAGTGGCGGACTACGTGCTCTCACAGAAGCCCGGCCCTACGGTCTCCAACCTCTCCTCATCCCGTGCCCTGCGGGATGTGACAGAGGCTCACGGCTGCACCTACAGCGCGTCTGCAGTGGGTGAGGTCAATGTGACCACCGAGATGAAGCGTACTGGTGCCGTTATCGGAGGTGAGGGCAACGGTGGTGTCATCGTGCCCGACCTGCACTACGGCCGCGACGCTCTTATCGGCACAGCTCTCTTCCTGAGCTCTCTGGTGCGTTCCGGCAAGAAGGTGACCGAGGTACGCGCCGGCCTGCCCCAGTACGTGATATCCAAGAACCGTATAGAGCTCTCCGACCGCTCGCTGATAGAGAAGATACTGGGTGAGATCAAGAAACGCTACGCTTCGGAGCGCATCACTGACATCGACGGAGTGAAGATTGACTTCGACCGGGAGAAGATGTGGGTACACCTGCGCAAGTCCAATACCGAACCGATTATCCGCGTTTATTCGGAGGCCTCCGACGAGGCATCGGCCGAGAGGATTGCCGCCGAGGTGATAGGTATCGCTAAGGAAATCATAGGCTAGCGCATGTTCTCATTCAGAACTACCCCCCTGGATCGTCAGGAGGACCTGGTGCTGCGCAAGGGATCCTTGGCCGTGCTGTGCAATCAGTCGGCCTGGAACCCTGAGCGGCAGGAGTATCTCTTCGAGAGTCTGTACCGGAGCGGGCGGCTGCGCAAGGTGTTCTATCCGGCAGACGGGCTCTTTGGAGAAATCCTGCAGGACGGGGCTGCTCCCCGGGAGGTTGTGGAGTATGACAGGGCTTTCGGTATGACCGGATGCCGCTTCATTCCTCTGCATTCGGGAGCAGGGGAGGACTGCGCTCCTGAACCATCGATGTTCGAGGATGTGGATGCCCTCATCATCGAATATCAGGACACCGGGTCGCGTTATGACTCGATGACGGCAGTCCTGTACGATATTTTCCAGATGATTCATATCAGCGGACTGTCCGTGTCGGTATACATTCTGGACCGGGAGAATATCTGCGGCCGTCAGGTGGAGGGGACTCCTCCTTGTCCCGGAAGTCTGCCTTCTGCCGGCATTGAGGGTATCCCTCACCGTCACGGCCTGACCCTGGGAGAGCTGGCCAACCTCTTCTATTCGGAGGTGGGTGCGAAGTTCCCCCTGCACATCATATCCTATATGGTGCGTCCTGCGACCCAGTACATGATGCCGTGGAGCATTCCTCCCCGACCGGACGTACCGGGGCTGTTCACCTCCCACTTCTACTGCGGCATGACTCTCCTTTCAGGAACCGACCTGAGCTGCGGTGAGGGAACGCAGAGACCATACGAGATGTTCGGAGCCCCGTATCTGAACCCATTGATGGGACTGGAGGACGTGTCCGGTCTTTCAGATGCCGGTGTATTCCTGCGCAAATGCATCTTTACGCCCCGCTCAGGACACTATAGCGGAGAACTGTGCTACGGCTTCCAGATGCTTCCGCGGCCAGGGGTGCCCTATCATTCTGCTGCTCATGCCCTGAGGATTGTCAGACAGCTTGTCGCTGACGGAATGGGAGTGGATGCTTCCGCCATGCCGGAAGTGCTGGCCGACGAGGTTATGGCCTCCTATGTGGGCGGGCAGGCTTCGTGGAACGATTTAAAGGAACACATCAAGGTCGAGGAACAGAAATGGATCCGCAAGGCACGCAGGTATATGCTTTATGACGAGCAGCTTGTACGTGTCAAAACATTGAGCAACAAATAACGGTAAAATATAATGGCTTTCAATTACAGAATCTGTGCGGCAGTTTTACTCATGTCGCTGGCTGCCGTATCCTGCGGCAGATGGGCTCCGGAGCAGGAGCAGGATCTTTCCAAGTATGCGCTGAAGGGCAATGTCGCATCTATCAGGACGATACCCTACAGTGTTGACTCGCTGGACGGTACGCGGTCCATGATGACTTCGGCGGACAACATATACGCCGAATTCAACCGTGACGGTATGACGACGCTGCTCAGGACATTCAATTCAAAGGGCAAGCAGACTGGCGAGACCGTCAGCGAGTATGCTCCGGACGGCCGGATTCTCTCATCAGAGACCCGCAGTGCATCAGGAACACTTCTTGAAAAGGTGGTGTATGCCTACCGCGGAGGCCGTCTTTATTCGTTGCTGCAGACTGACGGGGACGACAGCCTCAGGAAATATGAGGAGTACGAGTATTTTGCTCCGGACAGTGTGCGGATAGCGTTCTCCTACAAGGAAGGTGAGACAGCCGGCTACCGCTTGATGATCTATGACGGTGATGGAAACAACGTCAGGACGGTCACAATATCTCAGGCCAGACAGTTGAGCGAGTTCAATATCGGATATGATTCCATGGGACGCAGAACTGTTATGGATTCGGACAACATACTCTTCGGCAAGCTCCACAGTGAGATGACATATGATGAGAATGATTTGTGTTCCAAAATGTTGATAGTTGGTGAGAAGAGAACCCAGACAGTAAGGTTCAAGTATGAGCTTGATTCGCTTGGCAACTGGGTGACCCGCGAGGCCTATCATGGCAATGCTTCCTGGCCCGACAGGATAGACGAGCGCGAGATAAAGTATTATTAGAGTCTGCATCTAATTTTTCAGAAAAATTTGTGCCTGTAAGTAATTATGCATACTTTTGCAGCCCGAAACATTTAAACATTACTAAGATGAAGAAAGGTATACATCCCGAATCCTACCGTCTTGTAGC
>DWYD01000045.1 GCA_019118865.1 Candidatus Coprenecus merdipullorum | reverse complement strand
ATATGTGACAGTTCCATAATAAGATTATTTTAGAGTTGTTTTATTCTTCATCAGCCAGTTCCATGGTGTGGTAGACGTTCTGTACGTCGTCGTCGTTCTCGAGCTTGTCGATGAGCTTGAGGATGCCTTCCTTCTCCTCTGCGGTGAGTTTCTTGAGAGGTACGTTGGGTATCCTTTCGAAACCTCCGGATACGATGGTGAAGCCGTTGTCCTCGAGATATTTCTGGATAGCGCCGAATGACTCGAACTCGCCATATATATAAATGGTATCCTCCTCCTCATCCTTGTACACGTCATCCACTCCGTAGTCGATGAGCTCGAGCTCCAGCTCATCCATGTCCACAGGGGAGTCTTTCTTGACCTTGAATACGCACTTGTGGTCGAACATGAAGCTTACGCAGCCCTGTGTACCGAGCGCTCCGCCTACCTTGGTGAAATAGCTGCGGATGTTGGCCACTGTCCTCATGTTGTTGTCGGTGGCTGTCTCGATCAGGAATGCGATGCCGTGGGGACCGAAACCTTCATATACGATTTCCTCGTAGTCGCCGGCGTCGTGCTCTACGGCTCTCTTGATGGCTCTCTCAATATTGTCCTTGGGCATATTCTCGCTGCGGGCGGTCTGGATCAGGGTCCTCAGACGCGGGTTATTGTCAGGGTCGGGTCCACCGGCCTTCGCAGCTATGGTGATTTCTTTTCCGAGACGGGTGAATACGCGGGCCATATTGCCCCAGCGCTTGAACTTGCGCTCTTTTCTGAATTCGAATGCTCTTCCCATATGCTTCTTGCTTCTACTTCTTTACTTCTATGCGTGAGATGTATTTGTCAATCTCGTATCCCTCGTATGTCTGGGGATATTTGTCCTTGATGACACGGTAGTGGGCCAGGGCCTCGTCGTTGCGGCCGAGTTCCTCACAGATGATACCGGCCTTGAGCAGGTAGGATGCTGCGAAGATATTGTCCTCCACACCGGCAGCCTGAAGATAGTAGCTGAGGGCGCTTTCATAGTCCTCGCTCATAGAGTATGCATCTCCGATGCAGGAGAGTGCGCGGGCCTTGAGGACGGGATCCTTGCCGTTGTACTTGGTCAGGTAGCCGATAGCTTCAGAAGCGTTTCCGAGCTGGAGTTCGCAGATTCCGGCGTAGAGATATACAGCCTTGCCGGCCTTGGCACCGTATTCATCGATGATCTGGATGAAACCGAGTGAGTTGCCGTCACCGTTGAGAGCCTTGTCGTAATCTTCGGCCCTGAAGTATTGTTCGGCAGTAAATGTCTGACTGATAGCCTCTTCTTTTAGTGGTTTGGAATAGAATTGGATGATGAGGACGATTATTGCCGCAACGACTACCAGACCGGCACCGATGTAGCCGATGTTCTTGCCGTTTTTCTTGAAAAATACCTCTGTCTTGGAGACGGCTTCGCCGACTGTCTCGAGTTTCTCCTCCTTGGGATTGTTTACGTTCTTTGCCATTTTTGCAATAAATTCTGATTTTTATATAATGGTTGCAAAAATACAACAATTTGTGTAATCGCAAAGACAAAATCACAATAAATTGTCCTATATTTGTTGGTAAAATAAAGGATGATGTATCTTAGGAGAATAATTGTACGGGATTTTAAGAATATCGGAAGCGCGGATATATCTTTCTCTCCCAAAATCAACTGTATATGCGGCAATAACGGAGAAGGTAAAACTTGTCTTCTGGATGCTGTCCACTATCTTTCAATGACCAGGAGCTTCCTCTCTTCCAATGATAGGTACACGTACTCTTACGGCAAGCAGGAAGCGGTACTGCACGGAACATACAGGAATGCCGGTGCGGAGGAGGATATAGCCATATCAGTCCGCTCGGACGGCAACAAGACTGTCAGACACAACGGTAAGGCTTACAAGCGTCTCTCGGAGCACATAGGCCGTATCCCGGTGGTTATGACGGCTCCTTCGGACATTTCCCTTATACACGATTCGGGAGAGGAACGCAGGCGTTTTCTGAATATGATGATATCCCAGATGGACAGGGAGTATCTACATTCACTGTCCGCTTACAACATCCTGCTCAAGCAGCGTAATGCGGCTCTCCGGCAGGAAGGAACGCCTGACATGCTGATTGAAACCTTGTCGGAACGGATGGCGGCACCTGCTGCCTGCATATATGAAAAGCGATTGACAGCTGTCAGGATGCTGGCATCCAAGTCTGAGGAGTTCTATGCTCTTATCTCAGGAGGACGGGAAAATGTGGAGATACGGTACCGCTCTGATATGAGCCGGACTGACGCGGCTTCCGTGTTTTCTTCTTCATTGCCGAAGGACCGGGTAATGGGGTATACCACTGTCGGCATTCAGCGGGATGACATTGAGTTGTATATGGATGGTCATCCGCTTAGGAAATGTGCCTCGCAGGGACAGCAGAAGTCGTTTCTAGTAGCTTTGAAAATGGCACAGTACCAAGTAATGCTCCAGAACAGCGATATCCGTCCCATCCTGCTCTTCGACGACCTTTTCGACAAGCTGGATTCCACGCGTGTTGCGGCGCTGATCAGGATGGTCGTTGAAGGCGACTTCGGTCAGATTTTTATAACGGATACGGATGAGGGACGGCTGCGTGGAATCGTCGGGGGCATTACGGATGAGGGACGGTTTTTCCATGTCAGCGGGGGGG
>DWYD01000044.1 GCA_019118865.1 Candidatus Coprenecus merdipullorum | reverse complement strand
CTTCATGACAATGATGAAGATACTACCGTCAGGACGTATTTTGAAGCATCGTCTCCAGAAGAGCTGAAGATCGGGACGACAGCCGTCAGTGTCTCCCCGACCGGTAAAGGTATCAGTGACGGCCTGCTCATCTTCCCCAACCAAGACAGTCAAAATGCGCAGAATCCCCGCGAACTTTCAATCGCAGTTACTCTGTCCGGTCTGGAAGAGAGCCCCAAAACAGTCTCTTTTCCTCTCCGCAATGTCGATGAGACCGGGAAAGATACCGGCCCGTTCATCTTCGAGAGCAACCACGAATACACTTTGCTTATAACCGTTCTGGACGATGACGTGCGCACCATCGCCATCGCTCCTCAGGTATACGAGGACATAATCGTTCCGCTAGACCCTCCACTCGGTCAGCCCGTCACTTTCGCCAACCTGATGTGGATGGACCGCAACCTGGGAGCCACCAGCGCCGACTGCGAAAACGACTGGGAAAACACCCGGGGCTACTACTACCAGTACGGACGGAACATTCCGTACATCCTTGACACAGCAGCATACAATAACGCTTCATCGAAAATACCCGTTTGGCCATTCATCTACACTTACAACCAGTATGGGGAAAAGGTATACAATAAATACAACGCCCGAGAGTATGCACCAACAGAAGATGGCGAGACAATCCAAGTCCGCGGCAGAGAAAACATCGCAGTCAATCCCGGTGATAGCGGATTCTATCAATTTATCCTGGACCTAGGCAGCGGCACCTGGATGTACGATGATGTCTCCGATACAGAAGATGAATTTGTAAACACCTTCTGGACCAGCAGTGCTGAAAATCACCCCTGTCCCAAAGGTTGGAGGTTGCCGACCAAGGAGGATTTCGCCTCGTTCATGCCGGATATAACCCTTGGTGCACCGTGGGATACTAGATTCCATGAGCCGCAGAGGTATAAGGGAGCGGTACTTAAAATGCAGGAGGAACTCGTATACGGTAAGATTGAAAACGAGCAAGGAGTGGAAGAAAGTGCGATATACATCCTCAAAAATCAAGGGACAACGGAATGCTACCGTATCAAGATCGTCATGAAGGAATCCAACATTGAAGGCAAATACTATTTTGAATTTGCATACTACCCCGGAACCCCTGAAATGACATTCATGGACCTTAATACTCATGATAAATTTGTGGCCTCAATGATGACAGACGGGAGGTTTGACTGGACCACTCCCAGTTCCATAATGCAGGTACCTGCCGTAGGCTTCCTTCATCCTCATGGTGGAGATATCCTGGATGGTGACGGAGAGAATGCCATCTTAAGAACGAGCGAACACAACGGCAGCGGCACCAACTGGGTATGCTATCTCAGGAACAGCTGGCAATTCGGACTGATCAACAGCAGCCGTAAGGCTCTGGGCGACCAGATACGCTGCGTGAGAGACGTCAATGTACAGGAATAAAGACAGAAGAAATGATGAGACGTATACTACTAATACCCATTACAGCGGCATGCTTCCTGTGCGGATGCAGCCGGATGCAGCCGGAATCTGCGCCTGAAGGGACTGTAAAAGTCGATTTCAGGCTGCCGCACAGCTACGGTGCCCAGGATGAAGGTCTTACAAAGGCCGATGACCTCGGTCCGGACGACTGGCACGACTTGCCCCATACGAACACCTCCCTTCTGCCGGTAGGAAGCACGCTGTGGCTTACCTATGCCAAGAAGACAGGTGAAGACTCGTACGGAGAACCTGAACTGCAGGGTTACGTAGTAGGGACCAACACGGGAGGTTTCAACACCCTCTATCCCTGTACCAGCACACTTGGTTCTGACGGCAAGATGCACATCAATTCCGACGAGATAGGCTCACCTCTCTACCTCGAGGCCGGCACCTATAAGTTCAAGATGATATCACCGGCGTATCCTATCGGGACGGACCTGTGCATGCAGGTAAACAACGGTATGTTTTTCTACTCCACGGACGGACGTTATCAGCAGACAAGCGCACTTCCTATAGAGATAAATCTGGAAAATACTACCGGCGGTGTCCAGTACATAAAGCTCAATCCGATCATCAGCCAGGTGGCCCGCTTCGACTTCACCATCAGTAAAGGAGAGGGAGTATACACATTGGAACCGCTTGAGGCGGGAATAGAGATCAGCGGTCTTCAGAATCCGGGAGAGGACGGCATCACATACAACTGGTGTTCTGAAAACATAGCCGACACCCTGGAGATGCGCTACGGTGACAAGCGTTCCTGGGCAACCATCCCCGGAGAAGATCTTCAGACTACAGGTGACGGCAGCATCACCGGAGAGATAGGTGTCCTGCCGACATTCGCACTGGACAACTCCATTGCCATCCTCATCAATATAGCGGTGAACGGAGTTCCTACCCAGTATATGACGCTGCTCAACACCATGACCCTGCTGCACGCCCATACTTACGAAATCAAATGGGAAATCAATGTGAAAAACGGCGTGATATCCGTTGTCACATGGCAGAACCAGTCCTGGAACGCAGATCTGAGTCCTGAGCCATGAAGTTCTATCTACAACTGAACAAAACTACTTTAAACATGAACATAATACATAGAATACCCCATACACACAAGTTCCTGCTGCTTCTGCTGACGGCCGCAACAGTCTGCGGCTGCACCGCCACAGAGTCTCCTGCCGACCGGGAGGAGACCGTAAAAGCATACCTGTCCCTGACCAGCATGCCGATTACGGCAGACGGAACAAAGGCAACGGCACCGCACACACCAGAGGTGGAGAACCTCATCAATGACATCTGGGTCATTCAGTACAACAGCCGTGGTATCCGTATTGGAGACCCCGTCCACTACAAAAGAGACGGTGAAGCCAGTATGACTGTGGAAGACTTCGAAATAGAGTTGATAGAAGCGCCCGGCAGTACTGTCTGTCTGGTAGTAAATACTGACGACGGCACACTCTCCTGGCCCAACAACCTTCCCGCATTCACTGAGCATCTTCTGAATGTAGGTGTGACCAATACCCTCACGGCCAAGGACCGCATGCCCATGTGCGGCTACTGGATCGGAGACGTGGCATCCGACGGGCAGGTACTGTCCGTGCTGCTCTGCAGAATGATGACCCGCATCAACTTGGTGGTAAACAATGAAACCGGCGCTGAGCTCAATGACATCAGCGTCGAGATTTCCAAGATTCCCACCATGGCCTATGTTTATCCACGTCTGTATCAGGACCCGCTGGATGAAAGCGCATACATAGACAGTACATTTACTGATGTGATTGAAGGCAGCATCGGAGCCGGAGACTCCCGCGAGTTCTACTACTACATCGCGCCCAATATCTGCTCAGGGGAGGAAAACGCAACCAAGGCCACCATCACCTCCAGGGACCTCACCTGGTCAGTTCTCCTTGGCACGGAGCCTCCCGGAACACCGGACCGCAATTATACCCTCTACGCCAACAACTATTATACATTCACGCTCAACCTCAAAGATTGACCGCGTCCGTTCCTGGGACACGGGTCACATCATATCATCCGTATCACAGTATTTACTGATTACGCTATACGCATCCTCTATACCCAGCTCTCCCGCCTTACTGATATCCAGGCAGCCTTTCTCCTTATCCTTGACATAGATGAGGACAAGTCCCCTGTTGTAGTAAGCCTCTCCGAGTCCTGGATACAGGTCTATGGCTTTGGTATATTGGGTGATGGCTTCAGGCATGTTGCCTGAGAGGCAGTGGAGATTGCCCAGATTATAATAGGTATACGGGAAACCGGGATACAGAGCCGCAGCACGGTTCATGTCACTGATAGCCGCCGAATAGTCATAACTGCTGGAGGAGGCGTCCCTGACGCGTGCTTTAGCAGTACCGGCATTGTCCATGGTAAGGACCTGCACATTACTCTCTATAGAGGATATGAAATCTATCATCTCCGACTGCAGGGCTCCGCGGTTGATGTAGTAGAATACCTCTTCCGGATTGCGGTCAATCGCCTCAGTATATGAATCCAAAGCGGCATTGAACTGCTTGCTTTCACTTTCCATCAATGCCCTGGCGAAGAGAGCACGGTCATCGCCCGTCCTATCCGCCTCATCCTCGACAGCCTCTTTCAGCCTGCTGTTGTCCACTGCAGAGGTCCCTGACGGACGGCAGGAAAGTTCCACATCTACCGGTACAGCGGCCGTAAAGTCCCGCACACGGCTGTCGTCATAGCCGCCGCCTAGCAGGATGGGCATTCCGTCCTCTTCTGCCGAACGCTTGATTACAAAACGGTACAGGGGCTTAAGATTGATATTCACATTACGGTTCTGGAGAAGCTCGTCATTGAAGTCGTTCCGGGCAAAATCCGAATCCAGGGCCAGCAGACGGTCATACTTTCTGGTAGTGTCGGCAAATGCGGCACGGCCGGCGCTGTCCGCAGTCATGGTGCGGTAGCGGGCCACCTTGGCCTGGGCCGTCTCGTAGTCCTCCTGCGCAGATGCATAGAGACCCAGCTGATTCTTGACATAAGAGCGGTTCATATAGGCGTTGGCAAAATCCGGGTACAGCTCGATGGCGCGGGTGAGATCGTCTATGGCGTCCTGCCAGCGGCCCGTCTCTATGAAAAGAATGGAGCGGTTGTAGAGGGCAAGCACGTTGTCCGGGTTGATGTTCAACACTCTGTCGTAGTCCTCGAGCGCATTGTCATAGTCTCCGATCTGCGAGCGGATAAGAGCCCGGTTATAGAGAGTAAGGGAATTGTCCGGTTCCCTGGCAAGGACCTCCGCAAAATCGCCGAGAGTCCCTTGGATATCGTTGAGTTCATAGCGGATAAGGGCCCGGTTGAAATACGCGAAAGTGTTCGACGTATCTATCTCTATGGCCTTGTCCAGATCCTGAAGAGCGTCCTCATACCGGTGCTGCGCATAGTATATTCTGGAACGCCTGATATAGCCCTCGGGGTCGAAGCTGCGCAGTGTTATCGCCCGGTTGTAATCCTTCAGGGCATTGACTGTATCACGCAGGAAGAGGTACGAGGCACCTCTGTTGAGATAGGCGTCTGCATCGCGGGGCTCGTGGCTGATGAAACGGTTGAAATCCTCTACTGCCTTCTCAAACTGCTGAGAGAGGAAATATGTCACTCCCCTGCTGAAATAAAGACCGTAATAGCTGGGACGCAGCTCCACAGCCCGCCTGAGGTCCTCTATCGCCTCATCATAATGGCCCATACGGCTGCGCGTGATAGCCCGGTAATGATATGCCAGAGTGTACACAGGATTGAGTTCCAAGGCACGGTCAAAGTCCGACTCCGCTCCTGAGAAATCTCCAAGGTTGTACTTGGCGATGCCGCGGAAAAACCAGGCCTCGTACAGATCTCCGTCAAGGCGTATGATAATATTGAAATTATTGATTGCCCGGGTATATTGCCCTTCCATCATAGCCATCTGGCCGCGGTTGAAGAACCGGTCGATATCATACTGAGCTCTCGCACCCCATACCGTAAGCAGCAGGAGCGCCATCACCAGCAATGTCCTCATTACATGCATTCTTCCTTTCATGGGCACAAATATACTACACTTCTGCACGCAGCCTTACACAAACACTAAAAAATCCTTGAAGTGGTCGGACTTCAAGGATTTGCTTTAATTTGCCAAATCTTTTGGCGGTGCGGACGGGGCTCGAACCCGCGACCTCCGGCGTGACAGGCCGGCATTCTAACCAGGCTGAACTACCGCACCATTTCTGTTGTTTTCCGTTCGTTTCCGAAAGGGACTGCAAAGATAATCGGTTTTTGTTTATCTACAAATTTTTTCGAAGAAAATTTATCTAAAAAATGAGAAATGTACATTTCCATATTTCTTCTCCCGCACATATCTTGGGTGATTCTCAAAGGAATAGGTACCCGGATGCTCCAATATGAATACTCCGCCTTCCCTAAGCAGGCCGCCCGGCACACACGGGGCGCCGAAAACCTTGTCGGGGATAGTGTCCAGCCCTTCTATATCATATGGAGGATCGGCAAAAACAATATCGAAGTCCAGACGGCATATCTCCAGAAAATCAAACACATTGTGCCGCACCACATGCATTCCTCCAATCTTCAGCGAAGCGGCGCCGCGCTTGATAAAAGAGGCGTGCAGCGGATTCATCTCCACCGAATAAATCTCCGGGACACCGCGGGATGCGAACTCATAGGAGATACTGCCTGTACCGGAAAAAAGATCCAGCACGCGGACGGTAGACAGTTCATATTCATTGTCCAGAACATTGAAAAGCCCTTCCTTGGCAAAGTCCGTTGTAGGACGCGCCCTGAATCCCGATGGCGGCATGATGGACCTTCCTTTCAGTGTGCCTCCTATTATTCTCATGCAATAAATCTTACAGATGCAAAATACCGGCCGAGCTCAGCGCCCAATTCCTGGCTCACGCTACCGTAGATATGCAGGACAGTATGCTCGGGATTGAAAAGGACCTCCTTTGTCACAGAGAAAATGAAATACTCCGTTGTTGCCATATCAGATGCAGGAAAGCTGTTGGCAAACAGCAGGCGGTCCCGCTCTGCCGCGACAATGTGCAGCATACCCTCGGTCCGCGAGACCAGCAGACGGTTGTTGTCAGGTATAGCGGATATCCTGTCGATAAGAAGATAGGCCGTGGGGTAAAACCTCACATTGCGGCAGAGCCGGCTCATGCCGTTGTAAATGCCGGCAGGGACCGCATATACCATCACTGCCTTGCGGGATGGCATTTCCAGAGTAAGCACAGCATCTGTGTCCGAAACATCCCTTACGGCCGAAAGATATGAGCGTGCATTGTCCTTGAAAAACATGTGCGAGGGCACAAGTGTGTACTTCCATGTCGTGAAATACACGGACACGGAAACAAACTGTTTCCTGAGCATCGGTGTCAGCTCCTCGACAGACAAATCGACCGGGCAGGAGTGGCTCTCCTGGGAGAGGACAGCTCCGTTCCGGTCGTATATGGTAAAAGAATAACCACTCAAGTCTAGTTGAATGGTTATTCTGTTCTGCGCGCGGGACATCTGTACTATTCCCAGTTTCCGGCGTTATTGTTAGGATTCTCGATATCACCGACTTTCAGACCGGCATACTGCTTCATGTCCTCTTTCTCTGCCTTCAAGTTGACTATCTGCTGTCTGTCAAGTCCACGGAGGAGGTCATCATAGGAAATGGTAGCCTCGAAAAGAGGAATCTCAATACCGGACACCTTCCTTACAACGGCCTGCATATTGATACGCTTGCCACCTGAGAAGGGGATAAAACTGATGGAGTCGATGAGATTGCCTTTGCCCTTGAGCAGAGTATCCCTTACGAAAATGTCGATGCTGTCACGGGAAACGCGTCCCTCGGCAACTGCCACAGAGTCGTCCATAGAACCAATCTGACGGATGATGGTAATCTGACCGTTTTTATAGAAGTCGATCAGAGAATCTGTGGACGAGAGGAATCTGCGGTTCTGTGTCTTGTAAGCTTCCTGCAGAGTCCTGATGCTCACCAGCCTGTCAATGGCGACTGCCTCTCTCCTGTCAACCTCGTTCTGGAAACGGACAGGTTCCATGACACTTTCATAATTGAAGTACACCAAAAGGATGATGGCAATAGGAAAGACTACGTAAGTCAAAACCTTGAAGATTGTTTTCATTTTAAGTATTGTTAATTATTATTAGTTCTTTAAAATATGACGACAAAAGTAAAAATAATAATTAGTACTTGCAATATATTTTTAATTTTGCAGCGACAAATTTTATTGACATGACTTCTGTGCTCCAAGCCCCGGATCTGGAAAAACTGCTTGTAAAAGGATTGAAAATCGCGATAATCAGCCACTTCAATCCTGACGGTGATGCCATAGGCTCATCCGTAGGTATGCTGCGGTTCCTTCAGGACAGCGGCATGGAGGCAACAGCCGTCACTCCCTCCCCCATTCCCGGTTTTCTGGATTTTCTGGATCCGGACAAAGAGATCGTATGCTACAGGGACGATACCGGCAGGGCAAAGGAGGCTGTACTCGGAGCCGACATTATTATATGCTTGGACTTTAACCGATTGGAACGGACCGAATGGATGGCTGAAGTTATTGCCTCATCAAAGGCGGAGAAAGTTCTCATAGATCACCATCCAGAGCCGGACACAGAGAGATTCAATCTGATTATTTCCGATCCCGATGCCTCGTCGACCTGCGAGCTGCTCTACCGCACCCTCCTTGGATTCAGTTCTGTGAACGGTAATCCTTCCCGTCTGAGCCTAGCAGCTCTTACTGCAATAGCGACAGGGCTCATCACTGACACCAACAATTTCAACAACTCCCTCACGCCCGATACCTTTATTATAGCATCAGACATGCTCCGCCTCGGCGTAGACTTCGACCTGATCAACAATATGGTGTTCAAGCGTTATACCGAGTCCCGCATGCGGCTTATGGGACACCTGCTTACAGAATCTATGTCCATCGACCGCAGGCTCAGCGCATCCAGCATGGTCCTTACCATAGAGGACAGAGAGAAATTCAATTTCTCAGACGGAGACTCGGACGGATTCGTCAATCTGCCGCTGATGATACACGATGTGGAAGTATCCGCGCTTTTCAGCGAGACCAAGGACTATGTGAGAGTGTCCCTCCGCTCAAAGGGAAATGTCGCCGTAAATGCTTTGTCAAAGGCATACTTCAACGGCGGCGGCCACCCCAGGGCAGCCGGAGGACGGCTTTTCATGCCTGTGAACCAGGTCCGGGAGTATTTTCTTGAATCATTGGAACAATTCTTGCAGAACAACCGCTGAAATGAACAGAATCCTCACATACATTATCCTCCTGGCAGCCTCGGCCCTTACCGTCTCCTGCGTAAAGGAGAGCAAGGAACTGACTATCGCAGACCAGGAAGCCAGCATTGACTCATACATTTCAAACAACTATGCCGGCTACAGAGTCGTACACCGCAACGGTTCAAACCGCGTTGTCCTCGATTCCGCAGTTCTGTCCCTGCCCGATTCCCTTGAATACGGGGACTCGCTGCATTTCTACTATGCCGGATACGTGTTCACCACTTCCCCCAGCCAGCTTTTCTGCACCAACAACGAAGCAGTCGCCGCAGCAGCCGGATATAACGTCACTGATCCTGATTTCCGTGCCGCGAGGATTCTCTTTTCGGAAGACTGCATGATCAGCGGACTGGTAAACGGACTGTACGGAGTACGCCAGGGAGAACACTGCATCCTGCTTTTCTCCGCGAAGTACGGATTTTATGACGACTATGTATACAACATACCCAAGCTCTCGGCTCTGGCGTACGAGATATGGGTTGAAAGAGTGATTAAACAACAGTAGAATGATGAAAGCCATTTTCCCAAAAATCCTGATACTTGCCGCCACTGCCGCGGCTGTCCTTTCCTGCGCCCAGGAGTACGACGAATCATCGGAATCAGTCCAGAAGCGTATTCTTGAAGCATACGTGAACAAGTACTATCCTGACGCCGTACAGAGTGCTTCAGGCCTCTATATCCTGAATACCGAAGAAGGTACCGGCCGCATCCCCGATGACACATCCTATGTAAGAGTCGAGTATACGATAACATATCTGGACAACAGCTACTATGCCTATACTTCGGACAGCATCGCCAAGCAGCTGGGGACATACAGCAACGGAGGATACTATGAACCTCGTGTCTGGTCCTTGCGGGCAAGCTCGCCCGGCATCGTAGAGCTGCTGACAGACATGCGCGAGGGCGGTTCGGTCAAAGCCATCATCCCGGCAGTCCTGCTGGATGAGGAGAGCGGCACGGAGATCACCGACAGCGAAGGTTCCTCGAAGATATACGAGATCACTCTCGTGGAAGTTATCGACGACATCGACCAGTACCAGTTCGACCAGCTCTCCGACTTCGCCAAGTCCCACTACCCTGCCGTCAAGGACTCCACCACCTACGGATTCTACTACCACAAGCTCAGAAGCAGCTCAGCCGACACTGCTCTCTCTGACGGCACTGAGCTTCAGGTAAGGTATGTCGGCAGATTCCTCAACGGCACCGTATTTGACACCAACATAGAGGATACTGCAAAAAGACACCGCATCTACAAAAGCGGAGCCGAGTACGCCTCCGTGGCATATAAATACCGTACGGACAGCCTGCAGGCCATGAGTGACAACAGTTTCGTCGCCGGTTTCAACAAAGCGCTGTACGGGATGACCTACAAGGACAGAGCCGTAACCTTCTTTTACTCTGACTTAGGATACGGAGACAACGGCAACAGCACTATACCTGGCTTCGTGCCTTTGTTCTTCGAGCTGTGGGTAGAGGAGAAAGCTGACTAATAGTCCTGGAGATGAGCAAAAAACGGGTTTTCATTACCGGCGCCACCGGCAATATGGGCGGTGCCGCATTCCAGGAGCTGCTGCGGCGTTCAGACCGATTCGACATAGTACTGTTGGCAAGGCCCAGCAACAAGAACATCAAGAAACTCAGACTCTATCAGAATCATCCTGCCGTCCGCATCATCTGGGGTGACCTGACCGACTATGACGCGGTGCTCAAAGGGGTTACCGGAGCGGACTTCGTCCTGCACATCGGAGGTATGGTCTCCCCCGCAGCGGACATGTATCCAGAGCGGACCCTTAAGGTCAATATTCAGGGCGCACAGAACGTTGTCCGTGCCATCAAGGCTCAGCCCGACCCGGACAGTAT
>DWYD01000043.1 GCA_019118865.1 Candidatus Coprenecus merdipullorum | reverse complement strand
CAATAAACGTTCAGCTCCCTGAGTCTGCGGCCTATAAGCTGGGTGACCTGTGAGCCGAAATCTAGGATTATGATCTTCTCCGTCATGATGTATGTGGGTTGCTGTTAAAATTTAATGTCAGGGTGCAAATGTAAATAAATTTCAATTAATTTTGCGCCCCGAATATGCAAAACGTAAGAAATATAGCCATCATCGCCCATGTCGACCACGGTAAGACCACTCTGGTGGACAGAATGATATATCAGGCGAAGCTCGTCCGGGAGGACGGAAAGCACGGGGGCGACCTGATTCTGGACAACAACGATCTGGAGCGTGAGAGAGGTATCACTATCCTGGCCAAGAACGTATCGGTGCCTTACAAGGGTATCAAGATCAATATCATAGACACTCCGGGCCACGCCGATTTCGGAGGCGAGGTAGAGAGGGTGCTCAACATGACGGACGGAGTGCTGCTGCTGGTGGATGCCTTTGAGGGTACCATGCCGCAGACCCGCTTCGTGCTGCAGAAGGCCATAGAGATGGGCAAGAAGCCTATTGTGGTGATCAACAAGGTGGACAAGCCCAACTGCCGTCCCGACGAGGTCAACGAGCAGGTGTTCGACCTGATGTTCTCGCTCAACGCCACTGAGGAGCAGCTTGACTTCAAGACCGTCTACGGCAGTGCCAAGCAGGGCTGGATGTCTCTGGACTGGCGCAAGCCCACGGGAGATATCATACCGCTGCTGGATACCATCGTGGCTGAGATACCGGCGCCTAAGTATGTGGAGGGCACTCCCCAGATGCTGATTTCCTCCCTCGAATATTCGCCCTATGTGGGACGTATCGCGGTGGGTAGGGTCAGCCGCGGAGCCCTGACGGCTGGCATGCAGATTTCCCTCTGCAAGAAGGACGGCACAGTAGAGAAGCAGAAGATCAAGGACCTGATGGTATTCCAGGGACTCGAGAAGAAGAGCGCCGAGAAGGTGGAGTGCGGGGACATCTGCGCAGTAGTCGGTTTAGAGGACTTCGAGATAGGCGATACGGTGGCCGATTTCGAGAATCCTGAGGCTCTGCCGCCTATCACCGTGGACGAGCCTACGATGAGCATGCTGTTTACCATCAACGACTCGCCCTTCTTCGGCCGCGATGGCAAGTACGTGACCTCAAGGCATCTGAAGGAGCGCTTGGAGAAGGAGTTGGAGAAGAACCTGGCGCTGAGGGTAAAGCCCGGACTGGGCGCTGATTCCTTTATAGTATACGGCCGCGGCGTGCTGCATCTGTCGATCCTTATCGAGACGATGCGCCGCGAGGGCTTCGAGCTGCAGGTAGGCCAGCCCAAGGTCATCGACAAGAATATCAACGGAGTACGCTGCGAGCCCATAGAGCTGCTGACCATCGACCTGCCCGAGGACATGGTCGGTAAGGCCATCGAGATATCCACTCGCCGCAAGGCCTCCCTGACCCACATGGAAACCCGCGGGGACAGGGCCCATCTGGAGTTCGACATCCCCTCTAGGGGACTTATCGGCCTGAGGAGCAACCTGATGACAGCCACCCAGGGCGAGGCTGTAGTGGCCCACCGCTTCAAGGGCTACGAGCCGTACAAGGGCGAGATAGAGAAGCGCAACAACGGCTCCCTAGTCTCCCTCGAGACCGGTCTCTCAGTGGCTTACGCCATGGACAAACTCCAGGACCGCGGCCGGTTCTTCATCGATCCGGGCGAGGAGATCTACGCCGGTCAGGTGGTCGGCGAGCATACAAGGGCGAGCGACCTGGCCATCAACATCTGCAAGACCAAGAAACTGACAAATATGAGGGCATCCGGCTCCGACGAGAAGGTGATGCTGCCTCCTCCCATCAAGTTCTCCCTCGAGGAGGCTCTGGAGTATATTCAGGAGGACGAGCTGGTGGAGGTGACCCCTCATTTCATGCGTCTTAGGAAGATTATTTTGGACGAGAATGAGAGAAAGCGCAGGAGAATGCAATAAAAAAGTCCAAAACAATTTCGGATTATTGAAAAATTTTATATCTTTGCCGCCCTTAATTGTCGGGAAATGAATTGCAAGATAGGGATACGCGGGCTTTCAAACGGAGAACATCCGTTCCACTTCAAGGTAGACGGGAGTTTCTTCGAGGCATACGAGAGCGATACAGTCTCGGATGCCGAGTTGGATGTCAACGTCCTGATAAACAAGGAGCCGGGCCGTATGAGCCTTGACCTCGGTATTACAGGGGACGTGACGGTGAAGTGCGACAGATGCCTCGCGGACCTGAAGATTCCGGTGGATATTCAGGTGCCTTTCTCGGTGATGTTCTCCTCATACGCGGAGGATGCGGAGGAGGGAGCCTCGGACGAGGTGATACTCCTGGACGGCAGTTCATCCGAGATTGACTTGGGGCAGATTATTTACGACTATGTCAATCTCAGCCTCCCGATAAAGAAGGTTCATCCCGAGGGAGAATGCGACCCGGTAATGATGGAAAAGCTGAAAGATATTTTAAAATAGAAATAATTAAAATTAAAATAAGATGGCACATCCCAAACACAAACTTTCAAAGCAGCGCAGGGACAAACGTAGAACACACGATAAGTTGACTCTTCCTGCACTTTCTACCTGCTCCAACTGTGGAGCCACAGTACTGTATCACCGCGTATGCCCTGAGTGCGGCTACTATCGCGGACGTCTGATGGTGGAGAAGAACGTTGAATAAAACTTACGCTGAAATCAGCGGATGGCCCCATAGTTCAAGGGATAGAATGGAAGTTTCCTAAACTTTAGATACAGGTTCGAGTCCTGTTGGGGCTAC
>DWYD01000042.1 GCA_019118865.1 Candidatus Coprenecus merdipullorum | reverse complement strand
TCCTTGGTCTGGACGATGTCGAAGCTCAGGTCGACGTCCACACCGCGGTTCATCATGTCACCTGCGTTACCCCAGCCGCCGGAGTGTCCGGTAGTGAAGGAGAAGGGAATCTCCATGAGGAGGTCGCGGGTCATCTTGTTGTAGAACTCGACGGTCACACCCATGAAGTTCCACAGACGGGCCACAACACCGATATTGAGGGTCTCCACGGTCTCCCAGGTCAGGTTGGAGTTACCGGGGTTGGAGAGGCCCCATCCCTTGACGGCGTCAAAGTAGTCACCGCCGTAGTTGCCGATGGTACCGTATGCGAGGTATGTGCTGATACCGGAGTTACCGGTGGTACCGTAGCTGGCCTTCAGTCGCAGGTCCTGCAGCCATGAGGATGCTCCCCGCATCCAGGGCTCCTTGAGGATGTCCCACTGGGCACCTACAGAGTAGAAGTTGGCGTACTGCCTGTCAAGTCCGAAGAGTGACGAGCCGTCAAGACGCCATGACACGTCGAGGTAGTACTTCTCGTCGAAGTCATACGACAGACGTGCGAAGTAGGAGTTGTAGGCTGTCTCTGTGAAACTGTATGAAGGCACGTTCACGCCGGACTGGGGAGCCTGGGATACCAGGTTGTTTCTCCAGTCGGTCAGACCGGTTACGCTCACGCCGAATCCCTCGTAGTTGTCGAAGATGGACTCCTGACCGAGGAGGAGGGCGAAGTTGTGCTTCTGCGCGAAGGTGTGCCTGTACTCGGCGGTGTTGGTGAACGTGAACTGATAGTATCTGTAGAAGGACTCGCCGGCGTTACCTGACTGCCAGGGACCCTCGTTAGCAGGCATGGGACGGACCTTGCTCTGAGACCTGTAGTCGTAGGCCTCGAGACCCTGCTGTGCCTTGAGGGTCAGACCCTTCACCGGAGTCAGCTCGATGTAGGTGTTGCCGTACAGTCGGGCATAGGTGGTGGTGCTGGGCTGCAGCTCGTTCATGAAGTAGGGGTTCCAGAGACCGAGGGACTCAATATATATAGGCTCCTCGTTGTAGTCTACATAATAGCTGTCACCATCCTTCTTGATGGCATAGGGAGTAGTCCAGGGAAGTCCCCAGTTGGCGAGGTTGATAGGGTTCTGCCAGCTGTTGGAGAAGCCGCTGGTGTACGGACCCGAACGGTAGTCCTGATATGTCAGACCGAGGTTGACACCGAACTTGAGCCAGTCGGTAACCCTGGTGTTGATGTTCGAGCGGATGTTGTAGCGGCTCAGGAACGAGTCGGGAGCGGTACCGGTCTGGTTGAATGTTCCGAGGGAGATGTAGTAGTCAGTCCTGTCGGATGCACCGGAAATGGACAGGTCCACGTTCCATACGGGGGCCGTCTCGTTGAACAGGTAGTCCAGCCAGTCGGTGTTGATACCGAGCTCGCGGGCTATCTTCATGTCCTCTGTCATCTCGAAGTCAGGGTTGACCATCTCGTTGAACTGGAACCACTGCTCGCTGTTCATCAGCTGCATCTTGTGGTTCACGATGGTGGAGATACCGTACTGGCCGGTCAGCTTAACAACGGGCTTGGACTCGGTGCGGCTACCTTTCTTGGTGGTGATGTAGATAACACCGTTGGCGGCACGGGAGCCGTAGATGGAAGTCGAGGAGGCGTCCTTCATGACCACCATGCTCTCGATATCGTTGCTGTTCAGGGCGTTGAAGATGTCGGCAGATACGGGAGTACCATCGAGCACGAACAGAGGGGTACTTGATGCGTTGATGGAGTTCACACCGCGCAGACGCATGGACACGTTGGACATAGGCTCACCGGTCGAGGAGAAGATCTGCAGACCGGAGACCTGTCCCTGGAGGGCGTCGCCCACGTTGGCGGAGGGACGGTTCATCACAACATCGTTCTTTACTGTCGATGCGGAACCGACCACCGAAGTGATCTTCCTTGCAGTACCGTAACCTACGACGATTACGTCCTCCAGCATCTGGGCGTCGAGCTCAAGCTCAACGTTGATGGAGGCCCTGCCGTTAACGGGTATCTCCTGTGTCAGATAACCCATAAAGCTCACCTCCAGTACGCCGTTGGAGGGTACTGTCAGCGAGTACTGACCCAGTTCGTCTGTCATCGTCCACACGGTAGTGTTGCCTTTCAGCACCACTGACGCGCCGATGATGGACTCGCCTGTCGAAGCATCAGTAACAGTACCTGTAACTGTGATATCCTGCGCATATGCTGCGGCAGTTACCGCGAGTAACAGACCTGTTAAAAATAGTCTGATCTTTTTCATGTAGATAATTTTTTAAAGTTAATAAAAAGTTAATTGTTTTTAAAGTTGTTAATGTTTCCTTGTAAACAAAAAAGCACCGGCAGCCTGTCTGCACCGGCAGACAGACCACCTACACTCAGGGGAATATGTTTAGTCAGCTTAGTCTTAAACAAGTTGCGGATAGCTTTCAATCTTCAAAACATTAAACGGTTAGTTACTCTAGTATCAGGCAGGTTAGTACGTTTTTTGTATGTTCCAATTATTACATATCCATTTCAATTTGCAAAAGTGCGAAAACTTTTTCTAAAAAACAACATCCAACATCTAATTCTTTCCAGATATGTTTCACATTCTTAAAAAATTTCTCGGCTTCAGTTTCGAGCTTACCATCGTCCATGGAAAAAGGAAAAAGAACAGAGACGAAAAATTCATGCATTATCTTGAGTCGAAGATAGCCGGCATGGTACCTCGCACACGACGGCTCAGAACAGCCGTGAGTCCGTCACGCATCCGTGCACTATATTATATAAGGAGTGGTGGACTTTACGGACGGCACCTCCTCCCCGGGACGCATCAACATCTGCAACCTGGACAACTCCGTCCGTTTCATCAACACTGCCGGAGACACACTCCTGCTGTCAGGTGCTGACCGGGTGAGCAGGGTCATCGTCAACGGCACAGTATATGCGAAGGTCGCTGACCAGGGATTCCTGAGGCAGAAGGCCGTCTACGGCTCGAAATCACTCTGTGAACGGAAAAAACAATCTTTTTCCTGCCTCCAAAAAGGCCGCAAAAGCATTCGTCAAGACACACAGAACCGACTTCCGGAATCTGGAGTCAGCTGCCGCCCTGTTCATGTTCTGCGCGGAGCAGCAGTAGCCATACACCTTAAACGCAAAAGTCCGGCGGAGATCCGGCCAGTAAGGCCTCCTCCACCGGACTTTATATTATCCCGCGCCTGTGATTACAGCACGCTGAACACCACGTTGAGACCGGCTGTGACGATAGACACCATGCTCATCAGCTTGATGAGGATGTTGAGCGAAGGACCGGAAGTATCCTTGAAGGGGTCGCCAACAGTGTCACCTACGACGGTAGCCTTGTGGGCATCAGAGCCCTTGCCGCCGAGGTTACCTTCCTCCACGTACTTCTTGGCATTGTCCCAGGCACCGCCGGAGTTGGCCATGAAGATAGCCAGCACGAAGCCGGAGCCGAGGGAGCCTACGAGCAGACCGACAGTACCGGCCACTCCGAAGAACAGACCGACGAGCAGGGGCACGATGATGGCCAGCAGCGAGGGCAGCAGCATCTCCTGCTGGGCGCCCTTGGTGGAGATGGCCACGCAGCGGGCATAGTCAGGTGTGGCCTGACCGGTGAGGATGCCCTTGATCTCGCGGAACTGACGGCGCACCTCCTCGACCATCTTCTGGGCGGCCCGTCCCACTGCGTTCATCGTCAGACCGCAGAAGAGGAAGGACATCATGGCGCCGATGAAGACTCCTGCCAGGACGGTGGGGTTCATCAGGTTGATATGGTAGTACTCCATGAAATCGGGTATGGTGGCCTGAGCGACTTCGACACTCCGGCCGCCTCCGAGGTCGAGGACGGTCTCCCCTATCCTCTGCAGACCGATCTTGATCTCCTCGAGATATGAGGCCAGCAGGGCGAGGGCGGTCAGGGCGGCAGAGCCGATGGCAAAGCCCTTGCCGGTGGCGGCTGTGGTGTTGCCGAGAGCGTCGAGGATGTCGGTGCGCTGGCGTACCTCGGGCTCGAGCTCGCTCATCTGGGCATTGCCGCCGGCATTGTCCGCGATGGGACCGTAGGCGTCAGTAGCGAGGGTGATGCCGAGAGTGGAGAGCATGCCGACAGCTGCGATACCGATACCGTAGAGGCCGAGACTGAGGTTCTGGGCCGAAAGCATGTTGGTTACATCGAAGCCGATAGCGCAGAGATAGGCCAGGATGATGGCCACCACGATGGTGATGACGGGTATGGCTGTCGAAATCATACCGAGACCCACACCGGAGATGATGACAGTGGCCGGACCGGTGTTGGAACTCTCCGCGAGCTTGCGGGTAGGCTTATAGGAGTGCGAGGTGAAGTACTCGGTGGACTGACCGATGATGATACCGGCCACCAAGCCCACGATGACGGAGCAGGATACCCATGCCCAGTTGGGAATACCGAGCACGTAGAGTATACCGAATGTAGCGACGGCGATGAGAGCCGAAGAGACATTGGTACCCACGCTCAGGGAGCGGAGCAGCTGTTTCATGCCGGCTCCCTCCTTTGTCTTCACGAGATAGATTCCGATGACGGACAGGATGATACCTACCGCTGCGATGAGCATGGGAGCAAATACCGCTCTGAGCTGCATCGAGGTATCCGCGTAGGAATAGAACGCAGATGCACCGAGCGCGGCGGTGGCCAGTATAGAGCCGCAGTAGGACTCATACAGGTCGGCGCCCATACCGGCTACGTCACCTACGTTGTCACCCACGTTGTCCGCGATGGTGGCGGGGTTGCGGGGGTCGTCCTCGGGAATACCGGCCTCAACCTTACCCACCAGGTCTGCGCCCACGTCAGCGGCCTTGGTGTAGATACCGCCGCCCACACGCGCGAAGAGAGCCTGTGTGGAGGCACCCATTCCGAAGGTCAGCATGGTCGTGGTGATGACCACCAGCTTCTGAGGGCCGTCCGCATTGACAAATGTATCCAGAATGATGTACCACAGAGAGATATCCAGCAGACCGAGACCCACTACGGTAAGTCCCATGACGGCACCCGAGCGGAAGGCCAGCTTAAGACCGGAGTTCAGCGAGCGGCGGGCGGCATTGGCCGTTCTTCCCGAAGCATATGTTGCGGTCTTCATACCTATGAAGCCGGCGAGTCCGGAAAAGAATCCTCCGGTGAGGAAAGCGAACGGAACCCAGTGGTTCTGCACATCGAAGCCATAGGCCAGAATGGCGAAGAATACGGCAAGAATGATGAACACTATAGTCACCACCTTATACTGCTGCTTGAGATATGCCATGGCCCCTTTGCGGACATGGGCAGCTATCTCTCTCATGGTAGGAGTGCCCTCGTCCTCCTTGAGCATTCTTCTGTAAAAGTAGAAAGCAAATCCCAGTGCAATGAGGGATGAGACGGGCACGAGCCAGAATAATAAATCGACTGACATTGTTGAGTTTTAGATTGAAAATTATTGAATAGTTATATGTTGAAAGTTCTCCGGCGGAACAGACGGGTCAATAGACTCCACAGTACGCCGCAGGACTGCCGTGTCTGCAGTAGAATAAAACATTCTGAGAGGGGGGGCACACTGCCCGGGATCAGCTGGATGCAGCTCCGAGTCCCTGCTGCGGGCCAAGGCATTGAGAACCCGGCGCGTCTGACGGGCAACAGCCGGAGCCGGATTGATGATGCGGACAAAAGGACCGGCGGCACGGGCTATTTCCTGCTGCAGAAAAGGATAATGAGTACACCCCAGGACAATGACATCCGCACCCTCCTCCGTCATCTCCGCCACATAGCGGTCTATCAGGTCCGAGGGCACCTCTCCCCTCTCCACGGCCTCTACCAGTCCCCAGCCCACTTTCTCTATGATACGGACTCCTGATGCATACTTCAGGACAGTATCGTGGTAGAGGCTGCCCTTGAAGGTATTGGCTGTTGCGAGGACTCCCACCACCCCGGTTCTGGAAGCCAGGGCCGCAGGCTTGACTGCCGGTTCCATTCCGACGAACGGTATGGGGAAATGTCCGCGCAGATAAGAGATAGCGGCAGCCGTAGCCGTATTGCAGGCCACGACCACCGCTTCTGCTCCTTCTGAAATCAGGAAACGGACGACTGCATCAGCTCTGGATATGATGTGATCCAGGCTTTTGCCCCCATATGGACAGTGGGCTGAATCAGCGACATAGACATAGTCCCTTTCCGGCATAAGAGCCCTCAGCTCCTTCCATACCGAAAGTCCGCCTATGCCCGAATCGTACACACCAGTCATCTTCCGTTTTCCATCAGTCGAGATTATTTCAGATGTTCCTCAAGGAAGGATTCCAGGTCCTCTTCTGACACCTTGCGGCCGATGATATTGCCCTCGGCGTCCACAAAGGTATTCTGGGGAATGAAGCTGACATTGTACAGCTTTGCTGCCTCACTCTGCCAGAACTTAAGGTCGGAGACATGTGTCCAGGTCAGTTTATCGTCCTCGATACCCTTTACCCATGACTCATGGTCACGGTCCAGGGAAACACCGATAATCTCAAAACCGAGCTTATGGTATTTGTTGTAGATTTCCACCAGCGTAGGATTGAATGCGCGGCAGGGACCGCACCAGCTGGCCCAGAAATCAATCATTGTCACCTTGCCCTTGGGATAGAACTCCGAGAGGGTAACAGGCTTGCCGTCCGGATCATTAAGAGTGAAGTCAGGTGCCTTTGCTCCCACAGAAAGAGCCTGCTCCTTCTGCCTGAACTCATCAAGCATTCCGAGGAACTTATTGCCCTCGAATGCAGGTATGGCGCTATATGCCTCCACTATCTGGGTGAGAGTATCTACGTCCATATAGTAGTACTCATCTCCCTGTATGATGAAATAAAGCGCGAAATCAGAGACAGGATCCTCGGCAACAATGGCGTCCTTGGCAGCTTCCATCTCTTCCTGGAACTTACCGTAGACCTCCATAACAGAATCGCGTTCCTCCTCGGATGCCTCGGCATTGCGGAGAATCTTCATAAGATCCTCTACGGCATACTTTTCTCCAAGTGCCTCGACAGCTGCGTTATAGCGGTTGATCTTTGTCTGGGTAGGGCCGCCGGTCACCTCCGCCTCTGCCAGAAGAGTATCCACACCGTTGACTGTTACCTGTGCGTTCTCAAGGAAAATGGGAACAAAACCGGTTATACCTTCTATTCTGATGAAGTACGGTTCAGGAGTCTGTACTGTTCCGGCAAATGTGAACTTACCGTTGATTACCTCGGCGGTATCACGGATCGGATTCTTGCTGTCATTGTTCATCAGATAGACGGTTCCGCTGACAAGCTGGTCGCTGTCTCCGGTGACGGTCCCCTTGATGGTATAACCGTTACCGCTGCCGCATGATGCTGCCAAGGCAGCAGCGGCACAGATAATAAGAAATTTTTTCATAATGGTAAATATTGATTTGTTGTTAGTCTTCACTCCGCGTCCTCATCTTTCAGAAACCACTCCTTGTACATCATGTAGCCCTGAGCGTTTCTGTAGGCAGACTGCCGGACTGCATCGGTTCCGTCCTTGACCTTCTTGGCGGGAACTCCGGCGTAAACTCCCGGCTCCAGTTTCGAATTGCTGAGCACGACTGCCCCGGCCGCTATGATGCTGCCGTCGGCGACCTCCACTCCGTCCAGCAGGACTGCACCCATGCCCACGAGGACATCGTTTCCGACTTTTGCCCCGTGAATGACCGCATTGTGTCCTACCGACACGTCATCACCTATCTCCACCACTGATTTTTTATAGAGTGTATGCAATACCGCACCGTCCTGAATATTCACCCTGTTGCCCAAGCGTATCGGATTCACGTCCCCACGGAGTACCGCCCCGTACCATATACTGCAGTCGTCTCCTATCTCCACATCCCCGATAATCGCCGCATTCTCAGCGATAAAGCATCCCTTCCCGATCTTCGGTGTGATTCCGTTCAAAGGTCGTATAATAGCCATATCATATTCCATTTAAAAACAACCCACAAATATAAAAAATAAATGGTTATCCGCAAAAGTACCCCTGTGAAAGTCAAAGTCAAGGCAACCCCATATTTTCAACCCCATATTTTCAACGAATTTACTTCGGGGTGCGCAGAGGAGAAAACCAGTTTTTAAATCAGATTGTTATGAGACATGCTGCACATTTGCCC
>DWYD01000041.1 GCA_019118865.1 Candidatus Coprenecus merdipullorum | reverse complement strand
GGCATTTTTCCAGAGTATTCCTTTGAGAACGGAGACCAGGCTGGCGGCAATATCGAGAGTCACGTCCCCGTCCCGGCTTATCAGGGCCGTCATCACGGCCGGAGTCTCCATATTCTCCAGTCCCTTGCCGTCCACTGTCCGGATAAAGGAGGAATAAGTCACTGTGAGAGAAGAGTCTGCAGAATCGAGAGCAGTCTCTAGAATATTCATGGTATGGTTCCACTTGACCGAGCCGTCCTCTGCATAATACCTGGTGTAGACCAGCTCCGTACCCTCATCCGTACAGAACCATGCCTGGGCCCGGAGGCATACAGGGCAGCAGATGAGGAGGATGGACAGAAAGAGGTATCTCATATAGCACAATAATATCCTACAAACATACGGAAAAATGAAAAATTTTGCTAATTTGGCTCCGCAAATACTCGAGCAGAACACTATGACAAGACCTACAGTAGCACTCATCTACGACTTCGACGGCACCCTCTCCCCTGCCAACATGCAGGAATTCGGCCTGATACAGACTTTCGGCAAGGACCCCGCCCTCTTCTGGAGCAGAAGCAACCAGCTCTCGCAGGACAATGACGCCAGCGAGATACTCTGCTACATGAAGACCATGATCGACGAGGCCCGCGCCTCGGGAGTCCACCTGACCAGGGAGAGTTTCCGCCGTTTCGGCTCCATGGTGAAACTCTACCCGGGGGTCAGGGAATGGTTCGGGAAAATCAATGAGTACGGCCGCTCCAAAGGTCTCCAGATAGAGCACTACATCAACTCCTCCGGCCTTACGGAGATGATCGAGGGCACGGAGATATACCCGGAGTTCAAGAATGTCTACGCCTGCTCCTTCCTCTACGAGGACGGAGAGGCGGTCTGGCCCGCAGTGGCCGTGGACTACACGGCCAAGACCCAGTTCCTGTTCAAGATCAACAAGGGAGTCATGAGTATCCGCGACCACACCCTTGTCAACAGATACCTGCCTGAGAAAGAGAGGCCTGTCCCCTTCTCCCGCATGATCTACTTCGGAGACGGAGCCACTGACATCCCCTGTATGAAACTGGTCAAGCAGTTCGGAGGCCACTCCATAGCCGTGTACAACCCGGACGGGCACGAGCGCGAGAAGTCCGAGCGCCTGCTCAGCGAACAGCGGGTGCACTTCGTATGCCCTGCGGACTATTCCGAAGGAAAGCGGATCTACCGGGTGGTAACCGCCATCATAGACAAGATAAAGGCAGATCTGGAAATAGAGGCCCTAAAGGGCTGAGACGACTTCCTCGGCTATCCGGGCTACCCTCTGTCTGGTCTCCCGTACGGCGGCCACCTGTGAATCAGAGTCAAATTCTCCCCTGACATTCCGGAAATCCGCCAGAATCTCCTCCCGTGTAGACCCGTCCAGGCCGAAGCCGGTCATCACCCCGTCGCCGAATTCCTTGGAGGCGTCCCTCTCTATATCGGCGAAAAGCGACTCGGACGCAGCCCTCCACTGACGCAGCAGGTCTATCAGTTTCTTGCGGCTGATCTTCCTGGGGTCCACATTGAAGACAGTCTGAATGTGGGCATAGACCCATCTCCACTCGTAGAGCTGATAATTGGAGGCGATGGCCGAGAGCCTGGATTCCACCGCTTCCGGTGTGCTGAGCGAGCCGGAGGCTACCTCCTCTACGATCTGGTCTATCTCCGCTTTCGGCGCCAGCAGTCCGGCCACGTCCACCCAGCGTCCCTCACCTACGGGGGATACGGGAGAAAGGGCTGCCGCTATAGCCTCGTCGGAGCTCAGCCGGCGGCCGCGGAGTGTCAGGGCCACCTGCAGACCGATATAGTACTTGAGGGCATTCTCATAGCGTTCCACCCCTGAAGTAAGGGACGAACCGGCTATCGTGCAGCCTCCGTAATTAGAGGGAGTCCCGGAGAAACGCTCCTCGGAGAGCATGCGGACCAGCTGGTCCCTGCCTGCTAGCATTGCTCCTGCCGTATAGGGGGAAAATGCCTCGAAACGGATATTGTCTATGCGTCCGGAGGGGCTGCGGCGGTCCCTCGCGGGCCATTTGCGGATATCGCGGAACAGTCCTATGCTGCGCAGGTTCACTCCTGGGACAAGATATGAGCTGCCCTCCGACTCCAGGATATAGGAGAAGGGCATGTCAGGAGTATCAATCCTGCCGGTATGATGGCCGAGAACCGTGGTGAAAGGGGCTACTCTTACGGGCAGCATCATGTAGGAGCCGGAGCCGCACTTGACACCGCGTCCGAAAACGCCTTGGTGCACGGGGCCCAGTTTGTACAGGTGGTTGCTGAAATTGGTGGCCGAGCCCGCGTTCATGAAGGAGAA
This sequence comes from Candidatus Coprenecus merdipullorum, assembly GCA_019118865.1. Taxonomy (GTDB): domain Bacteria; phylum Bacteroidota; class Bacteroidia; order Bacteroidales; family UBA932; genus Coprenecus; species Coprenecus merdipullorum. Next base: position 1,204 of record DWYD01000041.1, on the reverse strand, counting down.
CATCGAGCCTATCAGCAGGGTGGACTTGTGATGGGAGACTGTGAATGGACCGGCCAGTACCGATACGGCCTCTCCGTTCTCACAGTGGGAATTGGCGAAAAACAGACTGTCAGAGCAGGAGAAGCCCTTGGCCAGGGTCACACTCTGCCCCACGAAACAGCGGGTAACTACCGCACCGTCCTCCACCACCGAGCCGGACTGTATTATGAAGTCCGTGCATACCGTTCCGCTGCCGATGAGCACCGGAGCCCCGGCACTGCTGACTACCGTCCCGTCGAAGAGACGGAGACAGCCCTGGAGGACGGCGGCCTCTCCTATTCTCACGTTCCGGATGATGCCGACATTCTCTATTCTGGCCCCGGGACCGATGAAGCCGCGCTCCGATGCCGCTGCCCTGGCTTGGAGATCCGCCATGGCGTGCAGCCTCTGCGTCAGTTCCGGACGGTGTCTGTACATGGCCGCCAGATAGGCCGTCTGGGCGGAGAGTCCCTCGTAGATGGCCACCTCGCGTCCTCCGGTCTCCGGAAGCACATTGACCCGGGTGCCCACGCCGAAGGACGGGACGCCCTCCATGTATATTTTTCCCACATCGCAGATGTAGACGCGGGGACCTATGTCATAGTTGGCTATATAGCCGTGAATGTGGGTGATGAGCGCGTCATCATCCACATTCACGTTGAAAAGGGTCGCATCGTAGATACCGCTGTGTATGGACAGACCGCCTGGGAGGGCGATGCTGCCGGAGAATGCTCCGAGACGGACCACCCCGTAGAAATTGACCCTGACTATGCTTTCCGGAGTAAAGCGCTCCGACACATAGACATGCTGCCAGTCCTCGGCCCAGCATCCCTGGGTCCTGAGGACGGAAATCTCCCCGGAGGTCAGCTGGCGGTAACCCGAAGTCATACTACTTAAGCAGATTGACCATGCTGATAACCATAGTGGCGATGGATGTCGTAGAGGATGCGATGGAGACAATCTCCGTAGCCGAGATCCTCTGACGCTGCGACAGGTCCTTCTGAGGCACGATTATCTCGCATCCGGGCATGGGCTTGAAGTTCTTGTTGCCGCGGGTAGATGCCGTGCCGTTCATGAAGACGATGTACTTGCCGCCCTTGATGGCTCCCTTGACATAGCCTCCGGCCATCTTTATGTACTGGTTCACGGAGATGGAAGGGTCGTACACCACGGTGTTGGGATACAG
>DWYD01000040.1 GCA_019118865.1 Candidatus Coprenecus merdipullorum | reverse complement strand
CCCCGTTGCTGTCCCCGTGGGTGATGACGCACTCGATGTCCTCGCCCTTGAGATGGATGGGCGGGTAGAGCGGCTCGGCGACCATGGTCTCGTTGACCAGGTCCAGGAGGCCGTTCTGGGAGTGGTATGTGGTGCCGTTGAGGCGGAGGGTCAGACCGGTGTTGAGGTAGGCGTAGTTGCGCACCATGGTCTGGATGAACTCCATGTTGTAGGAGTAGTTGTGGAAGACCTCGTCGTCAGCGATGAAGCTGACGAGGGTGCCGTTCTTCTCGGAGGAGCCTTCCCCGCTTTCATCCTTCTCCAGTATACCTTTTGAATAGGTGGCGCTCCGCCATCTGCCGTCCCTCCATGCCGTCACCTGGAAATATACTGAGGTGGCATTGACCGCCTTGATACCTATACCGTTGAGTCCTACGCTCTTCTTGAATACCCCGCTGTCGAACTTACCGCCGGTCATCAGCTTGCTGGAGGCGTCGATCAGCTTCTCGAGGGGGATGCCGCGGCCGAAGTCGCGCACCGTCACCCGACGGCCCTCGACGGTAATATTGATCTCGCGGCCGAAGCCGGAGGCATATTCGTCTATAGAGTTGTCTATCACTTCCTTGACCAGCACATACAAGCCGTCGTCAGGCATTGAGCCGTCACCGGTGCTGCCGATGTACATGCCCGGGCGGGTGCGGATGTGGGTGTACCAGTCGAGGGTCTCTATCGCACTTTCATCGTAATTTCTTAATTCTTCGCTCATTATACAGTGAGCCCTTTTTAGGCTAAAATGCAAATTTATGAAGATTTTCTCGAAGAGTGGCTTCGAGGGGGAAAAAAATGCTACTTTTGCGGAATAATGTACTAAAGCCAATTCAGATGAGATTCGGATTGAAAACAGCGGTGTGCAGCCTTGTTCTGCTTGCAGCCGCTTTCCAGAACGGGTTCTGTACCCGTAAGTTTGACCGGGGGCTGGGATTCAAGGACGCCCCGGTGTTCATGCCCAAAGGGCAGTTGATGTTCGGAGGCACCATATCCTATCAGGACTATAAGTTCTACGACTACAAGTTCCTCATCCTCGATGATATGAACATCAACGCCTATACTCTCTCGGCCACACCTTATATATATTATTCGTTCGCCAAGAACATGGCGGTGGGCGTGAAGTTCTCATATCAGAGGACACTGGGACGGGTAGACGAGACGGATTTTTCCCTCTCTCCTGACCTTACATTCGGTATCTCGAACTACTATACGCTTCAGCACACCTACTATGGCTCGTTGTCCTACCGTTACTATATCCCGCTCGGACGCAGCAAGGTGTTCGGCCTCTTCAGCGACATATCCCTGAACTTCGGGGCCGGACAGGGCAAGACTCTCAGCGGTACAGGGGACAATATCACCGGTACCTATCAGGATATCCTGGATGTGGGCATCGACGTGATACCCGGAGTGGCAGTGTTCATTACCAACGAGATGTGTGTGGAGGCATCGGTGGGTATCCTCGGTCTGGAGTGGAAGCGCATATCCCAGACCACCAATCAGGTCTATGAGGGCAGCTATGAGACGGCCAAGGCCAATTTCAAGCTCAACCTGCTGTCAATCAACATAGGCATCAATTTCGTGATACCTGTGGGCAAGGACAAGCCTGCTGCCGGTTCCTCAAAATAACATGAAGACGAGATAATGAACAGATACATTACTATAGCATCACTTTCCTGCTGTCTCATTTTCGCGGCAGGCTGCATAAAGAACGATATTCCTTATCCACATAAGTTGGGTAAAATCACTGCATTCGAGGTTCAGGGACAGGTGGGGAGTGCTGTCATAGACAGTCTCGCCAGAACTGTTGCTGTAAGTGTCGCCGATACGGTGGACCTGTCGGATGTCCGCTTGCTGCGTCTGGAGGTGTCTGAGGGAACAACGGTCAGTCCTGCACCGGATTCTCTGTCGGTTCTGGACCTGACGGCACCGCTGGAACTGGTGTTGTCTACATATCCGGGGCAGACCTATCTTTGGACAGTGACTGCGGAATATTTTGTGGAGCAGGCTTCGGAAGTGGACGCATGGGCTACTCTGGCATATGTCAGGGAGACCATTCCTTCGATGTCGGGAACCCCCGGCATCAAATGGCGCCGCGCTGATGCGGAGCAGTGGCAGGAGTCAACGGATGTTACAGTTGACGGGGACAGTGTGTCAGCGGTGCTGACAGGACTGGAGCCTGCTACAGAGTATGTATTCAAGGTGTATGCCGGCGATAAAGAGGGAGATGATATTGTATTCACGACAGAAGAGGCGCGGCAGATGCCCAATATGAGTTTCGATGAATGGGTAAAGGACGGCAAGAGCTGGTTTGCCAATGCCGATTTGGAGGACAATTACTGGTGGGACTCTGGCAATATAGGAGCCAATCTTATCGGAGAAGCCAACCCTACGTCTCCGGAAGAGAGCTTCCTTGCAGTGAGCGGTGAGGGAAAGCGTGCAGCCAGGATGGAGACGGTGAAGGTAATCATAGCCATGGCAGGCGGCAATATCTTCTCAGGTTCTTTCGGCAGCGTGCAGGGACTGGGGGCCGAGGTATTCTTCGGCCGTCCGTTCGAGACCCGTCCTCTCAGACTTACCGGCTGGTACAGCTACGAGCCTGTGCCTATAGACAATGTCAACCCTCCAAAGGACGTGGAACTGCCATTCGACCGCAATACCATCGCGGGCCGGATGGACCGCTGCCGTATCTTTGTTTATGTGACTGCCTGGGACGAACCCTTCAGGGTCAATACCACGGAGCATGTGTATCTGGACATCAATGATCCCGATGTCATAGGTTACGGCGAGCTGATAGACAGTGTCGGTACCGGAGGGCAGTACCGTCAGTTCTCTATCGACATAAAATACCGCGACCACCGTAAGCCCACATACTGTGCAGTGGTGGCGGTGGCCAGCCAGTATGCCGACTTCTTTACCGGCGGTATCGGCAGTCTGATGTATGCTGACGAGTTCGCTTTTGAGTACGACGGAGTCCCGGTATGGGAGGAATAAAGGACACAATCACCCTTTCCGAAGCATCCCGTTTCGGACGCACTACGGCTTTTAGCTTGATGCTCAAGCCTATCGGCTCAAAGTGCAATCTACGCTGCGAGTATTGTTATTATCTGGACAAATCCTCTGTCTACGGCAGCAGTGAGCCGAAGATGAGCCTCGGCCTGCTGGAGAAGTGTATCCGGGATTTCTGCGAGTCCTGTGATCTGCCGGAACTGACTGTCGAATGGCACGGGGGGGAACCTCTTCTGGCCGGTATGGACTTTTTCCGCAGTGCCCTTGCCTTCGAAAAGAAATATTCCAGGGGCCGTCCGGTACACAACACTCTCCAGACCAACGGTACGCTGCTCAATGCAGAATGGGCCTCGTTTTTCCATGACAATAATTTTCTTATCGGCCTTTCCCTGGACGGGCCCGAGGACATTCATGACCGCTTCCGGCATACTGTCTCCGGCGGGGGAACGTTCCGCTCCGTGATGCACGGGCTGGAGGCTCTGCACCGGGGACGGGTTGAGTTCAACACCCTGACGACCATCAGCAAGGCGGGTGAGGGCAGGGGAGCGGACGTCTATCGTTTTCTGAAATCCGTCGGCTCCCGCTATATGCAGATGATGCCCGTCTACGAGCATCTGACCGCGCCGTCCTCCTCTGATTCCGGGTCTGCGGGTCATATTGCGCCTCCATCCGATGCAGGTTCCGTCCTGGCTCCGTGGTCGGTGGAACCGGAGGCATTCGGCCGTTATCTCTGCGATGTCTTCGATGTGTGGGTGAGAGGGGATGTGGGGCAATATTTTGTCCTGACCTTCGATGCAGCCCTTTCCTCCTGGTGCGGAGTGCAGCCGGGTATCTGCACCTTCTGCGAGAGCTGTGGCGGCAATCTGACGGTAGAGCACAACGGCGATATCTATCCCTGCGATCATTTTGTATATCCCCAATGGAGGTTGGGAAACATCAGCGGCATCTCTCTGAGGGAGGCGGCCACTTCTGTGCGTCTGGCGGCATTCGGTGTGGCCAAGCGCAATGCACTGCCTCCCGTCTGCCTGCGCTGCGAGTGGATGAGGGCATGCTGCGGGGGCTGTCCCAAGCATCGCTTCGTCTCTGTCGGCGAGGACGGCCGTCCCATTAACTCTCTCTGCTCCGGCTACCGCCTGTTTTATTCCCACATAGCTCCGGTGATGGACAAAATGAAAGCCCTGCTCGCTGAGGGCAGGGCTCCGTCTGAAATAGTTCTGTAGTGTCTTTCCCGTTACTCGCAGATGATGGTCACGTTGTCTACGACCATGATGCTGCCTGAGGCCGCGCGGTACTGATTGCCTTCCTTGCTGGCGGCGAAGATTACTGCCAGTTTGTAGGTCTTGGCGGGATCGTATTCCCTGATGTATTCGAGGTCGAATGAGAACTGGGTGAAATCTTCCAGCCCGGCTGTCTCGAAGCTGCCTGTGGCGCAGATGCTCTCAGATGTATAGATGTCCGAGCCGTTGAGGGTCTCGCTCTCGTCGCTTACCTCGTAGAGCACGGCGTTGACTGTTCCGAGGTCCTGCTGGTCGATAATGTTGCCGTTCTCATCGTAGAAGTCCTCGCCGGGGGTGTACTTGAGCCAGCCGGTGACAGCCAGGGGCTTGTCCTCGAAGAGGATGCCGAATTGGGTTGTGGACATGGGATCCAGCATTGCCGCCATGGCGTTGAATGTGCCGAGGAAGATGGTGCCCGAGGTTACTGCGGGTATTGTCTGTCCCATCATGTTTCCGTAGGCGGTGTATACGGACTCGATAATGGCGCCCTTGCCTTCCACTCCGTCATCGGTGGGACGGACGGGGTATTCACCCTCGTATGAGGGATGTCCCAGAAGTCCTCCCATGTACTTGATCAGGGCTACAGCGTCGTTGCAGGTGGCCCAGCCGACGGGATTGAGAACATCGGAATACATGGCTCCATCCGAGGTCCAGTCCTCGAAGTCGTAGAAATAAGCGGCCCTGCCGTATACCGATACGGTGTATTCGTTTACAGTGCCGTCTTCTGCTATTACTGTGTAGATGACTGACTTGCCGTTGGACAGGTCAATGGAGGCTCCGGCAGCGGGAATGAAAGTCGCACCGGCGGATACCTCTACGGTGGGAACAAGTGCAGTAACGTCACCTCCGTCCTGAACGGTTACGGATACAGTGCGGCTTTCCTGATCGAGGGACGAGCTGTATACTGCTGCGTTGGCAGGGTTTGAGCTGTCGAATGTGAAGGATGTGATCAGTGCCTCGCTGCTCTCGTCTCCAGTAAGCCTGGTGCCGTCAAAAGTTACTACGACCGGTGTGCCCATGAAGTCGATGTTGATGTTTATCGAAATGGTATTTCCGGAGAAATGTCCGTCAACGGTGATGTGCTGCTCTCCGATGGCGTCGAATGTCATGGTCTGCTCTCCGGTGAACGTGTAGTCATATTCAGGTACATCGGAGAGGGCGAGGCGGCAGCTGTTCACCTTGATGGTTCCGAGCTCCATGCCCATGAAGGAAAAATCTTCGAGAGTGAGGCTTACTGTCTCTCCGTCCACCTTGGCTACTGTGATGTTCTTGGGTATGTCGGAACCTAAGGGAGATCCTCCGAGAAGGATGTCCAGAAGACCTTTATATTCACCGGCCAGCTGCTCGTCAATGGGATATACGGGAGAGTCCTTGGTGGCTGTGGCGGTGTATGTGGCGGTGGTTACTCCGTCCTGAGCCGTTACGGTGAAGGTGACGGGTCCCTGTGAGAAATCTACTGCGGATCCGGATGCAGGAGATACCGTGGCGTTCTCAGATACACTGATGGTGGGTACAAGGGCCGAGAGCATGGTCTCTGTCGCGTCATACTGTACTGTGAATGAAATGGTATTGCCTTCTATCACTGGCTGGGATGTGACGGCGGTGTTCGCCTCGTTGGAAATATCAAATGTGAAAGAAGTGATCTGCGCTTCTTCGGAGAGCTCCTCTACGGGTTTGCACGAAGTGATGCCGATGACGGCAGCAGCAGAGATAATCAGGAGATTTTTAAAAAAATGATTACACATAATGCGGTTTAATTAAGGTTTAAACAATTAGTACTTAATGTATTGCATAATGATGCGGGCGTGCCTGCACCTATATCTGGCAATGTTTCGGGGCGCAAAGATAAATCTTTTGTTCTAAATAGAGTGATTGTGCGGGACTTTTTACTACTTTTGTATGATATTTGTAAAAGGCAAATTCGACAAAATATTTGACTATATGACTGATTTTCAGAAATCGATTATTGAAGGTATTCCGGACGAGCTGCCGGCTCCCAAGCCCTTCGACCCCACGGTCAACCATGCTCCCCACCGGAAACAGATTCTGACAGCCGACGAGAAGAAGCTCGCGCTGAGAAATGCCCTGCGTTATTTTCCCCCGAAACATCATGCGACTCTGATTCCCGAGTTCAAGGAAGAGCTCGAGACCTACGGACGTATCTACATGTACCGGCTCCGTCCGGACTATAAGATCTACGCCCGCAGCATCGACGACTTCCCCCATAAGAGCCGTCAGGCAGCGGCCATAATGCTTATGATTTCCAACAACCTGGACATGGCCGTCGCCCAGCATCCCCACGAGCTGATCGTCTACGGAGGCAACGGCGCCGCCTTCCAGAACTGGGCGCAGTACCGTCTGACCATGCAGTACCTCTCGCAGATGACGGACGAGCAGACCCTGGTGCTGTATTCGGGACATCCCCTGGGGCTGTTCCCCTCTCATAAGGACGCACCCCGCCTGGTCATTACCAACGGTATGGTGATTCCCAACTACTCTTCCAAGGACCATTGGGAGAAGTTCAACGCCCTCGGCGTCTCCCAGTACGGGCAGATGACTGCGGGCTCTTTCATGTATATCGGCCCTCAGGGCATCGTGCACGGCACTACCATCACTGTGATGAACGCCGCCAGGATGCACTCCCGTCCCGGCTCCGAGAACCGCGGCAAGCTCTTCGTCAGCTCCGGTCTCGGCGGTATGTCGGGAGCTCAGGGCAAGGCTTCGGTGATAGCCGGTGTGGTCGGCATCATCGCCGAGATCAATCCCAAGGCCATCCGCACCCGCTACTCGCAGGGCTGGGTGGACGAGGTGTACACCGAGCTTGATCCGCTGATCGACAGGGCACTCCAGGCACGCGAGAACCGCGAGGCCGTGGCTCTGGCCTATCAGGGCAATATCGTGGACCTCTGGGAGAGACTGGCCAAGAGGGGAGTGGACGTAGACCTGGGTTCAGACCAGACCTCGCTGCACAATCCCTGGGCCGGCGGCTACTATCCCGCAGGCTTCACTTTCGAGGAGTCCAACGAGATGATGGCCAACGAGCCCGACAAGTTCAAGAGGGAGGTGCAGAAGTCCCTCCGCCGTCAGGTGGCCGCCATCAACAAGCTCACCGAGAAGGGCATGTACTTCTTCGACTACGGCAATGCCTTCCTGCTCGAGGCCTCCCGCGCAAAGGCCGACATCATGGGAGTGGGCGGAGCATTCCGCTATCCCTCATACGTGCAGGATATCATGGGCCCTCTCTTCTTCGACTACGGCTTCGGCCCTTACCGCTGGGTATGCACCTCCTCCAGGCCCGAGGACCTGGCCGAGACAGACCGCATCGCAGCTGAGGTGCTCGAGGAGATCTACAAGACAGCTCCCGACGAGATCAAGAACCAGCTCGCCGACAACATACACTGGATCCGCGAGGCCGGCCGCAACAAGCTGGTGGTAGGCTCGCAGGCCCGTATCCTCTATGCCGACGCCGAGGGCCGCACCAAGATAGCCCTGGAGATGAACCGTGCCATCCGCGAGGGCCGCATCTCCGCGCCCATCGTCCTTGGCCGCGACCATCACGACGTGTCCGGTACTGATTCTCCCTACCGCGAGACATCCAATATCTATGACGGCTCCCAGTTCACGGCTGACATGGCCGTGCAGAACGTCATCGGCGACTCCTTCCGCGGCGCCACATGGGTATCCCTGCACAACGGCGGCGGAGTAGGCTGGGGCGAGGTCATCAACGGCGGTTTCGGTATGGTCATCGACGGTACCGAAGAGTCCGACCGTAAGATCCGCAACATGCTGCACTGGGATGTCAACAACGGCATCGCCCGCCGCAGCTGGGCCCGCAACAAGGGCGCGATGTTCGCCATTCAGAGGGAGATGGAGCGCACTCCCGAGCTTAAGGTTACGATTCCCTACCTGGTGGACGACAAGCTCCTGTAGGACTTTAACCGAACATATTTGCAACTATTAAAATAACTTTCAAATTTTTGAAATATGGCAGAAAAATTATTTACCGAATTTCCTCCTGTCCCTACGTCAGCATGGGAAGAGGTGATTACCAAGGACCTCAAGGGTGCCGACTACGAGAAGAAACTCGTGTGGAGGACTCTCGACGGATTCACGGTTCGCCCCTACTACCGCGCTGAGGACCTTCAGGGTCTGAAGTACATAGGGAAGAATCCCGGTGAGTTCCCCTTCATAAGAGGAACCCGTCAGAACAACAAGTGGTTCATCAACGAGAGCGTATGCTGCGCTGATATCGCCGCCGCCAACAGCCAGGCCGTCACCCTCCTGACCAAGGGTGTCGAGTCCTTCACCTTCCACCTCCCCGAGGGCAAGGTAATGGAAGTGGCCGACTACACCGCTCTCCTGAAGGGTATTTCCCTCGAGAAGGTGCCCGTCAACTTCCGCGGCTGCTGCCCCAAGAATGTGGACGGCCTGAAGAATTTCTTGAAGTATGTGGACTCTCTCGGCATTGACAAGGACGCCGTACGCGCTACCTTCGACTTCTCGCCCCTGAGGCCTCTGAACAAGAAGGGATCCTTCTGCGAGGACAAGGCTTTCGCCGCTCTCGCCGAGTGCGTGAAGGCTGCCGCTTCCTATAAGAATGTACGTGTCATCGCCGTGGACGCCGTGATCTACAACAGCTGCGGCGCCTCTTCCACCCAGGAGCTCGCATTTGCCCTCAGCCAGGGCAGCGAGTACCTCTCCCGCCTGAGCGAGATGGGTATCGACGTGGAGACCATCGCCCGCAAGACCTTCTTCGAGTTTGCGGTAGGCAGCTCCTACTTCATGGAGATTGCCAAGTTCCGCGCTGCCCGCATGCTCTGGGCCAATGTAGTTGAGGACTACGGCTGCACCAAGGGCTGCCCTGAGATGATGCAGATTTTCGCCACCACCTCCGAGTACAACCTCACAGTTTACGATTCATACGTGAACATGCTCCGCGGCACCACAGAGGCCATGAGCGCCGCTATCGCAGGCGTGGACTACCTCGAGGTTCTGCCCTACGACTTCGCGTTCAGAGTACCTACCGAATTCTCCCGCCGTATCGCACGCAACGTGCAGAACATCCTCAAGGAGGAGTCCCGCTTCGACAAGGTTGTTGACCCTGCAGCCGGTTCCTACTATGTGGAGATGCTCACCGACAAGATCGCAGAGGCCGCTTGGGATCTTTTCCGCAAGGTAGAGGCCGCCGGCGGTTATATCGCTCAGTTCAAGGCCGGATTCATCCAGTCCGAGATCAAGGCCATCTCCGACAAGAGGGACAAGAACTACGCTACCCGCCGCGACACCATCCTCGGTTCCAACCAGTACCCCAACTTCCTCGAGAAGGCTGCCGACGAGATTACCAAGGAGATCGTTTCCCGCGATATCCTCACCCGCATGGGTCAGGTAGTTCCCGTACACGGATGCCAGAAGGAGGATGCAGTGGAGCCCCTCAGACCTTACCGTGCAGCTGAGGCCTTCGAGGCCCTCCGTCTGGCTACAGACCGCAGCGGCAAGGAGCCCAAGGCATTCATGCTCACATTCGGCAACCTCGCAATGTGCCGCGCCCGCGCCCAGTTCTCCTCGAACTTCTTCGCAGTGGCCGGTATCCGCATCATGGACAACAACCGCTTCGCCTCCATCGAGGAGGGCGTAAAGGCTGCCCTCGCTTCGGGCGCCGAGATCGTAGTGGCCTGCTCGTCCGACGACGAGTATGCTGAGGCCGTTCCTGAAATCGCCCGTCTGATCGGTGACAAGGCCATCGTGGTAGTCGCAGGTGAACCCGCCTGCAAGGAGGATCTCCAGGCCAAAGGAATCCAGAACTTTATCAGTGTCAAGAGCAACGTCCTCGAGACCCTTCGCGGCTATCAGGAGAAGCTCGGAATCAAATCTCTTTAATCTCAGAAGTTATGCGTCCTAATTTTAAAGACATACAGTTTGACAATGCCGCCGCTGGATGCGCGCAGGCAGCTGCTTCACAGCAGATTTGGGAGACTCCGGAGCACATCGGCGTGAAGGAGATCTACACCCCCAAGGACAATGAGGGAATGGAGCACCTGAACTACACCGCAGGTCTTCCTCCTTTCCTCCGCGGACCCTACAGCACCATGTA
>DWYD01000039.1 GCA_019118865.1 Candidatus Coprenecus merdipullorum | reverse complement strand
CGCTCTGCCGGCTGGTGTTGCCTATGTCGTACCAGGAATAGTCGGCGTTGAGGGTCAGCTCCTGCATTTTCGCAGGGTCGAAAGTATGGGTGTAGTTGAGGTTCGCGGATACTCCGTTGAAGTCGTCAGTGTTGGTAATCTCGCTGTTCAGGCGGCCGAGGATGTCCTCTCCGAGCAGGTGCTCTGTGAAGTTGTCCCCGTAGGTGCCTGTGCTGCTGTTGCGGAATGTGCCGGTGACTATGGCGCCGAGGACGTCCTTGTCGGAGATGTACCAGTCGTTGCCGGCCCGGAACATCTGGTTGAAGTTGCGCATGAGCAGTTGCGAGGAGTTGGACATGGTATATTCGTTGTCTGCGCCGTAGAGGGACTTGGAGAGCAGCTCAGCGGTCATGTCATCGTAGCGTGCGCTGTAGGTCAGGAAGGTGTTGGTCTTGCGGCCGCGGTAGTTGAGGTTTACCGAGCCGTCACCGCTTTGGTCCCAGCGGTCGAAGTACATGCCGCCGTAGCCGAGGTTGACCGAGCCGTTGAATCCCTGCATGAAATTCTTCTTGGTGACGATGTTGATGATGCCGCCTCCGCCGGCCGCGTCATACTTGGCCGAGGGATGGGCCATGATCTCGATGCGGTCGATGGTCGTGCCGTCGGTGGACTGGAGCAGGACTTCCAATTCCTTGCCGGATAGGTTGGAGGGACGGCCGTCGATCCATACTGCTACTGCTGAGCCGTTGAGCTTGACATTGCCGTCGAAGTCTATCGTCACGCCGGGGGCCTTGCGGAGCAGGTCGGTGCCGTTGCTGCCTTCGGTGGAGACGGCATCGGAGATGTTCATGACCAGTTTGTCCAGCTTCTGCTCTATGACCGGACGGCGGGCGGTGACTACAGCCTCCTCAAGCATCTCGGCGTCGGGTTCGAGGGCGAGGATGGCTCCCTGGGCGGGTACTGCGTTCAGATCTGTTATTAAACTGGTGTATCCGATGAAGGCTGCCATCAGCTTGTATTCTCCGGAGGGAATCCGCTCGATTGTAAAGTGTCCCGCGGAGTCGGTGGTCGTGCCGTTGACGATGGTGCTGTCGGGGGCTATGAGGGCGACAGTGGCGAACTCTATGGGTTTTTCGGTAGCTGCGTCTATGACCGTACCGGAGATGCTGCGTACGTTCTGCTGGCGGGCGGAGGCGCAGACAACCCACAGGAGCAGGGCGGTGATGACCGCCGCTGCCCTTATTGTGCTATATTTCATTGTACTTGGTTAATTATTGTCCTTGGAAATGTATTTTTGGTAGAGGGAGGTGATGTCCTCGATGGATATGCCGAGGATTTCCATTTTCCTGAATACCTCCTTCAGGTCGCCGGAGATGAAGCTGCTGCGCTGTTTCTCGCGGATGACGGTCTTGGCCCCCGGGCTGACGAAGTACCCGATGCCGCGCTTGTTGTGGATAATGCCCTCGGAGGAGAGTTCGTCGTAGGAGCGGGCGACGGTGTTGGGATTTACCTCGAGGGAGACACCGCATTCCCTTACTGACGGTATGCGGTCACCCTCGGGCCATGTGCCTGTCAGAATCCGCTCGCATATTGCGTCGGCTATCTGCAGGTAGATGGGTTTATGCTGGTCGAATTCCATGATTGCTTGCATTTTACCGAGACCTTAGTACTGGAGTTTGCGGACGCGGAAGTAGGTTAGTACCCAGAAAACTGCGGGTAGGATGCAGTAAATGTATGAGAATACTTTGTATAGGGTTATCATCCATTGGAAGATGTGCTCGGGATCGATGTCGGGATTGTTTTGCAGGTTGTCGAAGAAGCTGACGGCGGAAATGACCATGATAACAGCCGCTATTACCCATGCACCCAGAAGCGTAAGCAGGGTGTAGCCTATCTTGTGCCGGCGGAAGAGCATGTTGAGCAGGACAAATGCGCTCTGGGAGAGGGCCAGGCCGACTATGGGAGGAATGGACAGCGGATTCACGGTGTCGAACATCCTGTTGACCAAGTCAATGCTCATTGGATCGGTATTGAAAGGCATGATGCTTGTTATTTTGTCCAGATAATCCTTGCTGGAGAACATGCAGCCCCAGATGCTTCCGGAGTAGCGGGCTTCAAACGGCATGAGGGTGAGCAGGGAATCGAGGCTCATCAGCAGGACTGTGGAGAGCAGGGGAAAGATGACCGAGCAGATGACCAGCATGCTGATGGTCTTCTCGAGGGTCGAGGAGGGAGAGACGGCGTAGAATACGCCTTCCATGCGGCGGTTTTCGTTCTTGTAGAGGAAGAAGGGAGCCAGGCAGCCTATGATGCTGAGGATTGCCGCGGCTGAGGCTGCGCGGGCTGCGGCTGCGACGGACTCTCCGTCGATGAGGTTAAGGGCCCAGTTGGCAAGGTAGGTCATGAGGATGATGCCTATGGTGCTCAGGAGAATCATGTATTTTTCCTGAAGCTCCTTGTAGATGGTCAGGCCCAGGCGGTGTATGCTGAATGTTGCGTTCATGGTCATTTATTTAAAAAGTTTCTTGAATGTTTCTTTATTCCGGAGGGTGGCGTTGAAGAGGGCCTCGAGGTTCACTCTGGAGGGCATGCCGTCGCGGTTGGGAATTACCTGATAATATCCGCTGAGACTGTTCTCGCTCCAGTAGGCTTCGGGGTCGGGCTCCTGGCTCATGGTGAAGAGGAGTTTTTCGCTGATCTGCTCGATGGAGGCGTTGAGGATCATGCCGCTGCGGTCGAGGATGATGATCGGGTCGATAAGGTTCTCCAGGTCACGTACCTGATGGGTGGAGATGGCGATGACCCTGTCTTCGGTGGCGCACTCGGAGATGACGCGGCGCAGGGTGGTCTTCGAGGGGATGTCCAGGCCGTTGGAGGGCTCGTCCATCAGCAGCACCCTGGTGTTGAGTGCCAGGGCAAATGCGATGAGGGCCTTCTTCTGCTGGCCGTGGGAAAGTTTGTCGAAGCGGTAGGTGGGGTCGACCTCGAAGGTGAGGCAGAGTTTCTCGAACTGGGCTGCGTCCCAGCGGGGGTAGAGCAGGGAATTGCTCTGTGCGAACCGTTTTACGGATATGGGAGGGGCGACGAACAGCTCGGGGACGAAGTAGATGTCCTTGAGCATTTCGGGATTGCGGCTTGCTGAGCGCATGCCCATGACTGTGCATTCACCGCTTTTGGCGCGGAGCAGGCCGCAGATTGTGCGCAGCAGCGTGGTCTTGCCCACGCCGTTCTCACCGAGCAGGCCGTAGATGCGGCCCGCTTCCAGTTCGAGGCTCAGATCCTCGAACACGATGTGTTTCTTGTAGTTGAACTTCAGGTGTTCAATCTTTACGATCGGGTTTTTGCTGTCCATAACTTATACTTTTGTCTATGATTGTTTGTCTTTTCTGTTGCTTACTATCCTCTCATTAGTCGCTTTATTCAGTTAAATGTTACTGATAGGCTGCTTAGCGTTGTTTACCTTTTTAGTGTATTAGTTTTCTAGTACACCGCAAAAGTAGGCAAAAATTCCTTCCCTCCAAATTTTTTTTAAAAAATTTTGATTTTTCCCGGTTCTGACCGCTCTTCCGGCACTTCCGGCCCCTGCTTCTGTAACTAAATTTTGCCGGGCTGAGAGACCGTCTCTTAAGTGCCAAATAATCAGTGATATGTCATTTAACAGCTCCGCCGTAAGCCTTTTGAAAAGCATTACGGCGGAGCTGTTAAATGTTAATGCGCTGGATGTCTTGTGGTTAACAAGTGTGTTGTGTGCCCGGCATTATTTCGTTGTGGATTATTCTACCGGTTCTGTCGGCTTGGAACTGAGAATTTCCATGGCGCGGTCGTAGAGGGGGTCGTCGACCACTACCTCAATTGATACGAGGTCGGTGTTGACCGCACCGGTTGACCATACGAGGTTTTCACCTAGGACGAATGCAGGGATTCCGTTTTCTTCCAAGACGCCTTTGCAGATGTTGGCCGAGATGGCATTGTTGAATTTCTGGACTACTTTCATAATGTTCCGGGATTGGTTTATTGAATCAGTTTGTTTTTCCGCTGCCGGTGTCATCGTTTTCGGGGCTGTCGGAGAAGTCATACGGGTCGTCGTGGGCAATTTCTTCCGTGTCCTTGCGGAGGGCATAGGAGATACGGCTTTCGAGGCGGAGTATTTCTTTGCGGTTGCCGTTGAGTATCAGAGGAGCCTCGCCTTTAGTGATGGTGACTTCATCTTCGTAGGCCCTCATAAAGCGGGTGAAGCGGTTGCGCAGGCGAAAATGGAGTTTTTCTTCGTCTTCTCCTGTCTGTTCGTAACCGGCATCCTCGAATTCCTGGATTATTTTATTCCGGTGATCCTCGAAGTCACCTTCGATCATTACCTCTTTCTTTACAAAGACCAGTCCGGGATAGACTACAGCAATCGCTCCGAAAAGCAGAAGCATCTGCCACCATGCGCCGTCTTTGAGCATTCCGCCTTCGGACATTGGTTTGAGCAGGTCTGTGAGTTTGGCTCCAGGAGTTATGAGAGTTACGATGCAGAGAATGATGCAGGCAAGTATAAGGAATACGAAGAGATATTTGACTGACCTGACTATCCGGCGGACTTTTGGACTCATGATTTTTCGCTGTTTTTAATTAATTTTGCTGCAAATATAGCAAATCGTATTATTTTTGCCCTAATAACACAGCAAGATTACAGAAAATGGAAGAGAACAACAGAACACTGAGCGGAAGCCCTGCGTCTGCACCGGGTCGTAGCAACGGAAACAACAATCAGGACAACGGAAGTAACAAAACGCTAAAAATTACCACGATTGTGCTGGCAGCGGTAGCTGTAGTGCTCGCTGGAGTATTCGTATATGTGTGGATTGACAGGCAGAAGATGATAAATGATCTTACCGTCGATAAAGAGAATCTGACCAATCAGCTCATTGAGCTGCAGGGAGAGTACTCGCTTCTTTCCAGCGACAACGACAGCCTTAATGTCCAGCTGGACCGCGAGCGCGAGAAAGTCGACCAGCTGCTCGAGCGCATCAAGCAGACCGACGCGGCCAACCGCAGCAAGATACGTCAGTATGAGAAGGAACTCGGAACTCTCCGTTCGATCATGAAGCACTACATCTTCCAGATCGATTCCCTCAATACGCTGAACATTGCCCTCCGCAAGGACGCCGAGCTGGCCCGTGCCGAGGCCGCCAAGTCAGCCGAGCGCTACCAGGAACTGAGCAAGACCACCGACGAGTACGCCAAGCTTGTGGAGCAGGGCTCCGAGATCAAGGGCCGCGGCATCAACATCGTCGGCATCAACGCCTCCAACAAGGAGACCGACCGCAGCAGCCGTATCAAGAAGCTCCGCACCTGCCTCTCTCTGATCGAGAACTCCATAGCGCCCAAAGGCCCCATGCGCGTGTACATCCGCGTCAAGGGACCGGACGGCATCCTGATGACCTCCGACCAGCAGCGCATCTTCGAGATGAACGGCGAGCAGCTCGTCTACTCCGAGTCGCGTGAGGTAGACTACCAGGGCGCCGAGGTGGAGGTATGCATCTACTTTGCTTCGGAAGAGTTTACAAAGGGCGTTTATACCGTCGAGGCTTATACCGAGTCCGGCCTGCTGGGCACCGGCGACATACTGCTGAGATAGCGTCAGTCAGCGACCACGGTATCCTTCGATTATCCTGCGATGATATACATCCACTTCCCCTTCTGCAAGTCGTTCTGCACCTATTGCGACTTCTATTCGGTCAGGGGAAAGGACAGGATAACCCAATACACACAAAGCCTTCTGCGGGAAATCTCCCTGCGGAAGGCTTTTTTATGCAGGTGCTTCGAGCCTGCCACGCTCTACGTCGGGGGCGGGACTCCCTCGCTCTGGCCGGTGGAGCAGCTGGGGGAGGCGGTCGCAGCTATCTCTGCGGCACTCCGGGAGGTGGCGGCGGAGCTGTCCCGGGAACATGGGATGGCCGTGGGGATGCCGGGCTCTTCGCGGAATTTACCGTCGAGGTCAATCCGGACGATGTCACGGAGGCCTACGCCCGGGCTCTGCGGCGGCTCGGAGTGAACCGCGTCAGTATGGGCGTGCAGTCCTTCAGCGACCGCAGCCTGCGGTGGATGGCCCGGCGGCACAGTTCAGCGGGGGCGGTGGATGCTTTCCGGGTGCTGCGTTCCGTAGGGTTCGACAATATTTCGCTGGACTTGATTTTCGGGTATGATCCGGTGGCTTGGGGGAGTGGCTCTACTTCGGATGAGGAGCTGATGCAGTTGTGGAGTGATGACCTGGATGCCGTGCTGCGGCTGCGGCCGGAGCATATTTCCGCCTACCAGATGGGCATAGAGGAGGGCAGCGTTCTCGGAGAGATGGCCGCCACCGGTCGCTATCGGGAGCCCTCCGACGAGCTGTGCGCAGCCCAGTACGCCCTCCTGCAGGAGCGCCTCGCCGCCGCCGGCGACCTCCAGTACGAGGTCTCCAATTTCTCCCTCCCCGGCCGCCGCGCCCTGCACAACAGCGGCTACTGGGACCGCAGCCCCTACATTGGCCTGGGGCCCGGTGCCCACTCCTTCGACGGGGACCGCCGCCGCTGGTGGAATGCTCCGGATCTGGACCGGTATATTGCTGCGTTCGGTGGGGGGTCCGCTTCGGGCGGTCTTTCTGCTTCCGGTGGTGTTTCCGCTTCGGGCGATGCCCTTGCCACCGATGTTGCCCCGGCTTCTATCCCGGCTTTTGGTGAAGACCTCCCTGCTTCGAGTTGTGGTTCCGCTTCCAGCGCTGTTCCCATTACTGGTGATTTTTCTACTTCAGCTTACCGTGATTGTGCCGTGTCATCTGTGGTGTCAGAAGAGACCCTTACCGACGAGGACGTCCTCACCGAGACTGTTATGCTCGGTCTGCGCACCCTGGACGGCCTGCCCTTGGATGTCCTGGTTGCCATGAGCCGACCGTCGTCGTCTTCCGTGCCCGATAGTCGTTCGGGCTTCGCTCAGCCGTCATCGTCTACAGTGCCCGATAGTCGTTCCGGGTCCGTTCAACCGTTGTCGTCTACCATGCCTGGTAGTCGCTCCGGGTCTGCAGAAAACTCGTGCCATTCCCTTTTTTCTCAACTTCCACACCCTCTGCGGACCTCTATCGACCGCCTTCTGGCCACCGGCTCCCTCATCCTCCGCGACGGCCGCCTGTCCATTCCCCCCTCCCGCCTCTTCATCAGCGACTCCATCATCCGCGAGCTGCTGTAGCGCCGTCCCGTCCTCCACCCGACAGTCACATCTTATCCGCGAACAGCTGTGGTGCCGTCCAGCACTTCCCATGACAACAGCTTCTTCCTAACCCCTTCGGAAGGAGTAAGCAAAATGCCCTCTTCTGCCACTCCTTCGGAAGGGGTAAATTCCGCGAATCCGTGCCGCAGCACTCCGTACAGCCATTCTGCCCGTGTTCCACCTCCGAACTCCTTCCAAAGGAGTGCCTCAAGTGCACATTTTCCCTACGCCTACCGAAAGTAATGGCGCTCTCGAGTCGAATGGACGTGAACTAAATATTGTCGGGGAGGAAAGGCGCCTGTTAAGTTTTTGAAATTCAAAAAGTTATAGTTTTGAGGTTCTGCCATAGGTCGTTTCAAAGCGGTTACGGCGGGATGCAGAGTGGTTAAATAGCTGATTAACAGAAGGTTTGCAGACGTGTTTCCAGCCCGATAAAATATCGTTGGGCGGAGTGGAGCTGCGTGTCGTTTTCGAGAATGATCATCCGCAGAAGGACTATCCGGTCGATATTGTCACTTTGCATTTTAGTTATATCACAAGTGTTTGATTGATAGGGTATTGCATTTTGCAAAAAATGTAAGGTGACGACAAAAATGCTTGTTTTGGCTGAAATTCGCTCCATGAGGTGTACCAAAAAAGTTGGACACCAAAGTAAGAGAGATGAAAGTAAGAGAGAGTCACCGAGTGAAGGAGCTAGTGCTCCTGAAGGAGTGCCACGAAAGTGGTCTGAGCTA
>DWYD01000038.1 GCA_019118865.1 Candidatus Coprenecus merdipullorum | reverse complement strand
GGTATAGAAGGCGATGTCGGTGTTCGACATCCCGAGATTCTTGTATATGATGACTGACAGCGTGTTTACTGCCACGTACGGCAGCCCTTCCGCCACATACAGGGTCGGGATCCACGCCATCGGCGGTATTCTCTTGCTTTTCATGCCGTAAAGATACATAAACTTCCGCCTCATCTTTCCGCAACGGCAACAAAACCCGCGATTCGGTGCCGTTGTAGAAGTGGTTTTTTCGCAACACCCCTGCTGCAGGCTTTCTGAGCGGCATCGCCCTTCCATGTCCTTACCGCAACGGCAGCGAAACCTGCGATTCGGTGCCGTTGTGGCATGTGGAATGCGGCATGTGATTGCGGAGAGTCCGGTATACCGCGAAGCATTGCGAAAAAAAATTTATATTTGCAAAACTAAAAATTCAAGGTTATGAAACGATATCCGATTCAGATATTTGCAGCCCTTGCCCTTGCCATCTTTGCCGCAACAGCAGCAGTATCATGCGGAAACAGAGGAGGCTCCGGAAAAAATCAGCAGGACAGCAGCAGTGCGGACGTAGCCCATGCTCAGGCCGAAGCCGTCCCCGACACCATTGCCCCGCTCGTTCCTGGGGAGGTGCGCTTGAAGGACGACGCTTTCGGCGAGGAAATAGCGCTTAAAGGCGATACCGTCAAGAGGGACGAGATATTTCAAGTGGGAGTGTCCACAATGATTATCAAGGATTCGCTCATGCTGATCTGCTGCAGGGATGACCGTCCGTTCAGGATGTATTCGCTGCCCGGCCTGGAACTCAGAGGGGTGTCCGGAAACAGGGGGCGCGGGCCGATGGAGTTTATCTCCCCGGATATCTGGCCGTACGAGGCACCCGGCTATATGGCATTGGTCATGGATGAGTCGAGGGATTATCGTAAAATGTACAAGGTGAGGACGGACGGAACCTTAGAGCAGCTCAACCACCGGATTCCCGGTCAGTACCTGGCCGATTTCTCGTATACCAGAGGAGTTGCGGCTGAGGATGACGAGCATATAGCATTTGCATACCGTTCGGCGATCTATCTTTACGACGGAAGCGACACCGCCGTGGCTCCTGAGCAGACAGTCAGGAAGCTGGCAGATGTCCGCCTCGGCAAATATTCCGCCGGCAGCACCATGAATATCGGTTCGCTTGGGGTGAACTTCCAGTATGAGAGGGCCGTCTGGGCGTACAAATACGCGAAGCGGGTGGTCTTCTGCGACTTTGACGGAAATATGAGGTCTGTCGATTTCCGTTCGGCGGAGGAGGGAGAGACCGAGGGTGTCGGGATGGACAGCAATGTCACCCACTACTGGAAACTCTACGCAGGACACCGCTATGTCTGGCTGCTCTACAGCGGCCGCACACCGGTGGATGTGGTCAGGGAGCAGAATAAGGACATCTACTACATCTACGTGGAACAGTTCGACTGGAACGGCAATCCGGTCCGCCGCTACCGCCTTGACAACTGGGGCTTCATCTCCGTGGACGAGGACAGCGGTACGCTCTACTTCCTCTCTAACGTGAGTGAATACCCCTTCTTCAAATACAGTCTGAGGTAAATATGAGGGCCACTCCTTCCGAAGGAGTTCTGTTTTCTCGCAGTTTCTTTACTCCTTTGGAAGGAGTCGACAAAAAGCGCCTGGTCCGGACTCCTTCGGAAGGAGTGGGAGGGAATGTGCAGTCGCGCGAAGTGAAGTAACGGTAAGTACTGGCGCAGGGTCGAATTGTATGCACTCGAGAATCAGTCACTTACAGTTAAACGTGTGCTTTTGGCAGGTGCGGATATGGCCGAAAAGCACTCGTTACGTTTCTATATGTCAGTATTCCAATCTGTTGTAAAAGTAGGCCGTCTCTTTGCTTACCGTTGCTCAGTCGATGCTGTTGTTCACCTTGGGAAGGTGAGACGGAAACGGCCGGAAATTGCCCACCTTCAGAAGGTGGAAAGAGCTTCCGTCCGAAGTGAACTGCGCTACAGCGCTTCTGAGGCGCATGTATGGAAATCCCACCTTCGGGAGGTGATGCGGAAAGGCCGGAAAAATGCTCACCTTCGGAAGGTGGGAGGAGAACGGTGAGGTAGGGCAGGACAGTAGGGTGGAAGGAGGACGGCGAGGCAGGGCGGTGGAGAGGGTCAATAGAGGCGGGTGAGGCAGGAGCCGCGGAAGTAGTGGGCGAGGATGCGGTCGAATGTACAGCCGCGGGCGCTCATGGCGGCGGCTCCGATCTGGCACAGGCCCACGCCGTGTCCCCAGCCGGCACCGTGGAGGATGAATCCGGCCGGGACTGAGGCACAGTGCTTGTCGGAGTTATGGCTAGAAGACGGTGGGTTCGCAGCGGGCAGTCCGGGCTCGGTCTGGATGCATTGACTGTCATGCCCGGCGGAAAGCATGGCCGGAGCGTTTATGTCGGGCCGAATGTGCTGGCCGTCAGCAGCAGGCTCGGTGTAGACGGTATCCACGACAAAGGCCGAGCTGTACAGGTGCGACTCGGAAAGCCAGCGGCGTATCTCGAGTTCCTTGCCGACGGTGACGGTCCGCTGCGTACTCCGGATGAGCAGTTCGATGATGCGTCCGGATGCCCCTCGGCGCAGTGGCCTGAGTTCCAGCACTGAACCGAAGTCAATGCCGGATCGGCGGCGGAGCAGGTCGCTCAGCTCCTCCTGCGTGTATTTGACCCGCCAGCGGTAGAAATCGGCGGTCTCCTGGTCGTAGGAATTCAGGACGGTGGAGAGCAGGGCCGGGTCGGAGGTGTTGCAGAAGGCTTCGGGCGAGGACAATATCCACTCGCGGGCAGTCTGTTCGTCGGAGAGGTCCGGGATAGTGCCGACGGCGTTTCTATGTGTAGGACCGGCTGCCGGGAAACCGGGTTTGGTGCCTGTGCTTTCGGCTGCGACAGGGCCGAAGGCGTCAGGCGTACCGTCGTCAGCGGCATTGTCTTCATCGGTCTCCAGGCAGGCATAGTCCCGCACGGGCTGCAGGTAGGTGTAGTCCTCATCGGCCCAGCAGGCGGAGAACCGCTCGGAGACTCCTCCGCAGCATTTGGAGAAGCGGGTGTCGCAGATGGCTCCGTCCGGCCCGTCGGTCAGCACCAGTCCGCGGGTAGCCACGATGGCCCGCCGGATGTTGGCGTTTCCGGCCCGGAGCAGCCCCTGGTATCTCTGGCAATGGTCATCGGCGCAGACGTCGAAGAGGGTGTGGTCCTCCCGGTCGTACCAGCGGATGATGCGGTCATTCTCAAAGGAACCCGCTGCGGAAATTCCCTGCCCGGAATGTCCGTTCTCCGGGGATTCCGGGCTGTCGGGATTGTCTCCATTCGCGGCGGCAGAGTGGCACGATCCCTCAGAACCGTTAGCATTGTCCCCGCCCCCGAGCGTAGGCCGCGCCAGCAGCCACGACCGCGAGATGACGGCATGGGCCTTGAGGAACTCCTCCGGTGCGTCTCCGTTCATTTCCGAGGAAATCACGCTCAGCAGATAATCCTCTGTCAGCACGCTGTTTATGGCCACAAGTCCGTCCTCCGAGGGCAGAATGGTCAGCCCGCCGGAGAACAACTGGTCCTCCTCCCGCTCCCAATGGAAATTGATCCCTATCCTGACCTTGTGCAGGGTGAAGCCCCGGGAATCCCCCTCTTCGGGAGTGCTGCCCGCAGGCCTGAATTCCA
>DWYD01000037.1 GCA_019118865.1 Candidatus Coprenecus merdipullorum | reverse complement strand
ATCGAGCTGCGAAACGAGACCATGATGTTCGGTGCGGCTCCCAATTACCGGTTCGCCAGAGATTTCCTCAAGGACATGCCGGAGGTGGAGTGCTGGTCGGCTGTCTATACGTATTACGATACGTTCGCTGCTTTGGAAAATACGTCGGATGAGGTCTCCTACGCATACGCCCGGATGGTGGACAGGAATTTCTGGAAGATATTCAGTCTGGACTTCCTGTACGGCAGACCGATATCGGAGAGCGGCATGGACCTCAATACGCCCGAGGCGGTGGTGACCGAGTCACTGGCCCGCTCCCTGACAGGGCGGACTGATGCAGTGGGAGAGAAGGTGTACCTGGACGGATATACACTGACTGTCTGCGGAGTGGTCAGGGACGTACCGATGAGCGCGACGCTGGCTTTTTCCGAGATATGGCTGCCGTCGACAATAGGAGATAAAACCCTGGGCCCTGAATCCACTTTTTTGGCCAAGTATATGAACGGCAATGAGATAATAGTGCTGCTCAGGGACGGCAAGGATATTCCGGCAGTAAAACAGGCTGTGCTGGACCGCGTGGAACAGTACAACAATATCGAGAAATTCGAATATAAGATGACCGTCAGCGGCATAGATTCGCAGCGCCAGTACATCTTCTCGGGAAGCGACTTAGGTTCCTCGGCATACGCATGGCTGGGAGCGGGAGTGGTGCTGCTGATCCTGCTGGTGCCGCTGCTGAACCTTTCCGGTATGGTCAATTCCAGAATGGAGGCCCGTCTGACCGAGTTCGGCACCCGCAAGTCCTTCGGTGCCGGACCGCGCTCTATTCTCGCACAGATAGCGGGGGAGAATCTGCTGATGACCCTGATGGGCGGAGTCGTAGGTCTGCTGCTGGCATGGCTGATCATCGTGCTGTTCTCGCAGCAGATGAACGCCATGGTGCCGGGCAGCGTACTGGTGGAGTCCTACACCTACAAGGTGCCTGAGTCCGGCGGCTTCTTCGACTTCCGGGACTTTTTCAATGTCGGGCTGTACGCCGTCCTGCTGGTAATCCTGGCCGTACTCAACATGATATCGGCAGTCATCCCGGCGGTCAAGGTCATCCGCCGTCCCATCACTGAATCGTTGAACTGTAAAAAATGACAAGATATGCTTAGACAGATATTCAAACAGCTGTGGTTCTACCGCAGGAGCAATGCCTGGCTGTTCGTCGAACTGGTGGTCATCATCGCAGCCTCCTGGTTCATCGTCAACGAGACGTGGACTTCCACATACCGTATCGGGAACGTCCCTGACGGATATGACCCTGAGGGAGTGTACTGTGTGTATCTAACGGGCTTGACATCCGACCGCAACGGATATGATCCTGAAGCTGCTTCCCTGGAGGCGCAGAGGGAGAATCTCCGCCGTTTCGGGGACGCTCTCAGAGCCATGCCGGAAGTATTGTGCGCCTCGCCCATGTGCATAAGCCATCCCGGAGACGGCGTACATTCCATGGCGATGGTCAACATTGACAGTGTGACTACGATGATGTTCACGACCTTCGAGCGGGAGTCCGGCTCAGATGATTTTGAGGTGTTAAGGTACGAACTGATCTACCCTGCGGACGGACAGATGGAGGATACGCCCGGCTCGATTATCATCACCAAGGATATGGCCGATTACCTCTTCCCGGGGCAGAATCCTGTAGGCAGGACACTCAGCGACTCGGAGAAATTGACTAATATGAATTATACTGAACCCATAGCCGGAGTGATAGGCAGTATGCGCGGTGCCGGGTACTCGGATGACATACCGTACATGTTACAGAATGTCGCCGACATGGTGGGAGACTACGGCGGAGATCAGATGTACGCTTTCCGCCTCAAGCCCGGTGTGGACGGAGATCGCTTCCTCGAGAAGGCTTCCAGGGAGTGGAGGAAGACTCTGCAGTTCGGCAACTACCGCGTACAGGACGTGTACTCCTTCGAGGACAGGGTGGACTCTGTGGTCAGAATCGAGGTGCTGGACAAGCTCTTCATCTGGAAGGCCCTCTGGTTGTTCATGATAGTCAATGTTCTGCTGGCTGTGGCCTCTACAGGATGGCTCCGGATGGAGGAGAGGCGCGGGGAGATCGGAGTCCGCAGGGCCATGGGAGGCTCGCCTCGCCGCATCCTGCTGCACTATATGCAGGAGGTCTGGGTGACCTTCGCTGCGGCCGCCGTCATCGGTATTCTGATAACGGTCAACATCATCCTTATAGGCAAGATAAATATCGTGGCTCCGGATAATCAGCACGGCATGATGCCCCTCAACGCCGCGGACTTCCCCCTGCTCTTCGACCCCACGGTGCATTTTCTCGCGGTGGAGGGCATTGTCCTCGGCCTCCTGCTCCTGGCAGTGACCGTGGCCATCCTCATCCCCGCCGCCGGAGCGCTCCGTCTTCCCCCGGTCGAGGCACTTAGAGATGAATAACGATAAAACAGTATATGATGAAAGCAGGTTTATATTTCAAGCAGGCATGGTACAACCTCCGGGTGAACCGGGTATACAGCGCTGTGTTCATTACAGGAACGGCGGTGTCGGTCGCACTGGTGATGGCTTTCCTGACCGTACTTTCTTCCAGGGTGGTCAATACCGTGCCGGAGACGCACCGGGACAGGATGTTGAGTGTCAGCTATCTGTTGTATAAGGGAGATAGGGGAACGCTGGGCCTCGGAGTGTCGGCTGAGTTCGGAAAGCGTTTCCTGGACAGTCTGCCCGGAGTGGAGTGCTGGGCAGCAACGGCTCCTAAGGCCTTTGTGGACGGTCCGCTCACATTTAGGAATGCCGCCGGCATCAGCTGCAAGGCGTACACCCGTTTCGTGGACCGGAACTTCTGGAGGGTCTTTGATTTTCAGTTTATCGCTGGCAGACCCTTGTCGGAAAGCGGTATGCACGGCAGTGCAGCCGAGCTGGTGGTCTCCGAATCGATAGCACGCCGTCTTGCCGGAAAGTCGGATGCGGTGGGTAAGGAGGTGTACTGGGACGGCCAGTTGTTCCGGATATGCGGAGTGGTCAGGGATGTGCCCATAAGCGCGTCTGCGGCTTTTGCCGAGGCTTGGATGCCTTTGGACGAGTACGATATCAACATGTCGTGGCTCGGACGGATGTTCTCCGGCGAGAGCAGTTTTCTAGGGGACGGATTCATATATATTCTGGCTGACGACAGGGCCTCGTTCCGTAAAATCAGGTCGGGGATTGAAGACCGCCTGGAGATATTCAATCATACCGACGACAGCGGATCGGAACTGAGCCTGCCCCGGGGAGTACCGTCGTATGTGGAAAGTGTGTTCGCACAGTTTGACATTCATGGCAACAGGCAGCCTGTTACACCTTATATTTGGATGAGTGCCGGAGTGCTCCTGCTTATCCTGCTGGTGCCGCTTTTCAATCTCTCCGGCATGGTGACTTCCCGGATGGAGGCCCGTCTGACCGAGTTCGGTACCCGCAAGGCCTTCGGTGCCTGTGGCGGTTCCATCCTCTCGCAGATAACCTGGGAGAATCTGCTGTTGACACTTATCGGCGGAGTGCTGGGGTTGGTGCTGTCCTGGCTGCTGCTGGAGGTGTTCTCCCGTCAGATCAGCATGTTGATACCGGGTGGCGGATGGTTGTCGGGCTACGGGACTCCCGAGGCCGGGTATTTTGATTTCAGAGATTTCTACAACATATACCTGGGGACAGCACTGCTTCTTATCATAGCGGTGCTCAATGTACTGTCAGCCTTGCTTCCTGCCCGCAGAGTCATCCGGCATCCGATAACCGAATCGTTGAACTATAAAAAATAGCGTACTATGATAAGGCAGATATTCAAGCAGATATGGTTTTACCGCCGGGGCAGTGCCTGGCTGTTTGCGGAGCTTCTTGTGATCGCTGTCGTGTCGTGGTTTGTAGTCAACCGGATATGGAATGTCCAGTACAGGATTCACGCCATACCCGACGGCATAGACTATGACGGGGTGTACGTGCTTTCTCTAGAAGAACTGTATTCGGGCCAGTATGGTTACGACAGCACCTACGATACGGACGAGGCCCGTATGGAGAACTTTTTCCGGGTAGGCGACATGCTGCGTCAGATGCCCCAGATACAGAGTCAGGCCCCGATCAGTATGACACCGTGCCTTGGCAGCAAGAATCTGATGACAATATTGGTGGATAGCGTTACAAGTGTAAATACGGCTGTGATGCATAGAATTTCCGGGGCGGAAGATTTCCGGCTGCTCGGATTCAGGCTGCTGCAGCCTGAGAGCGGAGAACTGGTGGACGAACCGAATACCTTTATTATTTCTGAAGACCTGGCGATGACGCTGTTCCCTGGGGAAAACCCGCTGGGAAAGACTCTAGGAGATGCACTGGATGACTCCAGACCGGGTTACACTTCGGATTATTATAACCGGAAGATAATCGGAGTCATCGCCAATGTCCGTATGAGCCCGAATGCTGAGAATATTCCGATGTTGATAGACAATACCGGCAAGCTGGAGTACTTTGAGGATATTGTCTTTAGTGAAGAGTACAAATACGCTTTCCGGACTGTGCCGGGGGTGGATGCGGAGGAGTTTGCGGCAGAGTTGGGCCGGAAACTTGAGAGCGGCAGAGGCCTGGGCAATTACAGAGTGAGGGAGGTAGTGTCTTACAGGGAGATGGTGGAGGATAGGATTCTGTCCGGCAGCATGGATCGGCTGTTCCTTTGGAAAGCCCTCAGGATATTCCTCATCATCAATGTACTTCTGGCGGTAGTGTCCATCAGCTGGCTGAGGATGGAAGAACGGCGCGGGGAGATCAGCGTTCGCCGGGCCATGGGAGGCTCCGGGTGGAGGATCCTCGCTCAGAACATCGGAGAGATATGGGCCGTGACCGCAGCGGCTGCCCTTATTGCCTGTGTGGTGGTGATCAATATTATTGTGATGGGGAAGATGAATATCGTAGGGGAGACAGACCAGTTCATGTTGCCGGTGACCAGAGAACTGTACCCGCTGTTATTTGACCCGGTACTGCATTTTCTGGCGGTGGAGGGTATTGTCCTGGGACTGCTCTTCATAATGGTGACGGTGGCGGCTGCTGTGCCGGTGCTGCTGGCCCTGCGCCAGCTTCCCGTTGAGGGTCTTAGGGACGAATAGATTTTTTAGAGTTAATAAACAAGTGATTTGAATATGGATAGAGAATTGACGAACAAGGAAAAATGGCAGGACCGCCGCAAGGTCATCATCCGCTGGGGCCTCGGAACAGGAGCGGCGGTAGTGGCGGTGGTGCTGCTGGCAGTGCTGATCCAGCCCTCAGTGCGGGAAAACAGCCTGCGGCTGGCTACGGTGGACACCGGTTCAATAGAGTTTGCGGTATCGGCTACCGGAAAGGTGGTGCCGGGCTACGAGGAGGTCATCAACTCTCCTATTTCCTCTCGCGTAGTGGAGGTCTATAAACGGGCCGGAGAGGTGGTGCAGGCGGGTGAACCCCTGCTTCGCCTGGATCTCGCGGCAGTACAGACCGAGTATGACAACATGCTGGACGAGGAACAGATGAAAGAGCTGCAGCTGGAAAAACTGCGGATTACCAACCGCAACAATATCACGGAGATGGAGATGAATATAGACATTCAGGAGATGGAACTGGACCGCAAGGCCGCCGCCCTGCGCAACGAGAAGTATCTGGACTCGCTCGGAGCGGGTACTCCGGACAAGGTGCGCGAGGCTGAGCTGGACTACACGGTGTCGAGCCTCAAGCTGGAGGACAACCGCCGCAAGCTCCAGAACCAGCGGGACCTGGCCGCCGCCGATGAGGCCGTGGCCGCGCTGGAACTCTCGATCTTCCGCAAGAACAAGGAGCAGACCCGCCGCCGTCTCTATGACGCGGGTGTCCGCGCTCCCTACGCCGCGACCCTCACATTCATCAACAGCGAGATAGGCGCCCAGGTGGGGCAGGGCGAGAAGCTGGCGATGCTGGCCGACCTCACCCGCTTCAAGGTGGAGGGCGAGCTGGGCGACATGCAGGCCGGCAAGATAGCCGAGGGCTACCGGACCACCGTGCTGGCCGGACGGGACACCCTCACCGGCATGGTGTCGGTACTCTCCCCGATGTCCACCGACGGCCTGATATCCTTTACCGTACAGCTTGACGACGAGTCGGCTCCGGGCCTGCGCTCGGGCCTGAAGTGCGACATCTACGTAGTCTACGCCTACCGCGAGAATGTCCTGCGCCTGCCCTCCGGTACATATTATAAAGGAGAGGGCAACTACGACCTCTTCGTCCGCGAGGGCGACCGCCTGGTGCGCCGCCGCGTAGCCCTCGGCGAGGCCAACTACGACTACGTGGAGGTCATCTCCGGCATCGAGCCCGGCGAGCAGGTGGTCATCTCCGACATGCAGGACTACGCCAAGCAGCCTGAACTGAAGATCAAACCCTCTAAAAAGAAATAAGTTATGAAACTCGGAGTATATTTCAGGGAGTCGTGGCACAACCTTCGCACGGACAAGCTCTACACTCTGGTCTACATCATCGCCGTGGCCTTCTCGCTGGCAATGGTCATGACCTACCTCACTGTGGTGGCCATGCGCACTCAGAACAGTTATCCTGAGACGCACCGGGACCGGATGCTGTCGATACCGCTGATCTATCTGGAACTCGGTACGACGAGCTCGATGGAGCAGTCTGTGAGCAAGGATTTCATCGCTCAGTTCCTGTCCGAGCCGCTGCCGGGAGTGGAGGCGTGGACAGCCGTGAAAACGGAGGAATTCAAGGTCTATAACTCTGCGGGTGAGCCCCTGAAGATGGTAGTGGAGTTCATAGACAGCAGTTTTACGGATATATTTCCGTTAGAGGTGCTTTACGGTGGGCCGATTACCGCTGACGGAGCGCTGCGCAATGTACCCGATGTGCTGATGGCCGAGTCCGCGGCAGCCGCTCTGCTCGGACGCAAGGACGTGGTGGGAGAGAACATCTTCTTCAATAACAAGGAGTACCGTATATGCGGAGTGGTGAGGGACGTACCCCAGACGGCCACTTACGCATTCGCACAGATATGGGTTCCCGACACTGAGCCTACGCTGATGGATGTGCAGTTGAGGGAGTGGGCTCTGGTCAATGACAATAATGTCATGGTAGGCCCCTACGAGATAGAGCTGCTGGCCGGCAGCCGCCGGGACTTCTCCGCCATCCGCTCTGAGATGCAGGACCGGATAGACAGGTACAATCAGTCCGGAGTCTCCTCCTGGAAACTCTCTTTGGCGTACGGTATGCCTACGGTGCGGGAAAGGATATTCATGTATGACAGTGCCGCGGCCTATACCTGGATAGGAGTTGGAGTGGTGCTGCTGGTGCTCCTCGTTCCGGTGTTCAATCTCTCGGGGATGACCGGCTCCGGAATGGAGGCCCGCATGGCCGAGTTCGGAGTCCGCAAGTCCTTCGGAGCCTGGCGCGGAGCGATAGTCCGGCAGATTGTCGGGGAAAATCTGCTGCTGACCCTTATCGGTGGAGCGGTCGGCCTGCTGCTGTCCTACCTCCTGCTGTACCTGCTGCAGGATGAGCTCTACGACCTGCTGCCGCTGAACTCCATGGTAGAATTCGGATATCTCGAATTTATCCCGGCTCCTGCATTTACCTTCCGGAGCTTCTTCAAAGTCAGCCTGTATCTTCTGCTGCTGGCGCTTGTGCTGGTGGTCAACCTGCTCTCGGCCCTTGTGCCTGCATCCAAGGTTATCCGCCGTCCCATCACCGAATCGTTGAACTCTCAAAGATAATCCGCTATGCTTAGACAGATACTATCACAGATATGGTACTACCGCCGCAGCAGTCTGTGGCTGCTGTGCGAGCTCGTAGTGATATTCATAACATCGTGGTTCCTGGTCAACGAGATATGGACCGTGCATTACCGTGCGCATTCCACGCCATACGGATATGATTATGAAGGGGTGTATATCGCCGAGATGGAGCCGCTGAGTGACGGCCAGCCCGGCTATGCAGCCGATAACGATACATACGAGGCCAGTGCCGCAGCCCTTGCCCGCTTCGGGCAGACCATCCTGCAGATGCCTGAGGTGAGCGCGTGCGCCGTTACGGGCATGTCCCTTCCCGGCCTCGGTACCTATACCGCCAATATGCAGTATCCCATGGACACTGCCGGAGCGTATATTGAATTTACTTTTCATTCCCGTCAGGCAGGAGAGCCGGACATGGAGCTCATGGGCTACCGTCAGGTATTGCCTGAGAATGCCCCGATAGAGGATGCGCCCGGAACCTGCGTGATATCCTCCGACCTGGCGCAGCTGCTTTTCCCCGGAGAGAATCCCGTAGGCCGCCGGTTTTCAGATGCCTCGACCTCTCCGAAGGCCGTAAGCCAGTACAGCTGGGTGATATCCGGGGTGGTGGAGCCTATCAAGCACAGCCTTACCGAGGAGCCCCGCCCTATGGTCCTGTATGCCTATCCCAATATGCTTCAGGCCCCTTACGCCCCGCCCTGCTTTATATTCCGCCTCCGTCCGGAAGTGGATGCGGACAGCTTCATAGAACAGGCCGGCCGGACCTGGGAGCGGGAGATGCCCTACGGCAACTGGCGGGTGTCCTCCGTGACCCCGATGCCGGAGTTTATGCAGAAATACATTTTCCTGGACAACTTCAAGTGGAAGGCCCTCTGGGTGTTCCTGGTGGTCAATGTGCTCATCGCAGCGGCTTCCTTCAGCTGGCTCAGACTGAGGATGCGGCGTCCTGAAATAGGGGTGCGGCGGGCCATGGGCTCGACGGCCTGGAGGATTGCCCTGCAGCAGCTGGGGGAGGCCTGGATAGTCTATGCCGCTGCGGCGGTCCTCGGCTGGATTCTGACGGCCAATATCATATTGATCGCTAAAATCAGCATTACCGGCGGCTCCTCGATGACCCTGCAGTCGGTGCGCGACAGCCTGCCGCTGCTCTACGACCCGACGGTGCATTTCCTCGCGGTGGCGGGGATAGTGACGGCGGTGCTGCTGGCGGCGGTGACCCTCGCGGCCATCATTCCCCTCGGCAAGGCCCTGAGGGAGCGGACGGCCGATATTTTAAAGGACGAATAATATTTAGAAGTACAATATATGAAACTTGGAATGTATCTGAAAGAATCGTGGTACAACCTGCGCAAGGACAGGGTGTACAGCGCGGTTTACATCATCGGTACGGGCTTCTCGCTGGCGCTGGTGATGGCTTGGCTGACGGTGCAGTCGATGCACTTCGACAACTCCTATCCGGAGGTGAACAGGGACCGGATGCTGGTGATTCCTACCTTTATGGAGTCCCAGAAGGGTTCTCAGGGCGGATCCAATGCGATGGTCAGCCAGGTGTTCGTCGACCGCTTCATCCGGAACGAGCCGGTGGAGGGGCTGGAGACTCTGACAACCGTGGCGTTTAGAGACGCGGTAGTGGCCAATGACTTAGGTGAGGCGGTGGGCAGCGTGGCCTCGGACGTGGATATGGAGTACTGGAAGGTCTTCGGCTTCGATTTCCTCTACGGGCATGCCCTTTCGGAGACGAGCTACAATCAGGCTGCTCCCGAGGCGGTCATCTGCGAGTCGCTGGCCAGGACCCTGTACGGCAGGGAGGATATAGTGGGGGAGAGGCTCTTCATCGATGACAAGGAGTACAAGGTGTGCGGAGTGGTGCGGGATGTGCCGCAGACGGCTTCGCTGGCCTTCTCCCAGCTGTGGCTGCCGGATCTGGAGGGAGATTCCAGAAGCTCTCTCGAGCAGTGGATAGGCCGTCCTACCATGATGGGAGAGTACTTCGTGTATCTGCTGGCCCGGGACGGGAGTGACTTCGGAACTATACGGAAGACGTTGGAGGACAGGCTCGAAAGGTACAACAACGGCTCGGACGTGGAGTATGAGCTGTCCTTTCAGTCAGGGATACCCTCGGTAAGGGAGATGGCCCTGAGGTGGACGGGCATGACATCGGCCTCCTTCACCTGGATCGGGATAGGCATCATGTTCTTCATCCTGCTGATACCGATGATCAATCTTTCGGGTATGGTGGGCTCCCGGATGGAGGCCCGTATGGGCGAGTTCGGAGTGCGCAAGTCCTTCGGGGCCTGGCGCGGAGATGTGCTTCAGCAGATTACGGGCGAGAACCTGCTGCTGACCCTGCTCGGGGGAGTGCTCGGACTGGTGCTCTCGTACGTGCTCTTAGGCGTGTTCTCGGAGCAGTTCAACGGCATGGTGCCCGGAGAGGCCATGGCTATGGCTTTCTCTATGGAGAAGGTGGAGGCGGCGGTATTCTCCGTCAGGGATTTCTTCAAGATTAAGCTGTATGTGCTGCTGCTGGCCATAGTGCTGGTGCTCAATATCGTATCGGCGCTGATACCGGCCTTCAAGGTTATCCGCCGGCCCATCACGGATTCGTTGAACTCTGTAAAGTAATTGGATTATGTTTAAACAGATATTCAAACAACTCTGGTTCTACCGCCGCGGCAATGCGTGGCTCTTCGTGGAGATGACCCTCATCGCGGCAGCCTCATGGTTTCTGGTCAATGCCGTGTGGCCGGGTATTTACAGGACTTCCCTGCCGGACGGCTATGAGACAGACGGAGTGTATGCCGTCTCGCTGAACCGCCTGAGTGAGGGACAGAACGGCTACCGTCCGGAGATGGACACACCGGAGCAGAGGTCCGTGGACTTCCACCGTATAGGCAACGCTCTCAGGGAGATGCCCGAGGTGCAGGACGCGGCTCCGGTGGGGGCTACTCTTCCCGGACTGAACTACAGCAATTTTAACATGGCAGTTATGGTAGATACTGTAAACAGGTATGGTTATTCCTACGCCTATCACATCCGAGAGGCAGGGGCAAGTGACCTGGAACTTCTGGGATACCGTCAGGTATGGCCGCAGGGTGCTCCGATAGAGGATCTTCCGAACACCGTGATTATCACGGAGGAACTGGCTCAGGCCCTTTTCCCCGGAGAGAATCCCGTAGGCCGCCGGCTCTCACAGTTCAGCACTTACGAGGAATACGGCTGGCGCATATCCGGTGTAATAGCTCCCGTGAAAGTGGAAAAGGACAAGGAGTACCGGAGTTTCGTGATGTATGCCGGTTCCGACATCGTGGCTCTCGATGAGGGAATGTCCGTAGTGTGGATATTCCGTATTGCTCCCGGTGTGGATGAGGAAGCCTTTATCCAGCAGGCCAAGAAGACCTGGAGGGAAGACCTCGCTTTCGGCAACTGGAGGGTGGCTTCCGTCATGCCGCTGGAGGAGAATCTGGAATCAGCCGTTACTGACACTTTTATGTGGCGGGCTCTCTTCATTTTCCTGCTCGTCTGCATTCTCATAGGAGTAGCCTCCTTCGCATGGCTGCGTACCCGCGAGAGACGTGGAGAGACGGGTGTGCGTCGGGCCATGGGCGGCTCTG
Organism: Candidatus Coprenecus merdipullorum; assembly: GCA_019118865.1. Taxonomy (GTDB): domain Bacteria; phylum Bacteroidota; class Bacteroidia; order Bacteroidales; family UBA932; genus Coprenecus; species Coprenecus merdipullorum. The sequence goes on along the minus strand of DWYD01000037.1, from coordinate 316 downwards.
CCGGCAGTATCATGCTGACGCAGCTCGCGGAGGTGTGGATTCTCTTTGTGGCCTCGCTCATAGTGGGACTGCTGATAGTGCTGAATGTGCTGATCTTCGGCAAAATTGACTTCTGCGCTCCGGGACTCTCCTCCTATTATGTGCTGAATGTGACCAAGGAGAGTCTGCCGGTGCTGTTCGAGCCGGTGCTGCACTTCCTCGCGGTGGCCGGCATAGTGGCCGGGCTGCTGCTGGTGGCCGTGACCCTCTCGACCATTGTCCCTGTCGCCGGGGCCCTGAAGGAGTCGCCAGCCGATGTATTGAAGGACGAATAAAT
>DWYD01000036.1 GCA_019118865.1 Candidatus Coprenecus merdipullorum | reverse complement strand
TATATCCTCCCGTAACATACGAGCCTTCCCAATGGCCTCCGCGTCCGTCCTTCTCATAGAAATAATACACTCTTTTGTCTTCCGGCACACCCAGTTCATCGAAACGCGCAACCACTTCCAGAGAATCGGAGAATGACTGCGTAGCAGTATCGGCTCTCATGATGTACTCTTCATCCGGATACCAGCCATACGAATAGGCATACTGTATGGACAGTCCTTCCTTGTCCCAGCATTTTTCCACCCAAGCCGTATCCAGTATCTGCACTCCGTTCCAATTGCCCTTGTTGAGGTACAGCCTCCCTATCTTGGCCAAATCCCTTGCACAGGTATTGATGCCTGCGTATGCCTTGGGAGAGCAGTGCTTCGCGTCGTCCAGACTGATATAGGCGTCGTACTCCATGCCGAGCGGCTTCCAGATCTTCTCCTCCATATATTCCGCATAGCTCCGCCCGGTAGCCCGCTCAATCAGGACTCCGAGGATAGCCGTGGTCATACTGCTGTAATAGTGACTGTCGCCAGGCTCCTCCTTGAACCTTAGATTGCGTATCTGCTTCTCCTGATTGACCCCATAGTACAGACGGGCCATCGCAGTAAACGGGTTCGGTGCGTATGTCTCCTTGAATTTCAGGCCGGCACGCATATTCAGCAGATGCTCCACAGTCAGTTTACTGAACATAGGGTCGGCATCCCTCAACTCCGGGATGTAATCCGTCACCGGGTCGTGCACGCTCTTGATGTAACCTTCCCGGACTGCCACTCCGCACAGCATGGACGTCAGAGACTTGGATACTGAAAAAATGGTCGTCACACTCGAGGTGTCCAGACCCTTGTAATAATGCTCGAATTTTATCGTGTCGTTCTGCACTACGACAATAGATACTGTCGAGGTGTGCTCCCTCATGACGGAATCCGCTGTACGGTAAATCAATGTATCTACACCGTCAATCCTTATCCACTGCTCACGATAGAGATCCATAATCCGGTCCTCCGGTGCCTGCTCGGCAAAGCGCCAGACCGTATCGCCACGGTGTATCGTATCCCTCGGAAATGCATCGATATCGTAAATGTCCTGCACCCCGTAATGAACCAGCCGATGAAGGACACAGGAAGGCAGCATCAGAACGGCCGCTGCCGCTGTCAGTAGAATCAGGAGTTTTTTCATGTCTTTAGTCGCTAAAGTATTAATACTCCACAACTTATAACAATAATCGTGCCTTTTCATATAACTCATTGATCCTCAGCCATCTAACTAATTCTCAAAACTCCCTAATTGTCTATTATTCACACACAAAGTGTCTAATTTTTTGAAAATTGTCAATATTTTTGACATCTTATTGATTGAATACCGCAACGGCTCCAAATCACGGCTTTTGCTGCCGTTGTGGCAAGGAGACGGAAAGACAATGCCGTCCAGAAGGCCTGTAGCAGGGGTACTGCAAAAAAGACACTTCCACAACGGCACCGATTCGCGGGATTTGCTGCCGTTGCGGCAAGGAAACGGATGGGCAATGCCGTCCAGAAGGCCTACTGCAAGGGTGCTGCGAAAAAGCCACTTCCACAACGGCACCGATTCGCGGCTTTTGCTGCCGTTGCGGCAAGGAGACGGATGGGCAACTCGGACAAAGTTGGTAGGAAGTGCCTCTGAAGTGAGCCGGTTTATAACGAAATCAAGAAGGTGGATGTGAAACAGCGCTTTGATCGGCACCTTCCAGTTGAGTAACCGGTACCGGTCCGCTCAAAAGGCCCGTAGATGCGCTTTGTATCCAATGCTGCAGAAAAGGTGCCGACGGATGTGGCTTTTCACCGTCACCTTCTCGGCAGGGAACCTGGCAGGACCGCTGAGAGCCACCTCCGATGCGGATTGGCACATAACGAAAATGAGAAGGTGGTGGAGAAAGGCCATTTGGCCCGGCACCTTCTGATGTGGAAGATGTCATATACGGTACAAAGTCTACGACAGAACGTCTGGAGGCGATTCGGGATTTGCGCACCTTCGGAAGGTGAGACGGAAACGCGGGGAATCTGCACACCTTTGGAAGTTGGGACAAGGATTTCAACAACTCCTTCGGAAAGAGTAGACGAACAGCGGGAAAACGCGACTCCTTCGGAAGGAGTGGGAAGGGACAGAAGAGACGGTATCGCCGCCGTAGGCTCTGTACGCTGGAATTGTGCCGGGAAAGGCCTAGGCACTCCTTCGGAAGGAGTAGGGAAATGGCAGGAAAACACAACTCCTTCGAAAGGAGTGGGAAGGGAAAGAAGCGGCTACACGTTGAAGAGGAAGTGCATGATGTCACCGTCCTCGACGACGTAGTCCTTGCCCTGGACGGCGAGTTTGCCGGCGGCGCGGCATTCGGCTTCGGAGCCGTATTTGACGAAGTCGTCGTATTTGATGACTTCGGCGCGGATGAAGCCTTTCTCGAAGTCGGTGTGGATGACTCCGGCGGCGCGGGGAGCCTTGTCGCCCTTGTTGATGGTCCAGGCGCGGACTTCGGGTTCGCCGGCGGTGAAGTAGGTGCGCAGGCCGAGCAGGTCGTAGGCGGCGCGGACCAGGCGCTCGATGCCCGAGTGCTCCAGGCCCAGCTCCTCGAGGAACATCTGGCGCTCCTCGTAGCTCTCGAGCTCGGCTATCTCGGACTCAATCTTGGCGGCGATGACCAGCACTCCGGCGTTCTCTCCGGCGACGGCCTCACGGACGCGGTCCACATAGGCATTGCCGCCGGCAGCCGAGGCCTCGTCCACATTGCAGACGTAGAGCACGGGCTTGGCGGTGAGCAGGAAGAATTCATGGGCTATCTTCTCCTCCTCCGGATTCCCCAGCACCACGGTACGGGCGGAACGGCCGGCCAGCAGGGCCTCGCGGTAGCGCACGAGCACCTCGCAGGCTTTCTTGGCATGCTTGTCCCCTCCAGTAGCCTGTTTCTGGAGCTTGCCCAGACGGCTCTCTACGGTCTCGAGGTCCTTGAGCTGCAGCTCGAGGTCGATAATCTCCTTGTCCCTCACCGGATCCACGCTGCCGTCCACATGGGTGACGTTGGAGTCGTCGAAGCAGCGTAGCACGTGCAGGATGGCGTCGGTCTCGCGGATATTGGCCAGAAACTGGTTGCCGAGGCCCTCACCCTTGCTGGCACCCTTGACCAGGCCGGCGATATCGACTATCTCCACCGTTGCAGGCACTACCCGTTTGGGATGCACCAGCGACTCCAGCACCTGGAGCCTGGGATCCGGCACCGTCGTGGAGCCGATATTGGGCTCAATGGTGCAGAAAGGGAAGTTGGCAGCCTGGGCCTTGCCCGAGCTGATACAGTTGAAGAGTGTCGACTTGCCCACGTTGGGGAGTCCTACTATACCGCATTTGAGAGACATATCTATATCTACTTTTTTAATATTTTACAAAACCATCAGCTGTGCCACTATCACCCGCAGGAACATAGCCAGAGGGTAGACGGTCGCATATACCACGGCTATCCTTGACTCCTCGAACGTGTTGTTCATAAAGGCCAGCGCGGTGGGATTGGTATGGGATCCGCAGACCAGTCCCGAGATGGAGAAATAGTCCAGCTTGAAGGCCACACGGGCGATAATGCACACTATTATCAGAGGGATGACCGTTATCAGGAAACCGTAGAGTATCCACATGTATCCGCCGCCGAGCACCGCGTCCACGAAGCCCTCGCCGGCTCCCAGACCTACAGCGGCCAGGAAGAGAGCAATGCCCACCTCGCGCAGCATCATATTGGAACTGGCGGTAGTATAGGTCACCATCCCGAAATTAGGGCCGAAGCGGGCTATGAGAATCGCCACTACCAGAGATCCTCCGGCAAGTCCCAGTTTCAGCGGCTGGGCCAGACCGGGCAGCATGATGGGTATGGAACCGACTATTATACCGAAGAAAATACCTATGAATATCGGTATCAGCTTGGGCTCGCGGAGCTTCTTGGCCTCGTTGCCGACCAGAGCGGCGACTTTGGTTATGGCTTTCTCGCTGCCGACCACCATGATGCGGTCGCCCAGCTGCAGGTGCAGGTCAGGGCTGGCCGTCAAGTCGATGCCCGCACGGTGAACCCTGGTGATATTGAGTCCGAACTGCGCCCTGATATTGAGCTCTCCGAGGCTCTTGCCGTTGATCTCGCTGTTGGTCACCACCAGACGGCGGGATACCAGGTTGGTGTCAAGCTTCTCCCACTCGCTCTGAGCCATGTCTATCTTCTTGCCAATAAAGGCGCTCACCACATCCACATTGTCAGCAGAAGTTATGATCAGAAGCCTGTCGCCCTGGTTGACTACTGACTCGGAGGTCGGAATCTCCATCTTGCCGTCGGCATGATACTGACGCGAGACTACAAAATGCCGGTTGAGAAGATGATCCACCTCGTAGATGGTCCGGCCGAAGATGGCTTCATTGCGCACCTCCACGGCAAATTTGCAGGCGCTGTCCTTGGAAGTCTCCTGCAGGGCTATCTCCGATTTTTCCTTCTTGATGTTGATACGGAATACGGCCCTTACCCCTAAAAGGGTGAGGATAACGCCGATCACACCGAGGGGATAGGCCACCGCATAGCCTGTAGCTATCGTCTGGTCCACAGCTCCGGTGATATCGGCGACTGTCTGCTGCGCTGCACCGAGACCGGGAGTATTGGTCACGGCACCGGACATCACTCCGACCATCGTCGGCATAGGCGTACCTGTAATAAAATGGATGGCTACCGTTATGCCCACTCCGAGCACCACGATGAGTACGGCCAGCATATTGAGCCGCAGTCCTCCTTTCTTGAAGGAGGAGAAGAAGCCGGGTCCCACCTGGAGACCGAGGGAGAACACGAAGAGGATCAGGCCGAGGTCACTTACGAACCCGCGGACCGACGGATTGATGGTAAATCCGAAATGGGACAGGATGATACCGACGAAGAGTATCCACGTCACCCCGAGGGATATGCCGAAGACCTTGATCTTGCCCAGCATAATCCCCAGCGCAATTACAATGGAAATAATCAGAATCGCATGCGCCACGCTATCTGAGAACAGAAGGGAATCCAACCAGTTCATACCTAATTCTCAAAAATGGAGCGCAAATGTAGCACTTATTTGCGATTGGCCGGAATATTTTTCTCAAAAACGACTCCCTCCCTATAGGCCTCCAGCAGGCTCAGCAGGTCTGACACCTGTTCCCGTAACACTTTACCTACGTCTGTATCACCTACTTTCATTCTGTTATTGACATATTCCACTACCGTCGTAAATGAACGGATGTCCACCCCGTCGCGGACAGCTTCCTCTATGGAATGGAACGGTTCATGCTGGGCCAGCATCAGACCGTGTGAATTGTAAATCAGAGTGTAGCCCGCTATTCCTGTCTCGGCCTGATATGGTTTGGAGAAGCCTCCGTCGATGACCAGCAGCTTGCCCCCGGCCTTGATGGGCGACTCACCCTTGATGGTCTTGACCGGCACGTGACCGTTGATGATGTGGGTATGCTCTCCGGCAAGTCCGAACTCCGCCAGGATTCTCTCACACACATCCTTGTCGTCCCTGTACTGAAGATACCATCCGTGCTTCTCCTTGTGCGTCTCCTTCTCGGCGATAAAATAGCGCTCGAATGTAGCCATCTTGTCTTTGTCGAAGGGCGGAGCGTACGGTCCGCACCAGAGGAACCAGACGAAATCCCGTGCATAGTTACGGTACTCTTCGTCCTTGTCCTCATAATAAGCTGCCCGCACCACCTTGTCTATCATGTCAAAGAGAGCCTTGCCGCGATAGGGTCGGCCGAGTACGCTGATTTCGTGGAATGATCCGTCCTCATTCAGAGGCATGGCCCCGTGGAAGAGCAGATTGGAATTGCGCACCAGATAGAGAGAACCTTTGGAATAGAGACAGTGTACGTGACGGTCGAGCTGGGTATTGCTGGTAAAACTGCTCATCAGCTTGGTCACCACAGCGCTTTCCTCCTCCGTCAAGCGGTAAGGGTCCGAAGGGTCTACGGTAGGAAAATTCATATCCTTCATGACATAATCCTTATCCCCTATCCGGACAGTCCCGCGTTCGAAATCTATCTTGTCCAGCAGCCTGCGGTCTTCCATACCGAATTCCGCGCGGCGGGCGATAACCTCTCCCTCAAGCTTGAACTGTATAATGGATATAGCTTTATGCATCTGGGCTATAAGGTCTACTGTCTTCTCATCGTACTTGGAGTCCGCATCCAGCTTGGGCCGGAAGCAGGCGCACGGATCATCACCATAAGTAGCCATGGCGAAAGTGGCCAGGGGGAGAAGATTTATGCCGTACCCCTCCTCGAGGGTCTCCAGATTGGCATACCGTAGACTGACGCGGAGCACGTTGGCCATACAGGCTGCACTGCCGGCTGCGGCGCCCATCCAGATCAGGTCGTGATTGCCCCACTGAAAATCCACATTGTGGTAGTCGCAGAGCACATCCATAATCCGGTGCGCTCCCGGTCCCCTGTCATATATGTCACCGATTATGTGCAGGGAGTCTATGGTCAGCCGCTGAATCACATAGGCCATGGCACAGATGAACTTGTCGGCCGACCCAGTGGCGATGATGGTATTCAGGATAGCGTAGATGTATTCGTGCTTGTTGTTGTCGCTCGGAGACTCGTGTATCAGTTCCTCTATGATATAGGAGTACTCCGGAGGCAGAGCCTTCCTCACCTTGGAACGGGTGTACTTCGAAGCGGCGGTCTCCACCACCCTCACCAGATTGGCGATATTGACCTTGTACCATTCCGACATATCCGTCTCCTGAGCTTTGACCTGCTTGAGTTTCAACTCAGGATAGTAAATCAGAGTACAGAGATCCTTCTTCTCGTTCTCCTTGAGCTGAAGACCGAAAAGCTCGTCCACCTTTCGCTTGATCGCACCGGAGGCATTGCGCAGAACATGCTGCACCGCGTCATACTCGCCGTGAAGGTCGGTCATGAAATGTTCCGTACCCTTGGGAAGATTGAGAATAGCCTCGAGATTGATAATCTCGGTACTGGCCGCCTGAATGGTCGGAAAACTTCTGGAAAGCAGTTCCAGATATTTTACGTCTTTTGTCATAAAAGTTTTGGGTTACTTGTTGATACGGTAATGCAGTCCGGACGCGCCCAGCCACTCCAGGAGCTCGTCCGTAGCAGTGACGCTGTATTTGCGGGAGATGAACTCCGCATTGACCTTGTCCTGAGCGTCATAGACGTTGAGAGTCACGCGTGAGCGGCCCTTGTTGCGGGAGAGGGCCTTCTTGAGCCCCTTGCGCAGAGCCTCGTCGATCTTCTCTACCGGCAGGTCGATGATGAGCTCCCGGACCATCGATTCCCGGACATTGGCTAAAAGGGAGACGGCGCGGACCTTAGTGCGGCCACCGTTGATTTCCAGGACTTTATTGTCCTTATCCCCGACATTCCTGAACCGCGGAGCGACGTAGACCCGCATCAGCAGGAACTCGTGCGGACGGAGATAGCCGCTGACCGCCTCGTAGTCCTTGTCGAAGAGGGCAAATGTCGTTGACCCCTTGAAATCCTCTATCGTCAGGCGGCAGAACACCCCGTTGCCATTGGCCTTGGGCCTGACCTCCACGCTGCTGACAAGCCCCGCAATCCATTGGTCCTTATCGAAATCCTCCCGGTTGCGGCTCGCACTCACCCTGTCCACGTAATCATTCCAGGAAGGCAGGTCCAATGTAGTAAAATGCTCTATTTCAAAGCGGAAACGGTCGAGGGGATGGGCCGAGATATACATTCCCACCAGCTCCTTCTCCTTCTTGAGGATCTCTATCTGGTCCAATTCCGGCAGGACCGGGAGCGGCGGACGGGCGGTATCTATCGGGCTCTCCCCGAAGAGACTGCCTTTCATGGACTCAGCCGACTTCTGGAACAATGAGCCGTAGCGGATCAGCAGGTCCAGGCAGGTCTCCCCCTTTCCGGCCTCCACCGCAAATGAACCGCGGTTGATCTCGGGGAAGGAGTCAAATGCTCCGGAGTATGCGAGGGCCTCGACTCCCTTCTTGTTGACGGAGGTGGAGGGAACGCGCTCCATAAAATCAAATATATCCTTGAACTGACCGTTGTTGCCGCGCTCCTCTATGATGCTGTTCACCGCTCCGATGCCGATGCCCTTGATGCCGGCCATGCCGAAACGGATGTTGCCGTCCTTGTTGACGGTGAACTTGGTGTAGCTCTCGTTGACATCCGGGCCGAGGATCTTCATGCCGTTACGGCGGCAGTCGTCCATGAACTTGGTAATCTCGTCGATGTTGTTGAGGTTGTTGCTCAGGACGGCGGCCATGTACTCAGCCCTGTAGTGAGCTTTCAGGTAGCCGGTCTGATAGCCTACCCATGCGTAGCAGGTGGCGTGTGACTTGTTGAAGGCGTAGGACGCAAATGCCTCCCAGTCGTTCCATATCTTATTGAGTATGGCTTCGGGATGTCCGTGCTCCAGACCTCCGGCGAAGAACTCGTCCTTTAGCTCGGCCATAACCTTGATCTGCTTCTTTCCCATCGCCTTACGCAGCTTGTCGGCCTTTCCCTTGGTGAAGCCGGCCAGCTTCTGGGACAGCAGCATGACCTGCTCCTGGTAGACGGTCACGCCGTAGGTGTCGTGCAAGTACTCCTCCATGTCGGGCAGGTCGTACTCGATCTTGCTACGGCCGTGCTTGCGGGCTACGAAGTCGGGGATGTAGTCCATAGGGCCCGGGCGGTAGAGGGCGTTCATCGCGATAAGGTCCTCGAACCTCGAAGGCTGCAGCTCGATGAGCCATTTCTGCATACCTTCGGACTCGAACTGGAACACGCCTATCGTGTCGCCCCGCGAGAACAGCGCGTAGGTCTCGGCATCGTCTATCGGTATGGTGTTGACATCCAGGTCCACTCCCCGGGACTGCCGGATGTTCTCCACCGTGTCTTTCAGTATAGTCAGGGTCTTCAGCCCGAGGAAGTCCATCTTCAGCATGCCCGCCGACTCGATGAGGCTGCCCTCAAACTGCGAGACGAGGATGTCCTTGCCCGTTTCCTTGTCCTTGGCCGTACTCAGCGGGATGAAGTTCGTGAGGTCGTCGCGGCCGATGATGGTGGCGCAGGCATGCACGCCGGTGTTGCGGACCGTACCCTCCAGCCTCTCGGCGTACAGCAGGGTGTCGTGAACCAGCTGGTCGCCGCTGTTGAAGGCCTCCTTGAACTCGGGCACCTTCTCTAAGCAGGGCTTGATCGTTGGGTCCACATCCTTAGGCTCCATCACCTTCTTCTTCTGTCCGGGATGGTCGGGGTCATCCACCTCCTTCTCCTTCTGCACGGTAATCTTGCGCGGCACCAGCTTGGCCAGACGGTCGGTCTGGTCCAGGGCCAGTTTCTGGATGCGGCCCACGTCACGTATAACGCTCTTGGTGGCCATCGTACCGAAGGTGATCACGTGCGAGACGTGGTCCTTGCCGTACTTGTCCTCCACGTACTTGAACACCCGGTAGCGGCCCTCGTCGTCGAAGTCAATGTCGATATCGGGCATGGAGATACGGTCGGGGTTCAGGAAACGCTCGAACAGAAGGTCGTACTTTATCGGGTCAATATTGGTAATCGTAAGGCAGTAGGCCACCACCGAGCCGGCAGCGGAGCCTCGTCCCGGTCCCACCCACACGCCCATATCGCGAGCCGCCTTGATAAAATCCTGGACTATAAGAAAATAGTCGGGGAAACCCATCTTCTTGATCGTCGCCAGCTCGAAGTCAATCCTCTCCCTCGTAGCCTCGGGTATGTCCTCTCCGTAGCGGCGGTGCGCTCCCTCGTAGGTAAGGTGGTGCAGGTAATCGTTGGAATCGGTAAATCCCTCCGGCAGAGGAAAAATCGGAAGAATAGGGTCATGGTTGAGGTTCAGCACCTCGCATTTGTCCACGATCTCTAAGGTATTGGATATCACCTCGGGGTGGTCGGCGAAGATGGCCGACATCTCCTCGGTGGACTTGAGGTATTCCTGCTGGGTATAGCGCAGACGCTTGGGGTCGTCGAAGTCGGAGTTGGTGCTGATGCAGATCAGGCGGTCATGGGCCGGGCCGTCCTCCTTGCGCACGAAGTGCACGTCGTTGGTGGCCACCACCTTGATGCCCAGTTTCTCCGCTATCTGAAAGATCACCGCATTGACCTGCTGCTGGTGCTCGAAGGTGCTCTTCTCCGCCCCGGGCACGTCGGTCTCGTGGCGCTGCACCTCCAGATAATAGTCATCTCCGAAGATGGACTTGTACCACGCCGCTATGCGCTCCGCCTCCTCCGGCTTTCCCTCCATGATGGCCTGGGGCACCTCGCCTCCCAGACAGGCAGAGCAGCAGACAATACCCTCGTGGTACTGCTCTATCAGCTCGTGGTCGATGCGCGGCTTATAGTAGAATCCCTCGATGTAGGCCTTCGAGGAGAGCTTGATGAGGTTGTGGTAGCCGTCCATGTTCTTGGCCAGCATGATCAGGTGATAGGAACTCTGGTCCTCGCGGCCCTTGCGGTCGAAACGGCTCGCTCCTGCCACATAGAACTCCGAGCCCACGATGGGCTTCAGCGGAACACCTTTCTTGGCCACCGTATCCAGGAACTCCTTAACCCCGAACATGTTCCCGTGGTCGGTAATAGCCAGGGCCGGCTGACCGTTGGCCACGGCAGTATCGATCAGGTCCCCTATCTTGGACTGACCGTCGAGAATCGAATACTGGGTATGGACATGCAGGTGGGCGAATGACATAACTCCGTTGATTTTTCAAGTTGCGTCCTGCAAAGGTAACATTATTTTTGGGCGGATTTTAAGTTGAACTTCAAATTTGTCCATCAAATGAATAAGCACCTGATACACAAGCCTCTTACCCATAGCACCCCAAACCGGAATCTTTATGATACTCAAAATGGTCTGTGTAACTTACTCAGAACACGAATCCTATACGTAAAGGAAGAACCATGGAACCAAGCCCCTCTGTGGGAAACAATACAGCCTTTATACCGATATCAATCGATACCTTTGCGAAATTGACCGTAAACCCGAACTCCGGCGCAACATCAAGACCGACTGCCGTTTCTCCTTCATAAAATGCCAGCAAACAACCTACTTCCGCACCCACATAACCCGTTACTTTTTTCTTGGACGGAGAATAGTACCGTACATGCGGATTCAAAGCCAGATAGTTGAACAGCATGTAGTATTCTGCTGAAAGTCCAGTATACAGCTGTATTTTCGGGAAAAACACTCCGTGTGATGTCTGTAGGTTCGGCATAGGTATCGGCAGCGGCAGCATAAAGGCCGCGTTTACGCTGAGCATACCCATGTAAGTGGGCCGATCTTCCGGCTTGCCATGGTTGATTGAAGTCGTCCTGACTTCCTTTCCGGAAACGGAACTGTACCCGAAACTGCACGGTGAAAGAAGAAGCACCGCACTGGCTATCATTACGAAAAATGTATTTCCTTTCAATAATTTCACTATATATAATATTTTAAAGATACAACGTACTTTTACTTTTTAAATTTAAAAAGGCTTGTCATAAGTAATCATTTTCAACCAAGTATTATAGTTAGATGCACCATCCTTAAATGCACCTGATGTGACCCACGCTTCATTTCTATTTCCCCAATTACGCAATAATATCTCCTGTATATTTGTTATATACATCAAATTTTTCAAAAACCAGTTTCCACCCATCAATTACCCAACCATGACTTTTCCAAAACAAATAGTCCTGAACCCCTGCTATGAAAACAGGAGTATCGGAGGATAATGCTGAAAACAATGCCGATTCATCATATCCTTCTATAAAATTAGCATCATATCCTATTTTTCATGGTTATAAAATTTAATTAGTAATGTATCTCACGTTTACTAAAAAATTTGATAATTTAAAATTATCAAATCCATAATCTTTATTTAGTATTTTGCGTAAAAATAAATATTAAAAAAAAAATGAAATCCGCAAACAATCTGAAGTAAATCAGGCTGGGAGACACAAGTTCCAGAGTAAACTAATCGGCACCTCGCGGCCCTTGCGGTCGAAACGGCTCGCTCCTGCCACATAGAACTCCGAGCCCACGATGGGCTTCAGCGTAACACCTTTCTTAGCCACCGTATCCAGGAACTCCTTCACACCGAGCATGTTCCCATGGTCGGTGATAGCCAGGGCCGGCTGACCGTTGGCCACGGCAGCATCGATCAGGTCCCCTATCTTGGACTGACCGTCGAGAATCGAATACTGGGTATAGACATGCAGGTGGGCGAATGACATATTTTTCGGATTTATGTCTGCAAATGTAATACTATTTTCTATTGAGCGGACAACTCTAATTATCCATTAAAAGCTTTCGCATTTCGTCCATATCGGGAAGTGAATTCCGCATCTTCTCGTCCATGTCTGCTGCAGTCTTATAAGTAGCCACACCCATTGGGCTATTATAGTCACGGATCACATATTCCACAAAGGCTTTATCGGCACTTTTACACAGCAAAATTCCGATAGTCGGGTTTTCATGCGGCTTGCGCACTTTATCATCAAGCACTCGCATATAGGTCTGCAACTGACCAATGTACCCGGATTTGAACGCTCCCTTTTTCAATTCAACCACCACCATGCAATTCAGTTCACGGTTGAAGAAAAGCAAATCTGGAAACAATTCCTCTGTAAATATTTCCAAATGATACTGATTGCCTATGAAAGCAAAATCGCGCCCAAAAGTCATGATAAACTTCTTTATGTTACTCACTATGGCTTGTTCAACGACACGCTCATCCACATCTTCAGCCTTATCCACCTCAAGTTCCTCCACATTGATATAGTCAAGCGATATTCATCCTTGAACATACCGATGGCTTTCCTGGCATTTGCCGCCGGCATGGTTTGCAGGAAGTTATTCGCAGCATTTCCTGCATCCCGGTACAAGTTCTCTTTCAGCCTATTGCGCAAATCGTATTTATCCCATTTGTGAAGAACGGACTGATGGATATAAAACAGCACTTCATTTAGATCTTTCGTCTTATGCAGTATCTCCATGTGATGAGAGAAACTGATGCCCAAGAACTCCTCCCGGTTAATTTCGCTCGCCACGGGCGACCATTTCTGTAGTGAAAAACCATCTATATCAATACAGCCTTCAGCAACAGGCAGTTGTAATTTACTCGCCATTGGCGAGCATTTTAAATACGTCTCCCAATATTCGGCAAAAGTGCGCATATTGCGTATATTCTGCTCAGAGAATCCGCGTAAGCCTGGTAGTTCTCTCTTCAGCCGTTCACTTATACGGCTGATAGCTCCTGTGCCCCATGTTCCGATACGAGAGTTGACTGACACATATAGTCCTATGCCAAAATAGAGTGACAACTGCTCGCCGGTAATCAGTTTGACCGAACGATACTGACTTTGCAGGATTGCCTGCTTAATGGCTGTCACAGCTTCATTATATTGTTGCTCCATGACTGTCATAATTTTAGAATTAAACTGTATGTCAAAACGCGCACTTTGACACGTTTTACTTCCGCTCGAAGATGTAGAGCTTGTCGGCGCGGCGGACGCGGGAGGGTACGGGGATGGAGCAGGCGACGCCCTGGGGGGCGGTGTCGGAGGGGACGAGGTCGACGCGGATCTCGGGGATGTCCATCTCGACTACTCCGGTGGTGGGGCCGATGATGAGGATGTGCTGACCGACTTTCAGCGGGGCGGCCTCGACCAGGATCTCGGCCACTCCGAGGTTGGAAAAATAATTGTTGACCTTGCCGGCATAAACCTTCTTCATGGTCGCGCTGCTGCCGTAGACGCTGCTCCACTCGCCCAGACGGGCGCCCTGGTAGTAGCCGTCCCAGAAGCCGCGGTTGAACACCTGCGAGAGCTGGTCCCTGAACGAAGCCCCGAACTCCGGGGTGAAGGTGCCGGCCTCCACGGCATCGGCGGCGGCCCGGTAGGCGCTGACCACCTTCTGCACATACTCCGCCGGACGGGCGCGGCCCTCAATCTTGAACACCGAGACGCCGGCCGCGGCCATCTTGTCCAGAAATTCTATGGTACACAGGTCCTTGGGGGACATGATGTACTTGTTGTCTATCTCCAGTTCATAGCCTGTCTCAAGGTCAGTGACGCGGTAGCCCCGGCGGCAGAGCTGGAGGCAGGAGCCGCGGTTGGCCGACTTGCCGTTCTCGTGCAGGCTCAGATAGCATTTGCCAGAGACGGCCATGCACAGGGCCCCGTGACAAAACATCTCGATCTGCACCGGACGGCCCGACGGCCCGGTGATGCCCTCCGAGGCGATACGGTCGCTGATGGCCCTGACCTGCTCCAGGTTTAGTTCCCGGGCGAGGACCACCACGTCGGCATACTGCGAGTAGAAGCGCAGGGCCTCGGTGTTGGAGATGTTGAGCTGGGTGGAAATATGCACCTCCAGACCGATGCGGCGGGCATACTCAATAGTGGTGATGTCGGAGGCGATGACGGCCGTGACTCCGGCGGCTTTGGCGGCATCGAGGGTGCTGTACGCCTTGGGGACGTCTTCGTCATACAGGATGATATTGAGGGCCAGATATGTCTTTACGTCGTTCTCAGCACAGTAGCGGACTATCTCCGGAAGGTCGGCCAGGGTAAAATTGTTCGCGCTGTGGGACCGCATGTTCAGGTCCTCCACCCCGAAATACACCGAATCGGCTCCGGCCTGCACCGCAGCGGTGAGGGCCTCGAAGCATCCGGCCGGGGCCATTATCTCGAGTCTGTGTCCTCTGCTCATTTGCGGCGGTAGGTTATCTGGGTGGCGAACTCCTCGAGCAGGGAGAGCTTCTGCGCCCCGAGGGACAGGGCCTCGACAGTCTCCATTGCCTTATGGAAATAGTGTTCTATGGCCTTCTCGGCATTGTCCTTGACTCCCAGCTCAGTGAACAGCTGCTGGGCCGCCGCGATCTTCTCCGCCGCACGGTCCTCCCCCATACGGAAGATCTCCCCGAAGCGGGTCTTCTGCTCTCCGGACGCCTGACGGGCCGCCTCAACGTAGAGCCAGGTCTTCTTATTGTTCACGATGTCTCCGCCGATATTCTTTCCGAACACGGCCGGATCTCCGAAAGTATCCAGATAGTCGTCAGTAATCTGGAAGGCCAGACCCAGGTCGTAGCCGTACCGGTACAGAGCATCGGCTGACTTCGCATCGGCACCGCCGAGGACAGCCCCCAGCTTGGCCGATCCGGCTATCAGCGCCGATGTCTTCAGCCCTATCATCATGATGTAGTCGTCCATCGTCACCACAGGCATGGTCTCGTAGTTCATGTCGTACTGCTGTCCCTCGCAGACCTTCCGGGCGGTGTCGCTGAACACGGCCAGCACGGCCTGGAGCTTGTCGGCCGGAGCCTTGCACACGTACTCGTAGGCCTGTATCGACATCACGTCTCCGGAGAGAATCGCGATGTTCTCGTTCCACTTGCGGTACACTGTAGGCTGTCCGCGGCGGATATCGGCCCGGTCCATGATGTCGTCATGAATCAGGGTAAAAGTGTGGAACACCTCCAGTCCGAGAGCCGGATAGACCTGCTCCGACTCTATCTTGTCGGAGAACAGCGAGCAGACCAGCAGGGCCAGACGCGGACGGATCCGCTTGCCCCCGATGGACATCATGTATTCTATAGGTGTGTAAAGCTCAGCGGGCTCGCCCTTCAGGTCGAGGGTGCATATCCCGTTGGAGACGATCTTGTCGATTTCAGCTAAACTGTACATGGTACTATGAATTTTCCTTTCGCACAAAGATAGTGAGAAACCGGGTGTAAAGGAAATTTATTTACTTTACCGAGGTGCTACAGTATATGTAGCCGGCAGGTAGACTTTGTCGCCTCAGTCAGGCGGAGCCTTCTCAACTATTTTTTGTCGGGCTGGAAACACCCTCAACAAACTATTGGAAATCAGATGTATCGATTTCAGACCTTACGCCGTAAGCCTTTTGAAAACGCTAAGCGCTTCGGCTCGAAAAACGAACATATTGTCAATCAGCGTTTTAACAAAATTGTTTACTCCCCGACATTATTTCGTTAAGGGACATAACCTATTTAATTCGTGTCGCAGGCAGTTATGTACACTCTGAAAAGCTACACAGCAAATAATTTGTATCTTCGCGGCGCAAAACAAAGCACATGGGCGAGAACAGAATACATACCGGAACCGCGACAGTGGTCAAGAACACAGGCAGCCACTACCTGCTGTCGGAACTGCCGCAGTGGAAACCGTTGAACGCAGTAGTCAGAGGCAAACTGCGGCTGAGCGGCTCTACGGCCACGAACCCGGTGGCGGTAGGCGACCGCGTGGAATACTCCGTGCCGGTGGATGCCGACGGAAATCCCGTGGACGAGGGCACCATCACCAAGGTCCTCCCGCGGAAAAACTACATCATCCGCAAGTCCACCAACCTCTCCCGCCAGTGTCACATCCTCGCCTCCAACATCGACACCGCCTACCTCATCGTCACCCTCGACTGCCCCGAGACCAAATGGCCCTTCATCGACCGCTTCCTGGTCACCTGCGAGGCCTACAAGGTCCCCGTCACGATACTCCTCAACAAGACCGACCTCTACGTCACCGAGGAGCTGCAAGCCAAAAGCGAACTCTTCCACAGCATCTACACCGACGCCGGCTACCCCATAATGGACATCTCCGTCCTCACCGGTCAGGGCGTGGACACCCTCCGGGAGCAGTGCAACCGCGGCGGCATCTCCCTTTTCAGCGGCGTCTCCGGAGTGGGCAAGTCCTCCCTCATCAAGGCCATCGACCCCGCCCTCGACCCCAAGACCTCCGGAATATCGGACAAATACCGCCAGGGCCGCCACACCACCACATTCTACGAGATCTACCCCACAAGCGGCGGCGGCTTCATCATCGACACCCCCGGCATCAGGGGCTTCGGCCTGGTGGACATCGAGCCGGAGGAGATCTCCACCTATTTCCCGGAAATGCTCCGCGTCGCCGACAACTGCCGCTACAAGCCCTGCACCCACACCCATGAGCCGGGCTGCGCAGTCCTCGAGGCAGTGGAGAACGGCACCGTCTCCCCCGAACGCTACATGTCCTACCTCGGAATGCTCGAGGAGGAGGGAAAATACAGATAGCACGACAATATGAAAAAACATACGGAGAACAGCGCGCCCAGATCCATGAACAGCCGGATCCTGCACCTCGCGGTGCCCAGCATCCTGGCCAACATCACCGTCCCCCTCGTGGGAATGGTGGACATCGGCGTCTCCGGCCGCTTAGGCAACGTGGCAGCCATCGGGGCAATAGCCGTAGGCTCAATGCTCTTCGACCTGCTCTACTGGAACTTCGGCTTCCTCCGTGTCGGCACGGGAGGCCTCACGGCCCAGGCCTACGGCCGCAAGGACCTTCCGGGGGCAATGCGCTACTTCGTCCAGGGAGAGGCGACCGCCCTGCTCTCGGCCTCATTCCTGATACTGATCCAATGGCTCTTCGTCGAAGCGGCCTTCCTCTTCATCGACTGCTCGGCGGAAGTCCAGGAACTGGCCCGGAAATATTTCTTCATCAGGATATGGGACGCTCCGGCGACTCTCTCGCTCATGGTGTTCAAAGGCTGGTTCATCGGTATGCAGAACACTGTCTTCCCGATGGCGGTGGACATGACGGTCAACGTGGTCAACCTCGGCATGAGCATCTTCCTCGGCCTGCACACTCCCCTCGGCTTCGCCGGTGTGGCCCTCGGCACGGTCATCGCTCAGTACACCGGCCTCATCTTAGCCTCCGTCCTGATGCTCACACATTACGGCAAACTGCTGCGACACGTCAACATCCGGCAGCACGTGAAGTTCCGTTACATGAAGTCGTTCTACGTCCTCAACGCCAACCTCTTCCTACGCTCACTCTGCTTCATGCTGATATACTGCGGATTCACCTCCCTGGCCGCCCACTACGGGGACGTACAGCTGGCCGTCAGCACCATCATCATGAAGCTTCTGATGCTCTACTCCTATATCCTGGACGGATTTGCATACGCCGGAGAAGCCCTTACGGGACGCTACATCGGGGCTCAGGACAAGACGTCACTGCACAAGGCTGTCCGCCTGCTCTTTACATGGACGGCCGGCCTGGCCGTCATCTCAACCGTGGCCTACGGCGTGGGAGGCCAGTGGATGGTAAGCCTCATGACGACAGAGGCAGCCGTTACAGCTGCCTCCAAACCGTATATGATATGGCTGATAATCATGCCCGCATTCAGCTGCCTGGCCTTCATGTGGGACGGCATCTTCATCGGAGCCACAGCCGCACGGGCCATCCGCAACGGAATGATCTGGGCCTGCGTGTCATTCTACGCCTGTTACTTCGCCTTCCGCGGTCTGATGGGCATCCAGGCCCTGTACATGGCCTACTTCGCCCACCTCATCGCCCGCGACATCTACATGACGGTAACGGCACGCAGACAGGTATTTGCCCGTATACAAAATAACGACAACATCCGGCCATGAAGAGCAGACTATTCATCACCATACTGCTGATTCCAGCCCTGCTGGCCATATCCTGCGGCCGCACCGGGACATCTGTAGAAAACGGAAACAGAGCATTTCCGCCTTCCGCGCTCGGAGATGCCGTAAACACCATCAGCATCGACTCTCTGGAGATGTGGGTTGAGACTCATCCGGAAGACATAGTGTAGATACTCACAAGAAATTCCCCCATATTCTCATTGAAAAGAGGACCATTTGTACGGTCGTTCAAATATACGCAAGAATAATCATAAAATCAAATTTTCAAGAGCCTTTGAGTTTCCTTTACCCTGAAAGACTGACCAGTCATGTTCAGCAGGAAAGCCTTGTGGCACAGCCTGTCCACAAGGGCGGAGCAGAGAACCTTGTCCTTTATGATTTCCTCCCATCTTGTGAACGGCAGGTTGGTAGTGATTACAGTGGATCGGACCCCGGCTCTCATAGAGATGTGGTTAAAAAGCATTTCCGCCCCTTCCTTGTCAAAGCTGACATATCCCATTTCGTCGCAGATGACAAGGTCAAACTTCCTGAAGCGGGTTTCAAGAAGCTGGAGTGCCCTGGAGTTTCTAGCCTCCCTTATCTGCGTAAGCAGGTGGGGGACTGTAGTGAAGTACACCGAGAATCCCTCCATACATGCTTTTATACCAAGACCTATTGCGGTGTGAGTCTTCCCCGTACCTGGATTTCCATACATAACGACATTACGCCCCTCCTTTATGAAGTTCATGGATTCGAGTTCCGGGAGCAGGTTCCGGGCATCGTCCGGCAGGTCTTCCCGGACTATTTCATGAAGGTACTTCATCTGCGGGAAACCGGCTTTTCTTATTCTCTGATACTTGCGGTTCTCTGCCCGGTGCTCCACCTCACGATGCAGCAGTTCGTTCAGGAACATGCTGTAGCTCCACTGGTGTTCAGACGCTTCGGCGAGGATGTCGTCAAGGATATCTTTTATGACTCCCAGTTTCAGTTCCTTCGCATGATTTACAATTGATTCGATATCGTTCTTTTCCATATGAATGTGTGTTTGTTCTGTCACTGATTTGTCTTTGATGCTGTCAGGCCTTTATCCATTGCATTTTCCAATTGTGAGAGTATATCCTCGGAACCGGCCTCGATTTCTATGAACGCGTCGGACTTCTGATCGTCCCTGAAGGGCTCATCTACGGCAGTAAGGGCATGTATCGCGACCTTGAAATGATCTGCGGTAAACTCCTTGAGACCCCTTTGCCGTAGAATATCGGCCGCTTCGAGGACGGTTTCATAAGCCACGCCGTTATCCCTGACATACCTGACAAGCCCCAGGAACTCCTTTCCGTTTTTCATGAAATACCGGTTATATATCACCTGCATGCTCATCGGCATCTGATGAAAAGCCTCGGAGTATTCCAGGGCCGCAGTCTTCTTCATCAGGGTGGCTATATAGTGATTGATGTCTATCACCCATTCCCTGTGGCCGTAACTGCGCTGGTGAGTGGCGACTTTCTGATGATCACGATTGTAGACAACTATCTTCTCGCTGTATATCCTGGCAACGACACTCTCTCCCGCCAGTTCCTCCGGCACCGAATAATGGTTGTTCCTGACACATATCGTGGCCTGCTTGTCTACCTTGTACTCGGCCATCTCGAAACATCCGAATTCTCCGGGATATGTCCCCAGAGCATCCATCTCCTCCGCAATACGATCATCCCTGCCTGTAGCCAGAGGACTGCACTGTTCCCCGTTTATCACCATGCAGGTCTTGGTCAGCCACTGCTGGGCCTCTTCCATACTGCCGAAATCCACACGTACGGTAAAGGCCCTGCCACGGACATAATCCACGCTGCGCTCGACATCGCCTTTCTCCCATCCCGCCCGGGCATTGCAATACCTGAAACCGAACCGGTAGAAAGTGCTCAGCCGCATCAGGGCTTCCGTAGGACGTTTCTCCTTGTTGTCAAACACGACGGCAACCCGCATATTGTCGTACACCATGGTACGCGGGACGCCCTCCACGTCCCGGAAGAAGTTACGGTGCGCCTCCATGAATGCCAAAGTATCCTGGCGGTGGAACAGATAGGCAAATCGACCCTTGCTGAAGGGGAAGGCGAATACGGCCATCATCAGGCTCTCCTGTTTCCCGGCAATGAACAGTTTGACTTCTCCCCAGTCGAACTGGCATTCCTCTCCGGGTGCATGCCGGATACGCAGATAAACATCCGTGGGCCTGGCCGGCTTATTCTCCTGTTTCCTGCGGATGTAACGGCATACCGTAGGATAACTGACCTTGAACCCCTTTGATGCCAGCTCCCTGTGGATGTCCTTCTTTTTCAGGCACTGCTTGCGCATCCCGTTGCGACTTCGGCGATCGTTCTCCTTTAACCAGCGATCTATCTCCTTGATTACCGCATCCGTCAGAACCCGCGGCGGTCTGGATGAGCCTCTGTAACGAGGAACCATCGACAGATAGTCTTCTACGCCGGTCTCAGGATCCTGAGCCACTGCCTCTTCGTAGCCCCGGACTATCCGACGGACTGTCTTCCTGTCCAATGATACACGCCGCGAGATCTCTCGCAGACTAAGTCTGTCTACACGATAATAATGTAAAATCTGTTGCTTCTTGTCCATACTTATCATTCTTTTTTCTCGCTTTTTTCAAAGCTATACCGAATGTATCGTATGGTCCCTTTTTTAATGATTTCTCTGGGGGATTTTTTAATGACTATTTACACGCAGACAATGAGGGCAGAGTGTTCGGCGGCGTAGGCGGCATCGGCTATGTATACGGAGAATCCGGCTCAACTCCGGTGGACGAATGGCTGGCCGCCCAGTATGGCATCATGGTCGACGGCGACCGCTACATCTTGAACATAAGCGAGGACGGAACCAGAATGAGCGGATGGCGCCAGGTAATGAACGCCTCCTCACAGTCCCTACTTATCGGCTGGTACTACGTACAGAAATAGACTCCGATTACATCTTACATAATGCGTGCAAAGAGGCTGCCCCGGAACTGTTCCAAAGCAGCCTCTTTCTTTTTCCGAATTTCCTCAGGGTTATTCCTCCTCGGCCTTCTCCTCACCAGATGCGGCTGGAGCGGAAGGCACTGTCCCGTCCCAGAGCTCAAGGGCCTTCTGAAGCTGGACATCCTGTCTGAGAGCTGACTCCGCTCCTCCGCGGCGCATATAGAACTTGAGAACTATCTCATCCTCCAGCAAAGGTTTGACCGTAGACTTGTTAGCCTCGAGAAATTCCTCCTTGGACAGGGAGAATCGGTCGAGCAGAGCGTCCATCTCTTCTTCCAGCCCCTCCACACTGCCGGTCAGTCCCTCACGATCAGCAGCCTCCAGCACACCCTCCATCTCTATCTGAGCCTCTGTCCGGGCATCGAAATCCTTCTGAGCCGCAAATTTCACGAAATCCGCATACTCCTCGTCCGTAAGAAGGAACTCGCCTGCCGGAGCAATGCTGTCGTGCGTGTTGAAGTAGCGTATAGCATAATCGCTGAGAACATTTCCATATATCATGGCGATGACGGGACGACTGTAATACTTGGGTTCCACCTCAATATCGGGAGTGATGCCTCCGCCGTCGTATACCGTACGGCCCAGTCGTGTCCTGAATGCTTTTTTCAGGGAATCGGGAACATATCCCACACTGCCGTCCTCGTTACGATGGCTGTAGTCTATGGCCTGCACACAGCGGCCGCTGGGAGTGTAGTATTTGGCGGTAGTGACCTTGAGAGAGGTATTGTAACCTACTGGACGGATGGTCTGCACCAGACCTTTACCATAGGTGCGGACTCCTGCAACAGTAGCCCGGTCCATATCCTGGAGAGCGCCAGCCACTATCTCCGACGACGACGCGGAAGCAGAGTTGACCATGACCATCAGAGGGATGAGAGTATCCACCGGAGCTGTCTCGGTACTGTACTGGAAATCTGCTGCAGGATGTTTCCCCTTGGCAGATACGACCATTGTCCCCTGCGGCACGAACAGCGAGACTATGTTCACGGCCTCGTTCATAAGACCTCCGCCGTTGCCTCGCAAATCCAGGACCAGACGCTTCATTCTCCCGTCAGCCCTCAGATCCTCGAGCGCCCTGCGTACATCCCTGGAACCGTCCACTGTAAAACCTCCGATCTGGATATAGCCTGTCGAATCATTCAGGAAACCGTAATACACCACATCGGGAATATGAATCCGCTCACGGGTCAGGACTACATCGACGGTATCACCGCCGCGTCCCCTGACCACCGTCATGTTCAATTCCGTTCCCGGACGACCGCGCATCCTGCCGCTGCACTGGTCAGCCGTCAGCTCCTTAGTACTCACACCTTCAATGGCCACGATTGTGTCTCCGGGATGCAGGCCGGTCTTGACCGCCGCAGAATTCTCATACGGTTCTACCACTATGATATAACCCTGCGGAGTCTTCTGTATGAGAGCTCCTACTCCGCCATAACTGGCCGTCGTCATGATGTCCAGGTCCTCCTCGTTCTCCTCCGGGATGAATACCGTATAGGGATCAAGAGTGGACAGCATGGCATCTATCCCCTTGTGCATCAAATCATCCAACTGCACCGTATCCACATATTGGGACTGGAGAGTCCTGAGAATCATGGACTGTATCTCCATATATTTGCCAGTGTTGAAATCCTCCGACTGAGCTGAGAGGGAGAATATGGCTGCCGCGACTGCCGCCGCAGAGACAGCAGAGCGCCTGAGAATTGTACTTACAAACTTCATTTACTGTATGTATTATTGTTTTCGGGTTATGAACAAATTATATGCCGTAAATCTCAGCACCGCGGTCGAGACAGAAATCCAGATCCTGCTTTATCTTCTCCACATCCATGTGCTGTCCTATGAACACTATTTTCTGCATGCGGTCTCCGTAATACTCGTCCCAGTCGCGGGCAAAACCGGGATCCTGGGCTTTGAGCTGCTCCAGCTCGTCCTCCGGTGCAGTGGCATACCATTGTCCGGCCTCCTTCAGCTGCTTCTGCCTGCCGGCCTGCTCGAACATGTAGGACATGTCCGGGTCCTGGGAGAAATAGCAGATGCCCTTGGCACGGATCACCTCCCGCGGCCAATGCTTGATGACGAAATTGTCGAATTTATTGATATCAAACGCCTGCCGGCGGTAATAGACGAATGTGCCGATGCCGTATTCCTCAGCCTCGCCCTCTTCGTGGTCATGGTCGTGATGATGGTGATGATGACCGCCGCCATGCTCCTCATGCTCACCGAGGCTGTCATGCCCATGACTGTGCTCATGTTCATGATGATGCCCATATCCGCGGGCCTCCGCCTCCTCCTCTTCCGTGGGGACGGCTTCGATGCCGCGCACCCAGCCGGCCGAAGCGGCCACCTGGTTGAAGCTGAACATCCTGGTATTCAGTATCAGGCTCAGGTCTATCTCTCCGTAATCGCACTCAATGATGCGGACAGAGGGCTGGACAGTGGCGATGATACGGCTGATACGGGACCGCTCTTCAGGTGTGACCTCCGAAGCCTTGTTGAGCAGGACTATGTTGCAGAACTCTATCTGCTGTAGAATCAGATTCTCGATATCCTCCTCGTCCAGGTTCTCCCGCATGAGGCTGTCCCCGCAGGCAAACTCGTCCTGCAGCCTGAGAGCGTCCACCACAGTCACTATGCAGTCCAGACGGGGGAAGATGCCGCAGTCCTCCAGCCTCGGGTCCATCCTGGGCATCGTACAGATGGTCCTGGCTATCGGCTCCGGCTCGCAGATACCGCTGGCCTCTATGACTATGTAGTCGAAACGCCGCATCTGTATCAGTTCCGTAATCTGGTTCATCAGGTCAGTCTTGAGGGTACAGCAGATACAGCCGTTCTGCAGGGCCACCAGGCTGTCGTCCTGAGTGCCGACCACCCCTCCGCGCTGAATCAGGTCCGCGTCTATATTCACTTCTCCGATATCGTTCACTATGACGGCGAACCGGATGCCCTTCTCATTGGAGAGGATGCGGTTCACCAGTGTAGTCTTCCCGCTGCCCAGATATCCGGTAAGGAGCAGCACCGGGATTTCCTGTCTATCCATGTTACACTTGTGTTTAAACAATGGACGCAAAATTAACTAATTCTCCATTCTTTTCGTAAATTTGCCCCACAAAGTTAACGGTCACATCTTTTCCATGCTCAGACATCTGACAATATCCGCTCTGATTGCAGCCTCATGCCTGCTTATCTTTTCCTGCACCTCCGGCATGAAAGAGGCAAAAATCATGCTGGCCACCGCAGACTCACTCATAAACACCGATCCAGATGCAGCACTCTACAGTCTCATGTCCATCGACAGCATAATAATCCCGTCTCTGAGCGACAAGGATAGAGCGCACTACATTCTTCTGCGGACTCAAGCCAGACTGATGTGCGGCCTGGATGTGCGCAAAGACACTGCCATCAGCGAAGCAGTCGACTTCTATCATCGTAAAGGTTCAATCCATAATTATATCAAGGCCTTGAGCCTTAGAGGAGATGTCCATTCTCAGCAGAAAGATTTCGTTTCCGCCATCGAAGACTACAAAAAAGCAGGACGCACTTTGGATGAGCACGGTGGTAATCCACTCATATCAGGCATCCTACACACCCGTATAGCCGAGTTGTACGAGCGCACGTATGTCAATGATTCACTGACAATAGAACGGTACCGCAAAGCATTGGAATGTTTCCAGAAGAGCAACCGTCATGATATGGTAATGAACGGACGTCTGTCCCTTGCCAGAGCACAGCTGACGATTTCCCCGGAAGATTCATACTCCAACATCCTTACCGGCGCCGGCCTCGCACGCCAACAACAGGACAGCAGCATGATACTGGTATCCATGGAACTGGAGACAGCATACCATCTGATCAAAGGACAGTATCAGGAAGTACTCAGGACCGCAAGAACAGCTCTGGACGAATTCAGCAACAATGATGACTCTGACCGCGGAAAAACCATCGCCAACATACTGCTTGCTTACAGCACTGCGTACGCAAGGTCAGGGCATCCGGACTCCGCCAGATTTATTGCATCTCTCATACCGGCCAACAGCATTGACAGATTTTCCATGCACATGCTCTATTATGACATCCTTCGAAGTGAAGGCGACCTGGAACCAGCTCTTGACCATCTACTCAAGGGAGAGCGCCTTGCAGACAGCATTAGATCCGCAGGATACAGGCTGCACTTAAGAGATGTCGAAAAGCGATATGAGACCAGCCGTATAAAAGAACAGTACTCTTCCATGCGGGAGAAATATATATCCTCGTACATGACACTGCTGGGCATATTATGCGTTGTAGCCATAACCGGCTCTTTCATTTACTCCCGTAACATACGTCTTAAACGTGAAGTTGAGAAGTGCACAGATATCATCCGGAATCTCAATGAAGAAAAAGAGTCTGTCGGAAGAAACAATTCAAATATACGCAACAAAGAAAGCGCTATTATATCCGAAGAAATGCTGAAGGTAACTGACGAACTCATGGAAGCTTATTACAAATACGGAAGAACCAAAGTAATAGCTGACCAAGTTAAAGCAATACTTCAACATCATTTCCCTGAAGAGGGCACCATGGCCAAAGTACGCAGGATAGTCGATGCATCTTATCCAGGCTTTATCCCCAGGCTCGAAACAGAATATCCAGCTCTTAAGGAAAAGGACATATACATCATATGCCTCATGGCATGCGGATTCTCTACAGGAACAATCTGTGCTTTACGCAGAATATCAGAAAGTTCACTATACGTTGAAAAGACCCGTATCGCTCGGAAAATAGGTGGGGACATACGTCTGTCTGATTTCATCGCAAAGGCGATACAAGACCTAAAACAATCTTAGCAGAAGATTTGTCATCTTATCCACGCACCTCCTTGATTTAAGGTCATTTACACACTAAATATCCCAACCGGAAAAAATTAACAATCTTAGCACAGAAGCATATTTGCTTGAACACTAGCCCATTAATAAAATAAACTTCTCTAAGATTCTTTATTTGCTCTTAAAACCGATTTGCTATAACTTTGTTGTAGTTACACAATGACACAGTGAAAAGCTTCTGATACCCGAAAGGCGTGGTTTGGGGATTCTACGCATTCCGGGTATTTTTATATGCCCAGAATACCGTCTACAAAACGGCGGTCGTTGCTCAGCCGGGGCACCTTATTCTGTCCTCCGGTCTTGCCCCTTCCCTCCATCCAGCGGTAGAATGTTCCAGGAGGCACGGTAGTCAGTTCCAGTTCCGTCATCGTCACATCCCCGCTGCGCTTGGCCTCATAATCCGAGTTGTGGCGGCACAGAGCGGCGTCCAG
>DWYD01000035.1 GCA_019118865.1 Candidatus Coprenecus merdipullorum | reverse complement strand
GTCAAGTACGTACACGAGAACGGCAAGCTGCCCGTGGTGAACTTCGCAGCCGGCGGAGTGGCCACCCCCGCCGATGCGGCTCTGATGATGCAGCTCGGTGCCGAGGGAGTCTTCGTAGGCTCCGGCATCTTCAAGTCCGGCAACCCGGAGAAGAGGGCCCGCGCCATCGTCAATGCGGTGACCAACTACAACGACGCAGACCTGCTGGCCGAGGTTTCCACCGACCTGGGCGAGGCTATGGTAGGTATCAACGAAGAAGAGATTACCATACTGATGGCCGAGAGAGGCAAATAATCCCGAATCCACCACAGACAATGCAGACAATAGGCATTCTCGCTCTACAAGGGGCCTTCCTCGAGCACGGACAGATGCTGGAAGGCCTCGGTGTGGAGCACTTTGAAATCCGTCAGCCGGGCGACCTGAACCGGACGATGGACGGGCTCATCCTGCCCGGAGGCGAAAGCACCGCCATGGGTAAACTGATGGACTGCCTGGACATGCTGAAGCCGCTCAGAGAACGCATCGCCGGAGGTCTTCCGGTATTCGGCACCTGCGCCGGCATGATACTGCTGGCCAAGGACCTGGGAGACGAACCCCGCCGCTTCCTCCAGACCATGGATATCCGAGTACTGCGCAACGCCTACGGCCGCCAGCTCGGCAGCTTCTTCACCCGCGGCACCTTCGCCGGGATGGAGGATGTGCCCATGACATTCATCCGCGCTCCATATATCGAACAGATAACAGCTCCCGATGTAGAAGTTCTGGCAACGGTAGACGGCCACATAGTAGCCGCCCGCCAGCGCAACATGCTCGCCACCTCCTTCCACCCCGAGCTGAACAACGACCCGCGCATTCACCGCTGGTTCCTGGAACACCTGGTATCAGCCGGGCTGTAGTTTTACGAAAAAAAGACAAATTCCGCAGTGGAGATGGGCGGACTCGAACCGCCGTCCAAACACAGCACCCGAGTGCTTTCTACATACTTATTCTGCCGTTGGTTGTCGGGAAGCAGCTGCGGACAGACGCGCCACTGAATCCTTATCTCCTGATTCTTAAGCTGCCTTAGGAGAATCAGCAGCTGCATCCTGCTTTAATGATACCCCGTGTGCCGGTCATAGCAGGCGGAAAGCCCGGCGGGATACTCGTCGCTATCGCCCTGGGCGACCGCGATTAAGGTAGTAAACCTGGTTTACTTACGCAGCGAGTGCATAGTTGTTGTTGCCAGTTATGGCTTTGTAACCTTGATGACGGGGTGGGTCACCTGCCCCGGTATGCTTACAATCCGATGTCTTGTGCTGTCAAAACCAAAACATCCCCATTTACGGGCGCAAAGATACGCAAAATTTGTGCCCTGTCAAGACTTTTTTATCGTAGGATAGGCTATCCTCTCATGATATACCTGTTCCAGACGTTCCTTGAACATCCTCTTGACAGTCTCTATCTCCTTGATGGATATATCAGCCTCAACCAGTTGGGAGTCTGAGAGACGCTTGCTGATAATCGAGTCAACCAGTGCCGAGATACTTTCCGGAGTATAATCCTTGAGCGACCGGGATGCCGCCTCTACAGCATCAGCCATCAGCACTATCACCTGTTCCTTGGTCGTAGGAAGCTGGCCGTGATACATAAAGGGCTCCTTGTTCTCCTTATCTCCTCCGGCATTGCAGTACTGCGCATAGAAATAGAATGTCAGGGACCGTGCATGATGAGTCCTGATAAAATCGATTACAACTTCAGGTAGCTTGTGCTTGCGGGCTATCTCCACACCGTCATCCACGTGCCTGATAATCTGCTGCGCGCTTTCTTCCGGAGACAGGTTCTTATGATAATCGAAACCGGCAGGAGCATTCTCCACAAAACACTGGGGATTCTTCATCTTCCCTATGTCATGGTACAGCGCCCCCACTCTGGTCAATATCATGTCAGCACCTATCTCACGGGCTGCCTCAAAAGCGAGATTGGAGACCTGCAACGAATGCTGGAATGTTCCCGGCGCCTTCTGTGCCAGCTCGCGCAGGAGCCTATTGTTTGTATCTGAAAGGTCTATCAGGCGGAAATGCGAGACCAGCGAGAACAGTCTCTCGAATATGAATGCCACAGGATACGCGGCCACCACCAGGAGAGAGTTTACTGCGATGCGGAAGATATCCTTAGGATCAAAGAGCGATAATGTTCCGTCCCCTGACAACTGAAAACCGATATGGACAAGGGACATTCCGATAAAGATAAACACGGAATTAAGGAACTGGGCCCACCCTTTGTTGAAATACTTAAAGGTGACAATGGCTATGATACCTCCGGTCAGATTCATCATATACAGCTCCACTCCGCTGTCTGTCTGGAACAGCAGGGACAGCAGCATGACTGTATAGACGGGGAATACATATCTGCGTTTGAAAAATATCATCAGGTATATGGCAAACACAGAATAAGGGACAATATAGAGATTGTTCACCCCAAAACTATGGACTATTACAGTCAGCGCGCTCATCAGCACGTAAAGGGTAAGGATAAAATAGAACGACTTGCGCTGCTCTATAATCTCCTTGCGGGTGAAATAGATGACAGCGAAGAGGGAGGCTGCGATGAGCAGACAGAGTATAAAATGCCCTGCGCGCAGTCCCAGCAGAGACTCGGCATAACCGTAACTGAGCTCATACTCCTTTTTGAAGGAGTCAAGCATCTGCTCTATATCCGTAGTGACTATCTCCCCCTCGGATACGATAAGCTGTCCGGCATAGACCATTCCTTTGGTAGGTGAAATATAATCCACCGCTTCCTTGTGAAAAAGGTCTGTCCTGGCCTGATCGTAGACGAGATTGGGGACGATATAGTCCTTTATGCGGTAAGCACTGTATACTGAATCCGGATTCAGCGACGGGAAACTGAGAGAAAGGTAGTATTTGATGTAGCCCTCGGCTTTCTGAGGTGTATAAACTTCGGAAACAGGCATTTCCTGGGCCCGTTTATCTTTCTGTACGACTATCGTGCCTTCCGGAGACACGGCATCGGTAGCAGGAAGGATGCCCACGGAATACATCTTGTAAAGAGACTCCACTATGAAATAAAGGAGATGGTTGTTGACACTGTCCACCTCCTGCATCTTTCTCAAACGCTGCATCTGGATACTTGCCACAGCATTGTCATACTCAAAATACGGTATGACCTGCGAAGCCTTCTCCTCCTTCTCGGCCAGCAGCTCCTGCTCGGTCTTGAGAATAGGAAAGTCTATCGGGGACAGCAGGGTCTCATAGACCCACGGCCGTCCCGACTGATAGCTGTACTTGAATTTTCCCTCCTCGGGGAAAAGCAGTACTGTGACCACCAGAACAACGAGGAGGGACAAATAGATTTTAGGGTCCTTCAGGAACTGCTTGCTTTCCTTCATCATACCTTAGAGGATGGCTCTGTCCTGAATATTGTCACCGTCATATTCTCCGGCATCAAGCTTTTTCTTAGCCTCGGAGAAAGCATTAAGAGTATACTCCACATCTTCCAGGGAATGAGCGGCGGTAGGAATGATTCTGAACATTATCACACCCTTAGGCACTACAGGATAGACAACTACCGAGCAGAACAGGTTGTAGTTCTCCCTGAGATCCACGAGCATGTTGGTTGCCTGAGGCACGGTGCCGTGGATGAATACAGGTGTCACGCAGGCCTGGGCGAGTCCTATATCGAAACCTCTCTCCCTGAAACCGTTCTGCAGGGCACGGGTAACAGTCCAGAGCTTCTCGCGGAGACGGTCTCCCTCGGGGCCGCGGATAATCTCCAGTCTCTTCAGACAGCCCTCTACGATGGGCATGGGCAGGGACTTGGCATAAATCTGCGAACGGAGATTATAGCGGAGATAGTTGATGATGGATTTGGGACCGGCCACGAAACCTCCGATAATGGCCATTGACTTGGCGTATGCACCGATGTACAGGTCTATACCGTCCATCACGCCGAAGTGCTCGGATGTTCCGCGTCCGTGAGGACCCATCACTCCGAAGCCATGCGCATCGTCGATGAGGATGCGGAAGTTGTATTTCTTCTTGAGAGCCACAATCTGGTCCAGGATTCCGAGTGCTCCGGTCATACCGTACACACCTTCGGTAATCAGCAGCACGCCGCCGCCGGTCTCCTCGCAAACCTTGAGGGCACGCTGGATAGTCCTCTCGCACTTTTCAATGTCATTGTGGGGATATACCATTCTCTTGCCCATGTGCAGACGGCAGCCGTCGATGAGGCAGGCGTGGGCCTCGGAGTCGTACACGATGACATCGTGGCGTGTAAGCAGGGCGTCGATAGTCGAGACGATACCCTGATAGCCGAAGTTGAAAAGGAAAGCGTCCTCCTTCTGCTCGAACTCCGCCAGCTCTCTCTCGAGTCTCTCGTGCAGGGCTGTCTGACCGGACATCATCCTGGAGCCCATGGGATAAGCCAGTCCCCAACGCGCCGCGGCCTCGGCGTCTACCTTGCGGATCTCGGGATGATTGGCCAGTCCGAGATAGTTGTTGAGGCTCCAGCAGAGCACCTCATGTCCGTTGAACCTCATCCTCGGAGCGATCTCGCCCTCGAGCTTGGGGAAGGTGAAATATCCGTGACCTCTTGCGCGGTACTGTCCCAGGGGACCTCCCTCGTCTTTGTTTATTCTCTCAAAAATATCCATAATCGGTTTATTTAAATGATTTATGCGTCTATCTTAGCGTATTTGGCGTTCATCTCGATGAATTCACGGCGGGGAGGCACCTCGTCGCCCATGAGCATGGAGAAGATGCGGTCAGCCTCAGCCGCATTGTCGATGGTCACCTGGCGCAGAAGTCTGGTCGCAGGGTCCATGGTGGTCTCCTTCAACTGCTCGGCATTCATCTCTCCCAGACCTTTGTAGCGCTGGACGTAGATACTGCCCTCATTGCCCTTGCCTATCTCCGCGATGGCTGCGATACGTTCCTCC
Organism: Candidatus Coprenecus merdipullorum; assembly: GCA_019118865.1. Classification (GTDB taxonomy): domain Bacteria; phylum Bacteroidota; class Bacteroidia; order Bacteroidales; family UBA932; genus Coprenecus; species Coprenecus merdipullorum. Next base: position 8,675 of record DWYD01000035.1, on the reverse strand, counting down.
TCGGTCCAGCAGTACTTCTCCTCCTTGCCCTTCTTGCTCTTTACCTTATAAAGAGGAGGTGCGGCGATATAGACATAACCGTTCTTTATCATGTCGGGCATATAGCGGAAGAAGAATGTCAGGATAAGAGTAGCGATATGTGCTCCGTCGACGTCGGCATCGGTCATGATGATCACCTTGTGGTAGCGAAGCTTGTCCAGATTGGCGGCCTTGGAGTCGTCCTCGGTGCCGATGGTCACGCCCAGTGCTGTGTATATGTTTCGGATGGTCTCACTCTCCAGCACCTTGTGTTCCATGGCTTTCTCCACATTGAGAATCTTACCGCGAAGCGGCAGTATGGCCTGGTAGGTACGGTCGCGGCCGGTCTTGGCGGTACCGCCGGCGGAGTCTCCCTCGACGAGGAAAAGCTCGCATTTCTCCGGGTCACGGTTCGAGCAGTCAGCCAGTTTGCCGGGGAGTCCGGCTCCGGACATCACGGTCTTGCGCTGTACCAGCTCGCGGGCCTTCCGGGCAGCATGACGGGCGGTAGCGGCAAGTATCACCTTATCTATGATATTCTTTGCATCCTTGGGATTCTCCTCGAGATATGTCTCCAGAGCAGCCTTTGTAGCCTGTGAGACAGCAGCATCCACCTCGCTGTTGCCCAGCTTGGTCTTGGTCTGTCCCTCGAACTGGGGCTCGGCCACCTTCACCGAGATGACCGCCGTCAGGCCCTCACGGAAGTCCGAGGCATCCAGGTCAAATTTCAGCTTGGAGAGGAAACCGTTCTTCTCGGCATAAGCCTTAAGCGTGGATGTAAGACCGCGGCGGAAACCGGTAAGGTGTGTTCCGCCCTCTATCGTGTTGATATTGTTGACGTATGAATGGATATTTTCCGAGAAGCCGGTATTGTACTGCATGGCTATCTCGATGGGGATGCCGGTCCTGTCTGTCTCCAGGGAAATAGGCTTCTCAGTAAGTTTCTCGCGGGTCCCGTCCAGATACTGTACGAACTCGACCAGACCATGCTCTGAATAGAACTCCTGACGCAGAGGCTCATGTTCCAGTTCCTCCATCGTCTCGCCCTCTTGAGCCTGGGGAGCTCTCTCGTCTATCAGGGCAAGGTGTATTCCCTTGTTGAGATAAGCCAGCTCACGGAGTCTGGTAGCCAGTACGGAGGCATCGTACACTGTCGTCATCCTGAATATCTCGCTGTCCGGGGTAAATGTGATGATAGTACCTGTATCTTCGCACTCACCCACGACCTTCACCGGATACTGCGGTACGCCGCGGCTGTACTCCTGCACGAAGATCTTGCCCTCGCGGTGCACCTCCGCTTTCAGATATGAGGACAGGGCGTTGACGCAGGACACACCTACACCGTGCAGACCGCCGGAGACCTTATAGCTGTCCTTGCTGAACTTGCCTCCGGCATGAAGCACTGTCAGCACTACTTCCAGGGCCGAACGGCCCTCTTTCTCATGGATTCCTGTGGGGATACCGCGTCCATCATCCTTGACACGGATAGAATTGTCAGGCAGAATTGTTACTTCGATATTCCTGCAGAACCCCGCCAATGCCTCGTCTATGGAGTTGTCCACAACCTCATAGACAAGGTGGTGCAGACCTCTCGGTCCTATGTCTCCGATGTACATCGAAGGACGCTTCCGGACTGCCTCCAGCCCCTCCAATACTTGAATACTGTCCGCAGAATACTCTCTTTCCGCTTCAATCATTTCTTTATCTGTCATCGTGGTTCAAAAAATTATATAACGGACAAAGATACAAAAAAATCTTACAACTTCAGGCAAATACCCGCACCAATATTGATTCCTGGTTCCACATAGTTGAGAAAATACTGTATCTTATTGTTTGCCAAATTATTACCTTCTAGAAAAACCAAGACATGAGGGTTGACGGCATATGAAATCCTCAAACCTACATCCACAAAGGCCGGCACAAGGTAAACCGAAGCCTCGGTATAGGGCACTGCACTCAATCCGGTAGAGGATGTACGGAAATAACAGTCAGCCCGGATGAAGAGCCGCTGCCTCAGATTGTATTCCATAACAGCCTCCACATCGAAAGCAGGCGTCATCAAGGCTGCTTTCCAGTTAGAAAAACCACGGTAGTTGAGTTCAGCCTTGGCATAGAATGAAGGAGACTTCCACTTGAGCGTTCCTGTGACCATAAGTACGTCAGAATCCGCCCAATTCACCATCTGATACCAACTGTAATTGTACTGCAGCGCCATAAATGACAAGCGGTTGGCTGTCCTGGAATAATTTATGCCAAGACTGTATGAAAAACGGTCCAGCACAAGCCCCTTGAGGCCCAACTCAAGGGAAACCGGGACTGCTGACTGATAGGCCCTGCCGCTGTCCTCCATCCAAGGATTGAGCGCGTAGAGATCATATCGCGTATACAGACTGTTGTCTCCGGATGCTTTAAAGTAGAGCCATAGGGCATTGCGCGCCGCTTCAAAATTAACAGACGCGTCCGGATATATCATAAAACTGCTTCCGTTTTTGCGGACACAGTCCCCGTAGACAGATGAGAATACCAGTCCGGCACGCACCATCCACCTGTCCTTGCCCCAGGTGTATACAGGAGAGATATTCCAAAGCCCACGTGAAGGGGATGTATTGCCTACAGTCACGGTTGTGAAAGTTCCTCCGAGCCTTACATACAGCCTGTGATCACCCTTTATAGTCGCTCCTAAAGACAAATCGGCATCAGCCAGATGCTCCGGAACACCGCGCCTGTTGTTGAAATAGCGGTAGCCGATATCTGCCTTATAGTAGAACGAACTTGGATCCGCATTAGTGGATCGCACTGAAATAGATGCTCTGAGACGGTCCTGGCTATTGTAAGCAGCACTTCCGGAAGGAGCTCCATATACGGGCGTCAGCGCATACATGCCTCCTGTATAGGAAGCGTCCATCCGGAGCTCTCCCTTCGTCCAGCGGTATCCGAAAAATGCTCCGCTTCTGTTCGACATTCTGTCTCCTTTGATTTGCTGTCCGGGATAAGTAACCGCGTTGCCGGAATATACGGCAGCCGGCACTTTTCCCCAATAAGAATCATGGTTGAAATATACTCCAAAAGAGAAACGCTCACCCAGGCGGGGCGTAATGTAAACATCCGCCGAGGGCGTCCACGGATATGCCGCGGCAACCCTTGCATATAACCACGGATACACGACCCGGCCTTCGGATGCAGGGCCGAGGGTCATTACGGGAGAGAACTCATACAGGTCCTTGTACGGACTGTAGAATGTAGTATAATCGAACCTCAGTTTAAAATTCAACAAAGAGTCATCTACCGGAGCGTCAAGAGGAGACTTGACCGCACGGGCTATGCTGCCGTCATAGTCACGCTCCACCTCAACCCTCGAGTTGATTCCATTCTGGGCGGACACCGTACCGACCGCCCCGGAGGCTGCCAGAGCCATGACTGACAGCACCGACAGGATTGTCCTTCGCATCTTCATCATTGTTCATTCATTTTATCCAGACGGTCAAGTCTCATGTTGACCTGTTCCATCACATCGTCCTTAGGTCCCTGAGGCTCGTATCCGTCACGGATGCTCTCGAAAGTGGCGCGGGCCTGGTTCCACTCCTGGCGCTCCGCAAAAGAATCCCCAAGAACTATGAAGCTCTTTGCCAGCCAGTAAGTCTGATTTGTCTGAGAATCCGAAAAAGCATAGACAAGATTCTCCACTTCTTCGAAATTGCCCGCATCATAAGTGTCCTGAATGAGCAGATAAGCCGCCTCCGCTCCACGGGGAGTGAAATTGTCTGCCGAAAGAGCACGCAGCAGAGGCAGTGCCTCATCCCTGCGTCCCAGCGCCAGACACGCCTTCGCTCTGACATACTCCGCTTCTGAACGGATCCCGTCACTTATACCCGCCGAGGCCTCCACTTCAGAGGCAGCCTCAATCGCAGAAAGGAACTTGCCGTCCATAAAATACGAGCGCATAATGCCGACCAGAGCCGTAAAACGGTTATTTTCAAGTACGGCTATATCATAAAGGGACTCAAACGCCGCAGCTGCCTGCCCGTATCTCTGGAGGTCATAGCAGATCTGGGCATAGTGCAGCGTCGACAGTTCCACGAACGATCCGTCGCCTTTGTCCATTACTTCCGCATAAGCTTCCGCAGCGGCTTCCTTTCGGCCAGTCGCAGACAGTGCCTCGCCCAGATAGAAATAAGCGAGAGGCGTTTTCTGCCCGTCCGGATACTGGGAAATAAACGAACGCAGGGATTTTTCCGCAGCTGTATAATCTCCCGAAAGATATATCTGTTCCGCGGCATTGAATATCATTAACTCTTTCTCATCCGCCGTCTTGGTACCGGACATACCGACCCGTTCCAGATAGGCGAAGTACTCCTGCGGTTGATTGAGCGTCGTGTAAATGCTCTCTATAGCCGCCAGGGCATTCTCCGTATCCTCCGACAACGGCAACTCCTCGACGATACGGGTAAGGAACGAAAGAGCACGGTCATAATCACCGTCGTTGGAATACAGCATACCCAGCTCCAGAAGCGCCCTGCCGGTATACACCGGATCGGACACATCATCCAGCAGATACTTGAAACAGCGTTCGGCATCACCGGACATTCCTCTCTGTACATACGTCCGGCCAAGCTCATATACTGCCATGGAATATACAGGCGAATCCGTACGGCGCCTCATCACACTCTCAAGTATCTGTGTCTTCCTGACCTGATCTGAGAGCAGCCCGCAGCATACGGCACACTGATATGCCGCATACACCGCCTGTGAGTCCTGATAGTCTATAGCAGCCACCTCCTCATAGACGGAAGCCGCCCTGCTGTAGTCCTTCAACATGAAATATGAGTCAGCTATCCTCAGCTTTGCCTCAATGACAAGGTCCATATCCTGACCACCGCACTCCAAAAAGCGGGAGAACCAGTCAACAGCTTTCTCATAATCCTCATTGGTAAAATAATTATATCCCTGACCGAAAAGCATGAGCGGATACTCCTTGAACGAGCGGAAAGACGCATTCTGGGCCAGATTGCTGTTGATCCTGAGTGATTCGCCCACCCTGCCGGAGCGGTAACAGGCCTCCGAGAGCCAGAAACGGGTAAGAAGACCAAGCGCCGGATTGTAAGCAGAATGATCCAGCGCAGTATTGAAACTTTCCGCTGCACCCTCATACGAGCCGCTTCCAAAAAGTTCTATTCCTCTCAGAAATGCCGCCTTCTGCAGATTCACTTCCATCTCAGGAGTAAGATTCCGTATATTCCCCATGGCACTTATCGCTGACCTGTAATTTTTGGCAAGGAGACAAGAGGCAGCGATATAGGAATAAATCTCGTCTGAGCGTCCCGAACCCGGATACATCTCCAGATAGTCCTGGAAAGGAGCTATGTCGGAATTGACATCAAACGCCAGCTTGGCATAGTTGAAAAAGGCTTCTTCCCTGATATTTGCATCAAAATTCATCTCTGAAGCCATCCTGTAGTACGTCATGGCCTCGTGTTTGTTCTTAAGTTCCAGCCAGGAATTGGCCATGTGCAGGCACGCGCTTTGCGAAAGGGAGTCTTTCGGCCCGGCAATGACCTTGGCAAAGGCCTCCGCAGCCGCCCTGTAGGACTTAAGGGAGTATGATATTATTCCGAGATAATAGTTGTCCTTACGCGAGATGTCCGCTCCGGAAGCCGAATAGCTCTCAAACCACTTGCGGGCATCCTCCGGTCGGTCCAGTCTGTAATAGGCCTGCGACACCATCCTGGCGACCTTGGCCTTCATGTCACCGTCCATCATGGCAGATACCGCCGCACCATTTCCGGCCACATACTCATAGTCCTCGAGCATAAGCCTGGACTCCAGGATATAGTACTCGCTGTAAGCTCCGTAGTGTCCGTCATGACGTATTGCGGAAAGAAGGTTGACCGCCTTTTCGAAGTCCTTATCCGTATACGCTATATAACCGCGGTAGTATGTAGATGCCACAGTATACCGGTTATGACGTCCTTCCAGCAGCCGGTCGAAACCGGCACGAGCTCTGTCCAGCTGTCCAGCACGGAGCTGACATACGGACCGCTGGAAGAGATAGGTCTCCTTGTCCAGGCGCGGGAGTGAGGAGTAATCGACAGACTCCAGGATTTCCAGAGCAGCAGGAAACTCGTGCCTGTCGAAATAATAACCGGCATACTTAAGCCTCACGGACATGTACTCCGGAGCATACCGGTAATTGTCGGTGTACTCTTTCATAAGGGCGTCCAGATTGGGACTGCCCAGCCGGATGTCGCAGACTATTGAGCAGGCCGCAAGCTCCGGCGCGACAGAAGCCGGAACAGTACAGTGTTCCAGAATATCCGTTATCTCATTCCTGGCTGCGAGATACATACTATTGCTGAAAAGTTCCCGCACTCTCTCCAACCTGCGGCCAAAGTCACATTCGCTCCAGGATGCTTCCTGGGAGAGCGCGCCCCAGGAAAAAGAGACCAGTACGGCCAATACAGTTGTAAATCTTTTCAAGACCATTTCACTCTATTTGGGGCAAATGTAAGAAATATTTGCGTATCTTTGTATGATTAATGCACTGTTTCATGGAAGAAAACACAGACCGTCCCATCATATTTTTCGAGCACACGGATATCTGCAACAGCGGCAATATCGTGATATCTGACCTCAACATGAGCGTCCGCAAAGGCGAGTTCGTATATATCATAGGCAAGGTCGGCAGCGGCAAGACATCAATCATACGCACAATAATAGGAGAAAACCCTGTCAGCAAAGGTACGGCAATAGTAGGGGAATTCAACCTATGCAAGCTGAAAAATAGACAGATACCATATCTACGCAGAAAGATAGGAGTGGTATTTCAGGACTTCCGGCTGCTTATGGAGCGGTCCGTATACGAAAATCTGCGCTTCGTACTGCGCGCCACAGGATGGAAAGACCGCACTGCTATTGACGGGCGCATATACAAAGTGCTATCCGCAGTAGGTATGGAAGAGGCGGCAGACAAGATTCCAACCAGCCTCTCAGGCGGAGAGCAGCAGAGGATAGCCATCGCCCGCGCCCTGCTCAATGATCCTGAGATAATCCTTGCGGATGAACCTACCGGAAACCTCGACGGAGAAACTGCGGAACTACTTATGGAACTGCTTCTCCGAATCAACAGGGAAAGAGGTCCGGCCATCATCATGGTTACCCACAACCAGACTATTTTCCAGAAATATCCTGCCCGCACATTCCTGTGCGAGAAGTTATCCTGCAAGGAAGTCCCGCAGGAGGAGGATATACAGCTCGATCTTTCGGAATTCATCTGATACCGGTACGTATACATATTTGTCCAATGCCTGATAAACTCACTGTCAACCAGCGATACTCATCAATACTGGAATGGTTCGCAGCCAACCGCCCCGAAGTGCAGTCAGAGCTGCACTACAGGAACGGGTATGAACTCATAGTATCCGTCATACTGTCGGCACAGTGCACCGACAAGAGAGTCAATATGGTCACTCCCGCTCTCTTCAGGCGCTTCCCCGAGCCGGAAGACCTGGCCAATGCCTCATTCGAGGAAGTCCTGGCCATCATCCGCTCCGTCTCCTACCCCAACAGCAAGGCCCGCCACCTCATAGATATGGCCCGGAAACTGGTCAGCGACTTCCATTCCGTGATACCCTCCGACACCGACAGCCTCATGTCCCTGCCCGGAGTCGGCCGCAAGACCGCCAACGTAGTGGCCTCCATCCTCTACGACAAGCCCGTAATAGCCGTGGACACCCACGTGCTCCGCGTATCCAACCGCCTTGGCCTGTCCAGCGGGAAGACCCCTGACAAAGTCGAGGCCGACCTCGAGAGCCATATCCCGGTGGAGCAGCGCGCCATCGCCCATCACTGGCTCATCCTCCACGGCCGGTACACCTGCACCGCCCGGAATCCCAAATGCGGGGAATGTCCCCTCACTGAGTGGTGCGCGTCCTATCCGGAATTGTCCCAAAAGCCAAGACAATGACCGACTGGCCCGGCATACTCTCCGACTACCGCTCCTGGCTGCGGATAGAGCGGTCCCTCTCCCCCAACACGGTGGCCTCCTACCTCAGCGACATCGCCAAGCTCAGGGAGATGTACCCGGAACGCGGACCTGAGACCCTAAGCGGAGAAGACCTCTCCGCCTTTCTCTCCTCCGAGGTAGAGCACGGCATATCCAAGAGGAGCCAGTCCCGGATGGTCAGTTCCCTGAAAAGTTTCTACGGATTCCTGGAGATAGAGGGACGGCTGCCCGGTCAGGACGGACGCAACCCCGCCGAGACCATTGATTCTCCCAAGATTTCCCGCCACATCCCCACAGTACTGTCGGTAGAAGAGGTGAAGCGCATCCTCGAATCGGTGGACCTCTCCACCCCGGAAGGGCACCGCAACCGGGCCATCCTCGAAGTCCTCTACTCCTGCGGGCTGAGGGTCAGCGAAGTGGTGTCGCTGCGCATATCCGACCTGTTCCTCGAAGACTCTTTCATCCGGGTCATAGGCAAGGGAGACAAACAGAGACTCGTTCCCATCGGAGAGCCGGCCGCACAAGCCGTGCAGCTGTATCTCTCCCAGACCCGCAGGGCATTCGCATCCAAAAAGGACGAGGACATCCTCTTCCTCAACCGACGCGGCGGAAAACTGTCACGCCAGATGGTATTTCTGATAATCAAGCGTCAATGCGA
>DWYD01000034.1 GCA_019118865.1 Candidatus Coprenecus merdipullorum | reverse complement strand
CGGTACTGGTTCACTATCGGTCTTCCGGTCGTATTTAGCCTTGCGGGATGGGCCCCGCGGATTCAGACAGGGTTCCTCGTGCCCCGCCCTACTCAGGTGGTCGTTTGCTCTTCCGATCTCCTACGCGTACGGGCCTGTCACCCTGTGCCGGACTCCTTTCCAGAAGCTTCCGCTTTTGATCAGAAGAACGCGGTACGACTCCTACAACCCCGGAATTGCCGTAACAACTCCGGTTTGGGCTGTTTCCCTTTCGCTCGCCACTACTCGGGAAATCGATCTTTCTTTCTTTTCCTCCAGGTACTAAGATGTTTCAGTTCCCTGGGTTCGCTCTGGCGTGGACGAGCTTCACTCGTCCGGGTTTCCCCATTCGGATACGTGCGGATCAAGTCCTGTTGGCGGATCCCCGCACATTTTCGCAGCTTACTGCGTCCTTCGTAGCCGCCGGAAGCCTAGGCATCCTCCGTTCGCCCTTGTAACTTCTCTCGATATGATTTCGTATTCGTCTCGTATTGGATCTATTGTAGTCCCATTAAAATTTTACTCTTAACAGACTTTTTAACCTATATACTTTTACCTCGTTATCTCTCTCAGTCTTTTCAATGAACTATCCGTTTTTCTCAAACGGGCTGCAAATATATGGGCGATTTTTTTAACCACCAAATTTTTCTGCAAAAAATTTACAAAAATTTTTATACTTTTTTATCAACTATCTGATAATTAGCTCACTTTTTTATTTAATATTTTTTCACTAATTTTGTAAGAATTAAAAAACATCCATGAAAAGAATAATCATCATCCTCCTGCTCCTCTCCATAATATGCCCTGCGCTGGAAGGACGCATCTTCGAAATGAGCGCCTTTGGAATCAAACCTGGCGCGACAAACCTCTCTGAAAAAATCTCATCCGCCATGGAAAGTATCCGCAAGGAAACCGGTCATGGTGACTCCGTGACCCTCCGTTTCCTGCCGGGACGCTATGACTTCCACTCCACGGATGCACTGCAGCGCACCTATTATATTTCCAATCACGACCAGTCGGAGCAGCAGGCAGTAGGCATTGCGATAGAAGGATGGGAGAATCTCACTCTCGACGGATGCGGTGCCGAACTGGTATTTCACGGCGTAATCATCCCTTTTGCCGTCATAGACTCAAAAGGATGCTCTATCAAGAACCTGTCAATAGATTTTGAGAACCCGCAGACGGCCCAGGTCCGTATCATAGAGAACAGAGGCGCGGGCGGAATAGTGTTCCGGCCCGAAAGTTGGGTAAAATACAGAATCAGCCGTGACTCGGTATTTGAAGTATACGGAGAGGGGTGGGCCCTGAGACCGTCCACCGGCATCGCTTTCGAGCCTGACACCAGACACATTCTATGGAACACCGGCGATTTATTCTACAGTACGGCAGGGGTGAAGGAAACAGAACACGGTCTTCTGGCTCCCCAGTGGCAGGACAGCCGCCTGACACCGGGCACAGTGGTTGCCATGCGGACATGGAGCAGACCGGCCCCCGGCATATTTCTGTACGGAAACACCGACACCCGCCTCACCAATATCAAAGTACACTACGCATTCGGCATGGGCCTCATAGCCCAGTTCTGCGACGGCGTCACACTGAGCGGATTCAGCGTATGCCTGAAAAATGAGAATGACCCCAGGTACTTCACGACACAGGCTGATGCGACCCACTTCTCACAATGCAGCGGCACCATACAATCCTCCGGAGGGCTCTACGAGGGCATGATGGACGACGCCATCAACGTCCACGGCGTATACCTGAAAGTCACCGGGGTAAAAGGGGACCGCAGCGTTACCGCCAGGTTTATGCATGACCAGGCATGGGGATTCAGATGGGGCTGCCCGGGAGATTCGGTACGGATGCTGAATGCAGACGTGATGGAATATACCGGCAGTCTTCTGCATATAGAATCCATCACACCGGACAATACCGGCCACGGTTCAAAAGAGCTGACCATAACCTTCAGGGAACCAATAGAGATCGACCCCGAACGCATGAACATCGGCATAGAGAACCTGAGCCGCACCCCGGAGGTCATCTTCTCCGACAACACTGTCCGGAACAACAGAGCGAGAGGAGCCCTTTTCAGTTCCCCGCGCCGGACAGTGGTGGAAAACAATGTATTTGACCATACTTCCGGATCTGCCATCCTACTGTGCGGAGACTGCAACGGCTGGTATGAGTCCGGAGCCTGCCGGGACATTCTTATAAAAGGCAACCGCTTCATAAACGCCCTCACCAGCATGTACCAGTTCACAACGGCTGTAATCTCCATCTACCCGGAAATACCTGACCTCCATAACCAGACAGCGTATTTCCACGGCGGACATCCGGGAGCAATCACTATAACCGGAAACACCTTCGAGACATTCGATATACCGGTCTTATACGCCAAGTCTGTTGACGGCCTGGTTTTCAAGGACAACACTATTTCCGTCAACAACGACTACAGGCCATTCCATAAAAACCGCAACAGATTTCTGCTGGAAAGAACCGACAATATCGAAATCTCTTATTAAATTTGTTGTCTTAAACCCAAACCTTCCTAATACCTAATTCTTATGAGCGAAGAAAATAAAAAAGTAACACTCCCCGAAAACGCCTTTCGGGAACTGAAGCCCGGTGAGAAATACCAACCCCTTCTCAACCCGGACAAAGTCTATCCTGAAGTCACCCCCTGGTCCGTTACCATAGGCCTAGTGATGACCATTATATTCTCTGCTGCCGCAGCTTTCCTCGGATTAAAAGTAGGGCAGGTCTTCGAGGCCGCCATACCTATATCTATAATAGCGGTAGGACTGTCCAGTGCATTCAAGCGCAAGAATGCACTGGGCGAGAACGTCATCATCCAGTCCATCGGAGCCTGCTCGGGAGTCATCGTGGCAGGAGCCATCTTCACCCTCCCTGCCCTGTATATCCTGCAGGACAAATACCCTGAGCTGACAGTCGATTTCTCCAAGATATTCCTCAGTTCCCTCATCGGAGGAGTCCTGGGTATTCTGCTGCTCATCCCGTTCCGCAAATACTTCGTCAAGGAGCAGCACGGTAAATACCCCTTCCCCGAAGCTACCGCCACCACTCAGGTACTGGTCAGCGGCGAATCCGGAGGTAAGGGAGCCAAGACACTGCTTATCAGCGGTCTGATCGGAGGTCTCTACGACTTCATCGTTTCCACCTTCGGATGGTGGTCCGAGGTCTTCACCTCCAGGGTACTGCCCTGGGGCGAGCAGGTAGCCACCAATGCCAAGCTCCTCTTCAAGGTCAATGTGGGAGCGGCAGTCCTCGGTCTCGGCTACATCATCGGCCTCAAGTACTCATTCATCATCTGCTGCGGCTCATTCCTCGTATGGTTCATTATCATTCCGCTGATGAACCTCATTTTCGGCGACAGCGTCATAGACCTGATGGGCTCAGGCCTGACCGCCACTGTAGGCTCGATGTCGCCTGAGGAGATCTTTACCAACTACGCCCGCCACATCGGCATCGGCGGCATCGCCACAGCCGGCATCATCGGCATCATCAAGTCGGCCGGCATCATCAAGTCCGCTCTCGGCCTGGCCGGCAAGGAGTTCCGCGGCAAGAAGACCGGCGCCGAAGCTCAGGAGGCCCGCACACAGAGAGACCTGTCCATGAAGATCATAATCATCGGTCTGCTCATCACTCTGGCCCTGATGTTCGTATTCTTCTACTTCGGTGTGCTGGACAACCTGTGGCACGCTGTGATAGCCCTTCTGGTAGTTGCCGTCATCGCCTTCCTCTTCACCACAGTGGCCGCCAACGCAATAGCCATCGTAGGTTCCAACCCCGTCAGCGGCATGACCCTGATGACCCTCATCCTGGCCTCCATCATCCTGGTGGCAGCAGGACTCAAGGGCACTTCCGGAATGGCCGCCGCTCTGATAATCGGAGGCGTTGTCTGCACCGCACTCTCCATGGCCGGAGGCTTCATCACCGACCTGAAGATAGGTTACTGGATCGGCACTACCCCGCGCAAGCAGGAGGGATGGAAGTTCCTGGGAACAATAGTGGCCGCCGCTACCGTCGCAGGAGTGATGATGATTCTCAACGACACCTTCGGATTTACCGGTGAAGGCGCCCTCGTGGCTCCTCAGGCCAATGCTATGGCAGCCGTCATCGAGCCCCTCATGCTCGGAGGCAGCGCTCCTTGGATCATGTACGGAATCGGAGCCGCCATCGCCATCCTTCTCACCCTGTTCAAGGTACCCGCCCTGCCATTCGCACTCGGAATGTTCATCCCCATTGAGCTCAACCTCCCCCTGATGATCGGAGGAGCCGTCGCATGGTATGTGGGCTCCCGCAGCAAGGACAAGGCCGTCAACGAGGCCCGCAAGGAGAAAGGCACCCTCGTGGCTTCCGGATTCATCGCCGGCGGCGCCCTGATGGGAGTCGTATCCGCGATCATGCGCTTTGCAGACGTGAACTTAGTCAACACCCAGTGGCAGTCCTCCACCCCCGCGGTATGGGTTGCCCTCGGAGTATATATCCTGCTGATCGCCTACATGATATGGGCCTGCAGGAAAACTGACGCCGCTGAAGAGAAATAACGATGCTGAGCGACAGTAACTTCCCCATTGCACTGCTCCTGACCCTCATCGCGGGACTGTCCACCGGACTCGGAGGGGTGATCGTGCTGCTGACCGGAAAATTCAGCACGAAGACCCTCTCATTTGCCCTCGGGTTCTCGGCAGGAGTGATGCTCTTCATCTCCATGACGGAACTTTTCGCCGAGGCCAGAGCCAGCCTCGGCTCCGCCTTCGGAGAGAGGACGGGGCTGCTGTATACTGTCCTGGCCTTCTTCGCGGGGATAGCGCTGATTGCCCTAATTGACAATCTGATCCCCTCGAAGGACAATCCCCATGAATACTCCGCCGCCCCCTCGGAGGACGGTGCCGTCCCGGACAGTACGGGGCTCATGCGCCTGGGACTTTTCTCCGTGATTGCCATTGCCATACACAATTTTCCGGAGGGCATGGCCACATTCGTGAGCGCCATGGAAAGCCCCCGGACGGGCATTTCCATCGCTGTGGCCGTGGCGATCCACAACATTCCGGAAGGCATAATGGTTGCAATACCGATTTACTATGCCACGCGGAAAAAGGGCAAGGCCGTCGGGAACGCCTTCCTGTCCGGACTCGCCGAGCCGGTGGGGGGAGTCGTCGGCTACCTGCTGCTCTCGAGGATATTCGACCAGTCCCTGAACGGAACGGTCCTCGCAGTGGTCGCGGGTATCATGACCTATATCGCATTAGATGAGCTTCTTCCGTCCGCCGAGAAGTTCGGGCATCACCACCTGTCCATCATCGGGGTCATAGCCGGTATGGCGGTAATGGCGGCAAGTATGATTTTGATATGATTAAATACAACTGATATGGAAAAAATAGTTGACAGATTTCTGAGGTACGTAGCATTCGACACCACGTCGAACCCTGACTCCCAGAGTCAACCCAGTACCAACAAGCAGTTCGCCCTCCTCGAGCAGCTCCGCAAGGAACTCGTAGCCATGGGTCTGGAGAATGTCGAGCTGGACAAATACGGCTACCTGATGGCCTCCATCCCCTCCAACATAGAAGAGGACGTCCCCGCCATAGGATTCATCTCCCATGTGGACACCTCTCCCGATGCTCCGGGAAGCGGTATCAAGCCACGGATTATCGAAAATTATGACGGCAAGGCCATCACTCTCAACGAGGCTAAAGGCATGGTTCTCGACCCGGAGGAATTCCCCGAGCTGAAAGACTATGTGGGCCAGACCCTGATAACCACCGACGGCAACACCCTGCTCGGAGCCGACGACAAGGCCGGAGTGGCCGAAATCATGGCCGCCGCCGAGTACATCATGGAACATCCTGAATTCAAGCACGGTCCCATCAAGATCGGCTTTACCCCCGACGAGGAGATCGGCCGCGGAGTGGACCATTTCGACGTGGCTAAGTTCGGTGCCAAATACGCCTACACCATGGACGGAGGCGCCATCGGCGAACTCGAGTACGAGAACTTCAACGCAGCGGCCGCCAAGCTGCACATCCAGGGCCGCAACATTCACCCGGGCTACGCCAAGGACAAGATGCTCAATGCGATACTCATCGCGTCCGAGCTCAACGACATGCTCCCCGTATGGCAGAGACCCGAATACACCGAGGGCTACGACGGATTCATCCACATCACCAAGTTCACGGGTGTGGTCGAGGAGGCCGACATCCAGTACATCATCCGCGACCACGACTTCGAGCTGTTCGAGCGCAAGAAGAAGATGATACAGGAGTGCGCCGACTTCATCAACTGCAAGTACGGCGGCAATATCGTCACTGTAGACATCAAGGACCAGTACTACAACATGAAGAAGGAGGTCGAGCCCCACTACCACATCATTGAGAAAGCAGTCGAGGCCATGAAGGCCGCAGGCATCAAGCCCAACATCCGTCCCATCCGCGGCGGCACAGACGGCGCCCGCCTCTCGTTCATGGGCCTGCCCTGCCCCAACATCTTCGCCGGCGGCCTCAACTTCCACGGCAAGTACGAGTATCTCCCCGTGCAGAGCATGGAGAAGGCCTCGGAAGTCATCCTGAACATCATCCGTAATTTCACAGTAAAATAAATCTGCACAGCTATGATTATCACTACCACAAACACCCTGCAGGACAAGCAGGTCACCGCATATCACGGAATCGTCACCGGCACCTGCATCATGGGCGCGAACGTCTTCCGTGACCTTTTCGCCGGCATCCGAGACATCGTCGGAGGACGGTCCGGAGCTTACGAAGAAGTCATCGAGAAAGCCAAGAACGAAGCCATCCAGGAGATGGTGGACAAGGCCATGGGAATGAGGGCCAATGCCATCATCGGAGTGGACATCGACTACGAGACCGTAGGCGGCTCCATGCTGATGGTTGCGGTCAGCGGCACTGCAGTGACAGTTCTATAGTCCTAAGGCAATGGAAGATATCCAGCTCAACGCGCACAACAAGGAAGAATACCCTCCGATGCACACGGCGGAACATATCCTCAACCAGACGATGGTGCGGATGTTCGGCTGTCCCCGCTCGCGCAACGCCCATATCGAGCGGAAAAAGAGCAAATGCGACTATCTGCTGGCGGAATGTCCATCTCCGGAGCAGGTCCAGGCCATTGAGGACAAGGTCAATGAAGTGATAGCGGCTGCCCTGCCGGTCACCATTGAGTTCGTTCCTCTGTCGGAGGCCGGTGCGATAGTCGACCTGAGCAAGCTGCCGGAGAATGTCTCGCAGACCCTCCGGATAGTCAGGGTCGGGGACTATGACGCTTGCGCCTGCATCGGGGCCCACGTCTCCAATACCTCTGAGATCGGGCGCTTCCGGATAATCTCGCATGACTTCGCCGACGGACGGTGGAGAGTCCGCTTCAAGGTCGAGGGATAGAGGGGTGGCACGGTTATTGACAGCTTTCATATCTCAGAATCATAAAACATCTGAAGTATGAAAGCTGTTTCCTTTATTATCGCGGCTGCTGCCGCTTCCATTCTCTCCTGCGGCATGATGAAAGCCCAGGACGGTGTCCCCTATGATGAGAAATTCCGCTATATCGAGGTTACCGGCACCTCCGAGGTAGAGATTATTCCGGACGAGATACATTTTGTAATCGGCATCAAGGAATATTTCGAGGAGGAGTTTGACGGGAAATCCAAGCCCGAAGATTACAGGACAAAAGTACGTATCGAGGACATCGAATCGCAGATGCGCAGTGCGCTGCACTCGATAGGTATCACCGACAGCGACATCCGCACCCAGGACGTGGGCGATTACTGGAGGGAGCGGGGCCTGGACTTCCTCATCGGCAAGAATCTGGACATCACCCTGCACGATTTCGCGATGATAGACAAGATCATATCTGTCATAGACACCAAGGGAGTGAGCTCCATGCGTATCGGGGAAATGAGCAACAAGGACATCCTCAAATACCACGAGCAGGGCAAGAAAGACGCGCTGCTGGCTGCCAGGAACAAGGCCGAATACATGGCGGAAGCCCTCGGTGAGGAAATCGGAAAGGTTCTCAGCATAGAGGAGCATGGCGGCGGCACAGACCATTATACCATCGTCCAAAACAGCAAGCTCCGCATGGACAGCGCCGCCTTCAGTTCAGCGGAGGCCGCCCCGGCAGCCTCCGCCTCCGATGCCTTCCGCACCATCAAATACACCTACTCGGTCAC
Organism: Candidatus Coprenecus merdipullorum; assembly: GCA_019118865.1. Lineage (GTDB taxonomy): Bacteria > Bacteroidota > Bacteroidia > Bacteroidales > UBA932 > Coprenecus > Coprenecus merdipullorum. The sequence goes on along the minus strand of DWYD01000034.1, from coordinate 1,823 downwards.
CTGCCGCTTCGCCCTCAAAGGCTGGTAATCACACCCGTAGACAACTGATAGGAACAACACCGACTCCATCACTGCGGCGATAAGCATACTGACCGGTGCCAGTAAGAACCATAAGGAAGGACGGGGCACTCATGGCCTCAGTGTCAATCTTACCTGCAAGTTTCAGCAATGTTCTGGCACCGGACTCTATAAGAGTATCTCCTCCGAGTTTGATCTCAATCAGACCGTAACGGCCGTTACGAAGATGAATGACTGCATCACATTCAAGTCCGGTCTTGTCACGATAATGGTACAGTTTGCCGTCAAGAGCCTCTGCATAAACACGGAGGTCGCGTACAGCCATTGTCTCGAAAAACAACCCGAGGGTATTCAGATCTGCAAGCAAGTCCTCAGGCCCCGTACCGACAGAGGCCGCTGCTATGGACGGATCCGCAAAATACCTTGTATCAGAAGTGCGGATAGCCGTTTTGGATCTCAGATTGGGATTCCAAGCAGGAAGATCCTCTATCACAAATATCTTCCTGAGTGCGCGTAAATAAGAGGCAATGGTGTCCTCTGTCATGCTTCCGGCACGGTTGCCCGACAGATCCGCATATATCGTACTCAACGGCACCTGTTGGCCTTGATGCCTGGCATAGGAGCGCATCAGTCTACGCGCAAAATCCGCATCCCTGCAGACATCGTCCACTCTTGAGATATCGCTTTCACACACAGCGTCAGCATAGTTCAACGCCTGTCGCAATGCAGCTTTCCTTGAAAGATCCAGCGAACCCGGCCATCCGCCCCTGCATATCAAGAATGCCAGTGACTCCAAAGACATATTTTCAGCAGAGGCCGGAACAAATTCTCCAGAAAACATAGACTCGAGACTCACACTGCCGTTTGACTCTCCGGACTCCCAAAGACTCATTGTTCGCATGGTAAGTCTTGCTATCCTGCCTATGCCGGAATGCGTCTGTTCTGATAAATCCGGAGGAACAGCAGAACCTGTCAGGATAAACTGCCCGGGAGACCGTCTGTGGCTGGTCTCGAATCTGACAGTATCCCACAATGATGGTGCCAGCTGCCACTCGTCGATCACCCTCGGAACTGCTCCTTGAAGCAGTACCTGAGGATCCGTCTCCGCCAATATAAGATTGGCCTGACGGTTTTTCGGCTCGTCCATATAGATAATACTTCCGGCCTGCTGTTCTGCCGTTGTAGTCTTGCCGCACCACTTCGGACCTTGAATCAACACAGCACCCGATGCCTCCAATTGTTCACTGAGAAGCTTGTCGGCAATTCGTTTTCTGTATGTAATAGGCTCTTCCATCAGTGTTATTTTTGACTTTTTGCAAATATAGCACTAAATATTGAAATAAAATAATTTACGAAGACTTATTCACCAAATTGGACGATTTTCATTCACCAAGTTGGACGATTTTCATTCACCAAGTCGGCCATCATTCATCTGCTGGCGGGCGAGGAGCTCGCGGGTGCGGAGGGAGTCCTTGTAGGCGTTGTGGGCGTTGATCCTGGAGATGTCCAGGGCGGCATCGGAGTTTCCGCCCCAGCGGCGGCAGCTGTATACCGGGTCGTAGATGCGGCAGAGGCGGTACTCACGGGTCAGGCGGAGCACTACGCCGTAGTCCTCGCCGTAGGAGACGTTCTCGAAGCCGCCGACGGAGCGCAGGGTAGCGGCGTGGAAGGCGCGGGGAGCACCGAGGCCGTTGATGCGCAAGGCGTTGTTGTGGCCGTTGGAGTCAGTCCATTCCCGGTGGTCGATGACTCCTGGCGGTATAGGCCGCAGGTCGAAGTCGGTCATCATGTAGCTGCCTATGACC
>DWYD01000033.1 GCA_019118865.1 Candidatus Coprenecus merdipullorum | reverse complement strand
ATGATGTTCAAGTCGCAGAAGCGCAAGAACATAGGCGAGATGAGCATCGGCTTTGCCATGCTTTTCCTCGGTCTGAGTTTCCTGAAGGACTCGGTGCCGGACCTGAGCACCAATCCCGAGGCCATTGCATTTATCCAGAGATGGACAGACTGGGGATTCTTCTCAGTCCTGATATTCGTGCTGGTAGGTACGGTAATGACTATTGTCCTGCAGTCTTCCAGCGCGACCGTCGCATTGACCCTGGTCATGGCCAGTCAGGGATGGATTCCGTTCGAGATGGCCGCAGCGATGGTGCTCGGCGAGAACATCGGTACCACTATCACCGCCAACATAGCGGCCTCTGTCGGCAATATCTCCGCGAAACGGGCGGCATTGGCCCATACGGTGTTCAACGTCTTCGGAGTCATCTGGGTGCTGGCACTGTACAAGCCGTTCCTGTGGCTGGTGTCCAAGATCGTCGTAGGCCTGGGCGGTGAGGATCCGTTTGTATCGTCCGCGTCCCTGCTCTACGCCATATCCACCGTGCATACTCTGTTCAACCTGCTCAATACCTGTATCCTCGTGTGGTTTACTCCGCAGATCGTCAAGTTCGTCACCTGGGTGCTCAAGGGGCACAAGGACGAGGAGGAGGTCTTCCGTCTCCGTTATATTCAGGGCGGTATGATGAGCACCGCCGAGCTTTCCCTGGAGCAGGCCGAGCAGGAGGTCGTGCATTTCTCCGAGATAGTCAAGAAGCAGTACAGATATGCCCGGCAGGCCGTCAACGAGGCGGATGACGAGAACCGTTTTGACGAGCTGTTCAAGAAGCTCGAGCATTACGAGCAGATAACCGACCGGATTGAGTTCGAGATCGCCAAGTATCTCAGCAATATACGGGAGAGTGACCTGAGCCAGGAGGGTACCAATAAGCTTCAGGCCATGTACAAGATCATCAGCGAGCTTGAGAGCATGGGGGATTCCGGGTTCAATGTAGGCCGTATCCTGCAGCGCAAGAATCTGCACAGCCAGAAGTTCGATGAGGCTACGGTCAGGAAGCTCAACCACATGCTCGATCTGGTGGATGTGGCCATCGACAGCATGATAGCCAATCTCAAGGAGGGATTCCACCACGTGATCAACATCTCCAATGCGCAGGACGCCGAGCATGACATCAACGAGTACCGTGACAATCTGAAGGAGGAGCATCTGCGCAATATCGAGTCCGAGGAGAGCAGCTATCTCCGTGGAGTTACTATATGGACCTTGTATCTGAGTGCGAGAGGGTCGGGGACTTCATCATCAATGTCTCCGAGGCTCTCGTGGAGCTCAACTGATTGCAATATCATGATACGGCGTTACATCAACTCTGTCCTGAATATAGTCGCTGCGGTGGCGGTGCTTACAGCCTTCGCGCCCATGCTGTCATGGTCGCGGCTGGAGGGAGTGCCGGTGCCGAACCATTTTGATATCCACGGAGTTGTGGACAGAGTCGGAGACAGGAGCATCCTGCTGGTTGTCGCCCTTGTAGGACTTGGAGTCTACATACTGACGCTTCTGGCCCAGATTTTCCCCAATATCGTCAACCTCCCCGTTCCTGCCCGGAAAGCTGGAATTGCAAATGACGCCAAGCGGGATCTGGCCGCGCAGCTGGGCCTGCTGCTGTCCCTGCTGTTCTCTTTCTGCGCCAACTCTACGCTCTCGGTGGCTGCAGGTAAGACGCAGACGCTGAATATGTGGTTCATCTGGGGGATGATAGCACTGGTTCTTGTTTGTATCTGTGCCGCCCTCTTCCGCATATACCGCCGATAACAAAAAATCACTACCTTTGCGTGGATTTACCACAGCAAAGCAGTTATTTCTCATACGATGAAGAATTTTATCGAAGACCTCAAATGGAGAGGCATGATCCAGGACATCATGCCGGGGACAGAAGAATTGTTGAACAAGGAACAGTGTACGGCATACGTGGGCATAGACCCGACGGCCGATTCACTTCATATAGGGCATCTGGTCAGTGTCATGATGCTCAAGCATTTTCAGGATGCGGGACACCGGCCTGTGTCGCTCATCGGCGGAGCCACCGGCATGATCGGCGACCCCTCGATGAAGTCCCAGGAACGCAACCTGCTCGACGAGGCAACCCTGCGCCACAACCAGGAGTGTATCAAGGCTCAGCTTTCCAAGTTCATCGACTTTGAGAGCAAGGCTCCCAACGCCGCCATACTGGTCAACAACTACGACTGGATGAAGGACTATAAGTTCCTGGATTTCTCCCGCGATATCGGCAAACTCATCACCGTCAACTATATGATGGCCAAGGATTCGGTCAAGAAGAGACTCAGCGGGGAGGGACGCGAGGGCATGTCCTTCACGGAGTTCACCTACCAGCTTCTTCAGGGCTACGACTTCCTGTATCTCTATCAGCACTATGGCTGCAGGCTCCAGATGGGCGGCAGCGACCAGTGGGGCAACATCACCACCGGTACCGAGCTCATCCGCCGCAAGCTGGGCGGAGAGGCATACGGACTGACCTGGCCTCTGATGACCAAGTCCGACGGCGGCAAGTTCGGCAAGACCGAGAAGGGCAATATCTGGCTCTCCCCTGAATACACCACTCCTTACGCCTTCTATCAGTTCTGGCTCAACGTCAGCGACGAGGACGCCGCCAGATACATCAAGATATTCACCACCCTCAGCCGCGAGGAGATAGAGGCCGCAGTGGCAGAGCACGCCAAGGCGCCCCATCTGCGTGAGCTCCAGAAACTGCTCGCCCGCGAGATTACCGTCATGGTACACGGACAGGAGGAGTACGGCAAGGCCGTGGACGCTTCCCAGATACTCTTCGGCAAGTCCACCTCCGAGACCCTGCGCTCGCTCGACGAGAGGACCTTCCTCTCGGTATTCGACGGCGTACCCCAGTACAGCCTGAACAAGGACGCCCTGCCGCAGAATGTCATCGACCTGCTGGCTGTCACCACTGACGTATTCCCCTCCAAGGGCGAATGCCGCAAGATGATTCAGGGCGGCGGCCTGTCCATCAACAAGGACCGCTGCGACTCGGCCGACCGCACCGTCAGCGCCGAGGACCTGATCGACGGCAAGTACATCCTCGCCCAGAAAGGCAAGAAGAACTACTACATTCTCAAATTTGAATAGGAGACCGCCGCTATGGAAGGAGAAAGCACCCGCCAGCTGAAGGTGGCCAAGGAGCTCCAGAGACATCTGGCCGAGATCATCCGTTCCAAGGGCATGGCCTCCTGGGACGGAGCTCTCGTGTCGGTGAGCGGAGTGACCATAAGCCCGGACCTCGCAGTGGCCAAGGTCTACGTCAGCATCTTCCCCTCTGCCAAGCAGGAGAAGGTCTTCAGGATGATCCAGGAGTCGGGCCGTACCATGCGCGGAGAGCTGGGCCGCCAGATGGCCAAGCAGCTGCGCATCATACCCGAGCTGATCTTCTACCTGGACGACTCTCTGGACTACGTGGAGCACATCGATGAGCTGCTCGCCAAGTAGCTGGTCCCGCAGCCATCCTTCAGTCCATCCAGGCCACCGCAGACCAAGCATCACAGTCTGAAAGCCATTATGCATCTGTCATACTTCATAGCCCGGCGTTACCTCTTCGCCAAGAAGTCGCACAATGTCATCAACATCATCTCGCTTATAAGCGCGATAGGCATTGCGGTGGGCAGTTGCGCGCTGATCATGGTGCTGTCGATATACAACGGCTTCGAGGACGTGGTCCGCGGGATGTACGACCGGGCCATGCCCGACATAGCCGTCACCTGCGACTCATCCAAATATTTCCGTACTGACACAGAGGCCTTCGATGCCGTCCGCTCAATGTCATCCGTAGCCTCATTCACCGAGAGCGTAGAGGAGACCGTCTTCCTGACCTACGACCGCGAGGAAGGCACCGCCCTGCTCAAAGGCGTGGAGCAGAGCTACACCGAGAATCCCGAGATACAGTCCTGCATCATCGACGGAGAGTTCACCCTGATGCACGGAGAGGTGGCCCAGGCCGTCACCGGGCGAGCCCTTGCTGCGGAAATGGGCATCAGCCCACGCTTCCTCGACCCCATCACCGTCTATTTCCCCGCCCGCGACCGGGACATCTCGCTGGTCAATCCGGCGGCATCCCTCAACAGCGAGCGGTTCTTCCCGACAGGCACATTCTTCTCGGGCAATGAGGACTACAGCAACACCCTCTTCGTCCCCATCGAGCGAGCCCGCAGGCTCATAGGACTCCAGGACAATGAGGCAGGCACCGTGGAGCTCCGGCTTACACCCGGCTCCGACGTCCGTCAGGCAGTGAAGGAGGTCCGCTCCGCCCTCGGCCCCGGCTTCACCGTCAAAGACAAATACATGCAGAACGAGACCGTCTACCGCATGATGCGTATCGAGAAGGTGGTCATCTTCATGATCCTGCTGTTCATCATCATCGTGGTCTCCTGCAACGTATTCGGATCCCTGACCATGCTCATCATCGAGAAGCGGGACGACATCGCTACCCTCCAGCACCTCGGGGCCCGTCCGGCCCTGATCCGCCGTATCTTCTTCGACGAGGGCTGGATGATCATCCTCCTCGGCGCCGTCATCGGTCTGGCCGTCGGCATCGTCCTCTGCCTCATACAGCAGCACGTCGGTGTCATCCGTATGCCCGGCAGCTTCGTCGTCGAGTACTACCCCGTAGTCATCAAGACCGGCGACATCCTCATTACCCTCGCCGCCATCTCCCTCATCGGCCTTTTTATCACCGCCCTCCCCACCCGCCGCACCCTATCCCGCATCCTCTGACCTTCTTCAGGAGACAGCACTTTCCCAATACGTAATTACAGACCGAAATAGAGTGAGAGCACGCAGACTGCCAGCATTATGACAGCGGTCGAAACGAGCCGTATGACTTCGGCAGTGCTCTTCTCTTCCGAACTGGAGCGGGGAGACAGCCACAATACAAGAGAGGTGACTGCGGCTATCAGCGCACAGGCAGCGCAGAGCCAGCTTACGCCCCGGATATAACCGGCCTGCATACCCATAGAGTCCCCCCAGACGGAGAAGATAAACAGGACCATGGCGACATCCCTCGTGGAGCAGGCAGTGACGGTCCTGCGCAGTTCTGTCCTGGTCATGTTGATGTGAACTTTATTCATGACATTCAATCTTTAGTATATTATTTATCCAAAATCTAAAGTTAGCAAATTTTTAGGGAAAGTGCCTGGGATTCGTACTGAAAGGTACACTTTCCCGGTGAGGAGGCAGGCGGAGGTTGTGATAGTCGCTAAATGTGTGTATCTTTGGTGTCGTATAGTTAAAAATCAGGATTATGAAGCAAAGTTCGTATTGGTTGAGAATAGGTGTGGTGGCGTTGGCCGCTCTGGTGGTGGCGGTGCTGTCGCATTACTTCTGGGTGAGCGGGGAAAAGGATCTGGTATACTCGATAGGCAGCAGTGTACCGATTATCGCCGCAGCGATACTCCTTCTGCATTTTGCGAATATGCAGAAAGCAGGCTTCTACAAGATGCGCCTGTCATACGGGTGGAGCCTGACAGTTGGGGCTCTGGTGCTGGTAGTGCTGGATTTTCTCTCGTACTGGCTGCTGTGCGGGACTACTCCTTTAAAGGCACTTGTCATCGGAATCGTATGTCCGTTGATTGCAGTTCTGGCAATAGTGGTCTTTTACAGACCGGGGAAAAAGGCGGAAAAGAAAAATTTTTGAAAATTTTTTGATTTTCATGCAACGAAATGCAACAATCCTGCATCTATGTAGTAGGTTTAGGTTTTAGTACACAAGGAAGGGGTACCTGTT
>DWYD01000032.1 GCA_019118865.1 Candidatus Coprenecus merdipullorum | reverse complement strand
TGAGGATATGCGAGTAGCGCACGTCGGTCTCGGGCTGGAGCTGCACTTCCTTACCGTCTTTCCAGGTCTTGTTGGAGTATGGCGCCCAGTCGTATGCCGGGTTGTTCACCACGTCCTTCGGGATGGTCTGGCCCACGATACGGAGCATCACCTGGAAGATCATCTCCTGTTTCTCGTTGGCGTCGGGGATGTCGGCGTAGTTGCTCTTGAGCTCGTCGCGCAGGTTCCAGTGCGAGAGCAGCACCATGTCCTCGGGGAAGAGGCGGCGGCCGTCATCGGTGAGGAGGTGCCCCATCATGATGTTGTAGGAGGCAATGTAGTTCTCGGCGGCGCTGCTCACCTTCGAGTACTGGGCGTTGACGGAGGCCGGTACGCGGGTGGTGAAGGCGTCTCCCATGCGGGCGTAGGCCCATTCGGGGCGGCTCCACTCTTTTCCGAGGGTATTCTTCTCCTCGAGGGTGTAGAACGGGAAGTTGAGGATGGTGACGAATGCCGTCTTGTTGGCGAAGAGGTCGTCCGAGAGGTGCGAATAGGGGCTGAACGCTCCGAGGATATAGTCGATTTCCGTGGGTTCGGGACCGGCCAGCTGCAGGGGCGCCTGGAGTCTTACGGCTACCTGGTTCGAGGTGCCGTAGAGGGTCTCGAACGCCGCGGACAGCTTGTCGAAGAGCACTTTTCGGTCCTCCGGCGTAGCCGCGTAGCTTCCGGCGGCGAACTGCTCGAACTCCGCTTCAGTGCCGTCCTCCGCTCTCCACAGCGCTGCTGCCTGGGCCACGCCCTTCTGCACCGGCGTCCTGTCCGCGAGAGGACATTTTTCCACGATAGCCTGTACCGTCCTGTTGACGGTCTCTTCCGAAATATAGCTCATAGTTTTCTTTTCAGGCAAAAATAATATATCTGAGCCATACGGCCAACAGATTGGCACTGAAAGCATTGATAATTTTGAAATATTTCAGAATCGTACATTGACGATGTGAAATATTTTTTTTGAACGCGGCAGGAATCATGTGCTCTAATTTTGTTTGCAGAAACAAAAACCAGTTTTTATGAGAATATCAACTTATCTGCCTATCATCGCCGCATCATCATTTCTGGCGGTGTTGCTCCAGGCCTGTACGGAGAAGGAGATTGCTCCGGAATCGAGGCCTGAGCTTTCTGTTAACGAGACGGAGATATGGTTCTCCAGAGAAGGAGGCACTGATACCGTCATCGTCACATCCGAAGGCCTGGATTATCTGAATGCCTATTCTTCATCCTCGTGGATCAGTCTTTCGGACATAGACCCTGAGACAGGAAACCTTGTAATATCGGTTGAGAAAACCGAGGAGATCGGGGACCTGGCAGGAGAGGTCGTGGTCTATTCCGAGCTGGATACCACTTACCGTATCAAGGTAACCCAGGAGGGTAACGGAATCATCTACGACCGCAGTTCCCTGGAGATTATGAACCTGCACGGCAAGGTCAAGGAACTCAGTTTCTATTTTGATCCTACCTATGTATGGGAACAGAATGCCAGTTATCTCTACAACCTCAAGTTCAATGAGGCAGGTATGCTGACCTATATGGAGTATTTCAACCTGAACATGGGCGGCTCGAAGATCAATTGTTTCTGCACCCTGTCCTACGATGATCAGAACCGTCTGGTCAATATTGATGTCAAGACGGACGGAGTAATCTCTATGGAGGACATGACGCCTTTTGAGTATTCCATAAGTCTCGAATACGGAGACCATGGCAAATATGTCGATGTCGAGCGTATCTTCGGTTTCCTGGAAGAGAATACCACCTGGCTGTGGTACCGCGTGTGGATGCCCCGTATGATCAAGGATATCAAGAGAGTTACAGTATACAACAACGTGACGAACCCTACGGATTTCTATCTGGATTTCGAAATCAATGAGACAGACGGCAGCGCATACCTCTACACATCGGAGGAGCCGCAGCTGCTCAATGCGTACACCTTCAACGGCCAGTACACCGCGACAGTGGACTATATGATGAATTTCCTCGGCATTATCACGACCGACAGCCGTCTGACTTATACAGTCGAGCCGGAAAGCGGATATCTCACCCATCTGGTCCAGACATCGTCCGTCATGGGTGATACTCCAATTATGGACAAAACTTACTCGGATGTGCTCTGCAATCCTCTTATGACTTATATCGAGGGACTCAATTTCAACTACAATATGCTGATAGAGAGAAATGAGAACAGTGACATCATCGGTATCAGCGAGTCCAATCACGGACTTCAGGCATCCTATCAGTATGAGTATGACGAGAACGGGAACTGGATCGGGATAACCGACTGCAATCTGTCCATTGAGGCGACTTACCCGTTTGAAACAGAGAGAACAATTGTTTATTACTAAATCACATAAGTTATATGAATAATATTGTTAAAAGCATATTGGCCGTTGCAGCGGCAGTGTTCTCCCTGACGGCCTGCACTCAGGAAGAAACAGTACCTGAGGTGTCGCTGATTCTGTCTTCTGACTCGGAAAATGTCCTGATTGAAGAGGACGGGCAGCAGGCAGAGGTAACCCTGCCTGCTCTCGGAGGCTCGGCATCCTTTGAAGTAGGGGCTTCCGGAGAGTGGGAGCTGGTCCGGGAAGACGCAGAGGACTGGTATGAGGCTTCCGTGGACGGAAATACTGTAACAGTATCTGCGGAAGAACTGGTGTCGGACTATACCCGCAAGGCTATGATGAGGGTAAGGGTTGACGGTGTGATTATGGGCTTCGTGACAATAATCCAGAACGGCACGGAAGTGGCGTCATTGGAACTGGACCAGGAGTCAGTGTCTTTCCCGGAGAATGGAGGAGATACAGTGGTGGCGGTTATTACCAACCGTGAAACATGGACCGTGACGGGATACGAGGATACGGACTGGCTGTCTATAGAGATACAGGATACTTCGTTTACCATTACGGCTTCTGCCAATGAGGTGGCAGAGGATCAGACTGTCACACTGGTGGTGACAGCCGGTACGGAGCTCAATAACAAGGTCTGTGAGCTGCCGGTCACCATTGCGGCCTGCACCCCTGCATACGTCACTCCTTCCCAGACAACGCTGGTTCTGCCTTCTGACGGAGGCGTGACCGACATAACGGTAACATCCAACAGGGAGTGGAGTGTCAGCTCCGGAACCGAATGGTTGACAGTGTCTCAGACAGAGAGCGGAATAACTGTCAGAAGTGAAGGTGCTCCTGCAGGCAGTACGGGAGAAGTGGTGCTGACTACTATTTCCGGAAGCGACAAGGTGTCCTCAACGATAACAGTGGAGGCGGTGGATGATCCTATGATTCTGGAGTACACAGTGCCCGAAGCACAGTGGCAGGTGGCGGCACCGGTTGCCGGTGATGTCAACTGTTATGTGGACTGGGGAGACGGGACAGGTACCGGTTATGCAGGAACGTTGGCTATGTTTCAGTATATAACGCATGTCTATGAGACTGACGGGGTATATAAAGTCAAGATTTATGGCTCGTTGTCGCAGGTGGCTTGTGACAACGGTTCGGGCATGGACAATACGAAAAAGTCCATAACGGCCATAGAAACATGGGGCGCTGTCCGTCCGACAAGCCTTAACTATGGACTTTCCGGAACAGCCATAAAGAGTCTGCCTGACGATACCCGGGAGGCCCTGGCAGGTGTCACGAATTTCGGTATGGCGTTCTATCAGTGCGCTCAGTTGGAGAGTGTGCCTGCAGATATGCTGAAGGGTACCCGTGCTACCGATGTAAGTGGTATGTTCATGGGCTGTACCTCCCTTAAGGAGATACCCGAGGGATTCCTGAACGGAGCTACAGAGATAACGGGAATGTCCACGATGTTCAGGGATTGCCGTAGCCTTACCTCCATCCCTGACGGGCTGTTCGATGACATGACCAAGGTCGTGATGGCCAACAGTACGTTCTCCGGCTGCACATCACTGACCTCCATTCCTGAGGGCCTGTTCGGCAGCATGTCCGCCGTCACTCAGATGAACGGAATGTTCCGTGACTGCAGCAGCCTGAAGGAGATACCGGAGGATCTGTTCAGCGGCAATCCCGAGCTGTATGACATCAGTGAAGCATTTTCCGGATGTACTTCTCTCGAGAGCATCCCCTCGGGGCTTTTCAGCAACTGCTGTAAGCTGCAGTATGCAATATCGCTGTTCCTCAATTGCTCGTCCGTGACAGGTGAGTCTCCCTTCGATATGGTTGACGGGGAGAAAGTCCATCTGTACGAGCGTGCCGGCCGTGAGGGATACACCGCGATAACCAGCTATACGACCTGTTTCGGAGGATGCACCGGTCTGTCCGACTATGAGGATATTCCGGTAGACTGGAAATAGGAACTGCCGTTTTTGTATTTTAGGGAAATCAGTCTTTCTCTGTATTGTGACGGAGGAAGGCCGATTTCCTTTTTAAAATACGTGTAGAATGTGCTCAGGGAGGAGAAGCCGAGGTCGTAAGCTATGGTCTTCAACGGTCTGTCCGTATCGGAGATGAGCCTGATGGCTTCCTCGATCCGGTATTTGTTGATGTATGCGTTGAAATTCATGCCTGTATGCTGGTTGATCAGCTGGGACATGTATGTGCGGTTGGTGCCCATCAGTTCGGCAAGTTTCTGGATGGAAAGCCCGCTGTCGCAGTATATCCGTTCCTCCCGCATGGTCTTTTCGAGACGTGCGAACAGCTCATCGCCCATGGTCTCGGACAGGGCGGAGGTAGAGTATTTCTGGGGCTGCTCCTCTTTCGGTATACGCCCGCGGGTGTCCTCCAGCTCTTCCCTGGCTTTCAGTGTGTTCTGAGTCTGTCTGACGATCTGTGTCCAGTAGTCCCTGCGTTTCTTGAACGCGTAGGCGGTGCCGGCCAGCAGGATGACGGCGAAGAGCAGGCATACCGCAAGAAGCTGAATCCTTTTCTCCTGCTTCTGAATGTGAAATATATGCTGCTGTATCTCGTTTTCTTTCTGCAGGGTCTCATATTTGACGTTCAGCTCATTGAGCGATCTTTCCTTTTCTGAGTCGAAGAGAGAGAGGGCCTGCCCGTAGAATTTGCGGTAGTATGTCAGGGAGGCGTACCAGTCTTTTTTGTCGTAATAAACATCGGCGATGGCCTTGTATAGTTCCTTAAGGTGTATCTGGTCCTCCTGTCTGCCGGCGGCCTCCACACCCTGCATGAACATGCCGAGGGCCTTGTCCTGATCTCCTTTCTGCAGATAATAGTACCCGTAGCTGAGGTATACATTGGCCAGGTCGCAGGGTTCGCTGCTGCCCAGGCATGTGCTCAGGGCGCGTTCCAGATATTTCCCCGCATTGTCCATGTCCCCTGTCGCAAGGCAGATTTTCCCGTACAGGTTGAGGCAGGCGGCCTTGTCGGTTTCTGAGATTGTACCGTCAGTATCCGAGGACATGGTCTGTTCCGCCTCTTTGATGTATTTCAGTGCGGTGTCCCATTCCTCCAAGGAGTATTGAAACATGGCCATGGTATAGGCGCCGATGTATATGAGGAATTTATTGTCCGTGCTGATGCCCTTCTGATAGCAGTCCTGTGCATAGTGCATTCCCTCCGTGTCTCCCCTCAGCCAGCTAGTGTAGGCTATGTTGGCCAGCAGGATGGAATAGATCTCCGAGTCAGGAATGCTCCTGGCCGCATCCAGCCCTTCGGAGAATTCCAGGATGGCCCGGTAGTAATCGGCGTTGGAGTTAAGGGCCGTCAGCCCCTTGAAATTGTGGACAGTAGCGATAATCTCCGGGTCCTCTGTCGTTTCGGCCAGGCGCAGTGCCTCAGCGAAGAAAGCCTCGGATGAGTCCGCCTTGCCAGTGAGTCCGTAGGCGAATCCGGCATACATGCTGCCTTTGGCCTTCTGCCCGTCATCCTCGCTCTGGCGGTAGAGACGTAGCGAGGACCTGAGCAGGGAAGGCAGGTCTTCGGCCTGTTCAGGTATTGTACTGAATGATGCTGTATCACTGGAATATGACGGCATCTCTGTCGGTAACCCGGCAGTAACGGAAATCGTCAGGACTATACTCAAAAAAACAAACATTTTATTTAAATACTCTAACTGGATTTGACAAAGATATGAAAATTAGCCATATATTTGCTGTTAGTTTTAGAATAAGTAAAGTGGTTATGAATGAAAGGAGTATACGGATGCGGTGGAGCAGGAGTGCCGTGGCGTGGACTGTGGTTTTCGTAGCACTTATGGTCATTCTGGCAGCAGAAGGTATTGCAGAGTGGCGGAATGGAGAGTCGGATGCGGGTATAGTATGTTGGGTGATAGCCTCTGCGGTGTCAGTCTGTGCCCTTTGGACTCCGTTGCGTATCATCGTGACGGACCGGCAGATCCAACTGTGCCGCCCGGTTGGCCGTCTGCGTATCAACCGCAGCGATATCGTCAGGGTTGAGGAAGTCTCTTCCGGTGTCGTCCTGAATTCGTTCCGGGTGGGCAGCGGCGGTCCGTTCGGTTATTGGGGCCGTTGGCAGAGCGACTCTTTGGGCTGGTACACTCTTTTCGCCACAAATTTAAAAGACCTGTGTTTAATCAGGCTATCCAATGGCAGGGCCTACATCGTCAGCAGCCGTACTCAGCTGTTGACCATAAAGCAAGGGGCTAGTCGGTAATGTGTTTGTAATCAGGTGGATGCTGATTATCGGGTTGCTCTATGGCTTGTTTTTTCAGGGCATAGAGCAAC
>DWYD01000031.1 GCA_019118865.1 Candidatus Coprenecus merdipullorum | reverse complement strand
TGGCCAAGGTCTACGGTGTGGTTACCTTCTACTCCTTCTTCACCATGCAGCCCAAGGGCCGCCACTCCATCTCAGTGTGCATGGGTACGGCCTGCTATGTCCGCGGAGCGGAGGGTGTGCTGGAGGAGATCAAGAAGGAACTCAAGATCGACGTGGGCGGAGTTACCCCCGACGGGAAATTCTCCCTGGAGTGCCTGCGCTGCGTGGGCGCCTGCGGTCTGGCTCCCGTGATGCTCGTGGACGAGAAGGTCTACGGCCGTCTGGAACCCAAGCAGATCAAGGGCATACTCGCCCAGTACGAGTAGTCACTCTGTCCTGAAAATCAGGGCCGGATACGGAAGAGAATTCCTGTCCGGCCTTTGTTTACATTGATAGCGATATAAGGAAAATATTGTTAAATTTGCGCGCTATAAAACGACGGGCGTTCAAATTTTGATAATGGAAACATCTAAACTGTCAATCAGAAATATAGAGAGGATTCTATTTCGAGGAGAAACTCTTTGTGTGTCTCCGGCCGTGCTGGATGAGGTCGGCGGGTGCTACAGGTTTCTGGAAGAATTCTCCAAGGATAAGATCATATACGGAATAAATACCGGTTTCGGTCCCATGGCGCAGTGGCGGGTGGATGACGACAGGCTGAAGGAACTTCAGTACAATATCATCCGCAGCCATTCCACGGGTGCAGGGCAGCCGCTTGAGGATGTGTGCGTCAAGGCGGCTATGACAGCCCGCCTGGGCACTTTCCTGCAGGCCCGCTCGGGAGTCCATCCCGATGTGGTGCGTCTGCTTGCGGAGTTCATCAACCGGGGCATCTGCCCCATGATTCCGGAGCACGGAAGCGTGGGCGCGAGCGGAGACCTGGTGCAGCTGGCCCATATGTCCCTGGCCATGATCGGGGAGGGGAGGGTCCACTACCGCGGGGAGTGGCGTGATGCTGGAGATGTGCTCCGGGAGTGCGGGCTGGAGCCTCTTGAAATCCATATCCGCGAGGGACTGGCCCTGACCAACGGTACATCGGTGATGTCCGGAATAGGCGTGGTTAATCACATTTATGCCATGAGGCTGATCTACAGTTTTGTACTGGCTTCTGTCTGGACTAATGAGATAGCCTCCTCCTTTGATGACCTGATGTCCGAAGGCCTCAATGAGTGCCGGCGTCATCCCGGTCAGCAGGCCGTGGCCTCGATGATGCGGGAGATGAGCAGCGGCAGCCGCTGCCTGTGCAAGCGGGAGCACGAGCTCTACGACAGCGGACACAGCAACCAGAGTACGTTTGAGCACAAGGTGCAGCCTTATTACTCCCTGCGCTGCGTGCCGCAGGTGATAGGACCGGTCTACGACACTGTCATGGCTGCCGGGAAGGTGCTCGAGGACGAGTTCAACTCCGCCAGCGACAATCCTATAGTCGACCCCGTCTCCCGAAACGTCTACCACGGAGGCAACTTCCACGGCGACTACATCTCCCTGGAGGAGGACAAGGTCAAGACTGCCGTGGTACGTCTGGCCATGACGGCGGAGAGGCAGCTCAACTACCTCTTCCACGACCGTATCAACGGTATCCTGCCTCCGTTCCTCAATCTCGGAGTACTGGGGCTCAACTACGGTATGCAGGCCTGCCAGTTCACGGCGACTTCCACTACCGCCGAGTGCCAGACCCTGGCCATGCCCAACTATGTGCACAGCATACCCAACAACAACGACAACCAGGATATCGTCAGCATGGGCACCAACTCCGCCCTGATCTGCCGCCGCGTCATAGACAACGCATGGCAGGTCGTTTCCATTCTCTACATGGCTCTCGCCCAGGCGACCGACTGCCTCGGATGCGAGGACCGTCTCGCTCCCGCCACGAGGGCCGAATACCGCAGGATCAGGGAGATGTTCCCTGCCTTCAGGGAGGACGAGCCTTTCTATGAGAAAATAGCGATGGTGGAGGATTACCTCAGGAACAAAACTACGGACCAATACAAGATTGAACGGCTATGATGTACGCGCTGGTTACCGGAGGCTCGCGGGGAATAGGCAGAGCCGTGGCCGTAAGGCTGGCCGGAGAGGGCATCCCCGTCATTGTCAACTATACTTCCAATCAGGCCAAGGCCGAGGAGACGGCGGCGATGATCGCTTCCGCCGGAGGAACCGCGGAGCTGCTGCGTTTCGACGTCTCGGATACGGAGGCGGTGGACGCTGCCCTGGAGGGATGGGAAGCCGCCCATCCGGACGACTACATCGGCATCCTGATCAACAACGCAGGTATCCGCCAGGACAGTCTGATGATATTCATGCAGAATGCCCAGTGGAACAGCGTGCTGGACACGACCCTCGGAGGATTCTTCAATGTCACCCGCCGGGTGCTCAAGAATATGCTCACCAGCCGCTACGGCCGCATAATCAACATAAGTTCGCTCTCCGGCCTGAAAGGACTGCCCGGACAGAGCAATTATTCTGCCGCCAAGGCCGGTCTCATCGGAGCCACGAAAGCACTGGCCCAGGAGGTCGCGCCCAGAAAAGTTACGGTCAACTGCGTAGCTCCGGGTTTCATATCCACGGACATGACGGCCGACCTGGACGAGAAGGAGCTCAGGAAGATGATTCCCGCCGGTCGTTTCGGCAAGCCGGAGGAGGTGGCCGCCCTGGTGGCCTTCCTGGCTTCGGAGGAAGCTGCTTACATCACCGGTCAGACGGTGTCGGTCAACGGAGGTCTTTATTAGTAATGTATTTTTATGAGAAATAGAGTAGTTATAACCGGAATAGGCATCTGGTCCTGCATCGGAACCAATGTGGACGAGGTCCGTCAGTCGCTCTACGAGGGCCGCTCCGGTATCGGGGTGGAGCCCGAGAGACTGGAGTACGGCTACCGTTCGTCGCTCACAGGCATCGTGCCGCGTCCAGAGCTCAAGTCCCTGCTCAACCGCCGGCAGAGAGTAGGCCTCTCGGAAGAGGCCGAGTATGCCTATATGGCGTCCCGGGAGGCGCTTGCGATGGCGGGAGTGGATGATCAGTGGCTCGATACCCACGAGGTAGGTATCCTCTTCGGCAACGATTCATCGGCCAAGCCGGTGATAGAGGCAGCCAGGATAATGGACAGCAAGCACGACTCCGCTATGCTGGGGTCCGGACTTATCTTCCAGTCGATGAACTCCACCGTGAACATGAACCTGAGCACCATCTTCCGTCTCAAGGGCATCAACTTCACGGTGAGTGCGGCCTGCGCCAGCGGTTCCCACTCCATCGGACTGGGTTATATGTTCATCCGCAGCGGTCTGCAGGACATGATACTCTGTGGAGGAGCCCAGGAGACAAACTACTACTCGATGGCAACGTTCGATGCCCTCTCGTCCTTCTCCACGAGGATGGACGACCCGCAGAAGGCCTCCAGGCCCTTCGATGCGGACAGGGACGGTCTGGTGCCGAGCGGCGGTGCCGGAGCGGTGCTGCTGGAAAGCTACGACAGCGCTGTGCGCAGGGGAGCAGTGATCCTTGCGGAGGTGACCGGCTACGGTTTCTCCTCCAACGGGATGGGTATTTCCCAGCCCAACGACGACGGCTCGGTAACAGCCATGAGCAGGGCACTGCAGGACGCAGGCCTGAATCCGTCGGACATAGACTACATCAACGCCCACGCAACGTCTACCCCTCAGGGAGATATGTGCGAGGCAATGGCGCTTCGCAGGCTCTTCGGAGACACTAAGGCGGTCATCAGCTCCACCAAGTCCATGACCGGACACGAGTGCTGGATGGCCGGGGCCAGCGAGGTGGTCTACTCGGTGATTATGATGCGCGGCTCCTTCGCCGCTCCCAACATCAACCTGGAGCGTCCGGACGAGCATGCCGCCGGCCTGAACATCACGCCCAGGACGATAGATATGAAAATCAATACGGTGCTGTCCAACTCCTTCGGCTTCGGAGGTACCAACAGCGCCCTGGTACTTCGCAATACAGATGGACTATAGGAAGATATATTCAAGGGAAAGGCTTTCAGCCGGAGACGCCCAGAAGGCGGCGGAGATGATAGCTTTCGGTCCGGTGATATTCCAGATATCCAGGATTATGCTTCATTCGGGAATCTTCTCCATGCTCCGGGACAGCGACCGGGGGATGACAGTAGAGGAGATATCCGCGGAGTCCGGTTTTTCAGAATATGCCGCAAAGGTGCTTCTGGAATCCTCCCTGACGGCCGGCACAGTGCTTTATGACTTTGACACAAAACGTTACTCGCTGTCTAAGACCGGATGGTTCATGCTGACGGACGAGATGGTGAGGGTCAATATGGATTTCAATCACGACGTGAACTATATCGGCCTTTTTGACCTCGAGGAGGCGCTCAGGGATGGTAAGCCCGCAGGACTGAGGCATTTCGGCGGCTGGAAGACCATATACGAGGGACTCTCGCAGCTCCCGGAGCAGGTGCAGCGCAGCTGGTTCGCCTTTGACCATTTTTATTCGGACAATTCCTTCGACAGGGCGCTGGAGATAGTGTTCGCCCGCAGGCCGCACAGGATACTGGATGTGGGCGGCAATCTGGGGGCATGGGCCCTCAAGTGCGTGGAGCACGATCCTGACGTGAGGGTGACCATAGCCGACCTGCCGCCCCAGATAGAGATGATGCGCAGGGAGACGGCGGGGCATCCCGGTTCGGACCGGATAGACGCGTGGCCGGTGGACATGCTGGACGGCAGTTCCGTCCTTCCTTCCTCGCCCCGTATTGACGCGGTATGGATGTCCCAGTTCCTGGACTGTTTCTCCCTGAAGGAGATACGTTCCATCCTGGGCAAGGCGGTGAGGATCATGGACGGCGAAGCCCGGCTCTATATCATGGAGACGCTCTGGGACCGTCAGAGATATGAGACTGCGGCCATGTGCCTGACTCAGATCAGCCCCTATTTCACGGCGCTGGCCAACGGCCGCAGCAAGATGTACAGTCTGGAGGATCTGCGGGGTGCGGTTGAGGCCTCGGGTCTTGCCGTGGAGGAGATTTACGACGGCATAGGCCTGGGGCACAGTATACTTGAATGTAAGATCAAATAAAAACTATAAGAAGATATGAACAGAGAAGAGATAGAATCGAAAGTAAGGACATTCTTGATAGAGGACCTGGAGGTCGATGAGGATGTCATAGTGCCGGACGCCCGTCTCAAGGAGGATCTCGGGATTGACAGTCTGGATTTTGTGGATATAGTGGTGATAGTCGAGAAGAACTTCGGGTTCAAGATCAAGCCGGAGGAGATGTCCGGCGTGAAGACACTCAAGGACTTCTGCGACTACATCGGAAGGAAGACCTGCTGAGTCCGGACACCGGGATGGAGAGTGAAGGAAAGAGGCTGTGGCAGGGACGGACTGACGGCAGTCCGCTGATGCTCAGGATGCTGGTCCGGCTGCTGAGGCATGTGGACGTAAGGGCAGTGTATCCTGTGGCGGCATGTTTCGTGCCGTTCTACATGATATTCAACCGCAGCGGTTACCGGGCGTCCTACGGTCTTTTCCGCAGCAGGCTGGGTATGGGGGCGTGGAAGTCGTTCCTGATGTGCTGGCTCAATCACTACCGTTTCGCCCAGGTTATCGTGGACCGGTTCGCGATGTATGCCGGAAGGCGGTTCGACGTGGAGATGGACGGGTATGAGGAGTTTGTCCGGCTCAATGAGGCTGACGGAGGATTCATGATGCTCAACAGTCATGTCGGCAGTTTCGAGCTGGCGGGTTATACTCTCACCTCCGACCGGAAACGGATCAACGCGCTGGTCTTCGGCGGAGAGAATGATTCGGTGATGTACGGCCGCGAGGGGATGTTCTCACGCACCAACGTCCGCATGATCCCTATATCCTCCGATATGTCCTATCTGTTTGTTCTCAGCGGCGCGCTCGCTTCAGGCGAGATAGTGACGATGTCGGCGGACAGGTGTTTCCCCGGGTCAAGGACACTCCGGCTCAATTTCATGGGAAAGGAAGCATCGTTTCCTCAGGGTCCGTTCGCACTGGCGGTCAGCCGGGAGGTTCCCCTGCTGGCGGTCTTTGTCATCAAAATCTCGGCGAAGGCGTACAAGGTGTTTGTCAGGAGGTTGCAGCCGGACAGCAGGTGTCCTGACCCGCAGCGGAGCCTGGCAGAGGCGTTCGTCCCGGTGCTGGAGGATATAGTGCGGAGGTATCCGGAGCAATGGTTCAATTTTTATGATTTTTGGAAAAACTGAAATGACAGAAGTACAGGACATACCTATTTTGAAGCTTATCCCGCAGCGGCCTCCCTTCGTGATGGTGGACCGCCTGCTGGAGACGGGGGACAGGACGGCCGTGACGGAGTTCGTGGTCAGACCGGACTGTATCCTGGTGGAGGACGGAGCCCTTACGTCATACGGTCTGTTGGAGAACATGGCCCAGACCTGTGCGGCCCGCATCGGATGGCTCAATCTTGACCGTCCTGTGAAGATCGGGGTGATAGGGGCTGTCCGTGATTTCCGGATTATCCGCCGTCCTGCGGTGGGCGCTGTCCTCAGGACGACAGTGACCGAGAGGGAGAGCGTGATGAACATGACGCTGGCCGATGCAGTGGTGGAGGATGCCGCCGGTACGGTGGCTTCCGCCGGGCTCAAGATAGCCCTGCGCGATGACGGCCCTCTGTCGGAGACGCTGCCCCTGAAGATACGTTTCAGCGAGGTGGATTCGATGTCCGTCGTATGGCACGGCTCATATGTCAAGTATTTTGAGGATGCCAGGGAGGCCTTCGGTGCCAGGTACGGCCTGGGCTATATGGATATTTTCGGAAACGGCTACTATGCTCCTCTGGTGGAACTGGACTTCAAGTACAGGAAGCCGCTGCTCTACGGCTCGAAACCGGAAGTGACGATATTCTACCGTCCTACCGAGGCGGCCAAGATAGTATTTGACTATGAGATAAGGGACACTTCCGACGGGTCTCTCGCTGCGACGGGACACTCGGTGCAGGTGTTCATGGACAAGGATTATAAACTGGTGTGGACCAACCCGCCGTTCTATGAGGAATGGAAGAAGAGATGGAAGGTGTTCTGACAGTCCCGATAGCGGACAATATCATATCCCCCGTGGGCTTCACTACAGAGGAAAACGTCGCTGCTGTGGAGGAGCTCCGCTCGGGCCTGCGCAGTTGCAGCGGCCGCTGCGGTCTGCCGTTTGACTTTACGGCCTCCCTGCTGGACAGGGAGAGGTTCGCGGATGCCTGTGCGGAGGAGAACATCGGGGATGATTACACGTTTTTCGAGAAGATGCTGATCCTCTCTGTCACAAGGGCCATGAGGGGTACCGGCGTGGATCCGGCGTCCCCCCGCACTCTGTTCGTGATTTCCACTACCAAGGGCAATGTATCCCTGCTGGAGAACCCGGGCGAGTTTCCGGAGTCAAGGCTGCCGCTCAGCCGGGCGGCCTGGGAGGTGGCCTGCCGCCGTTTCGGCTGTCCCAATCCTCCTCTGGTGGTGTCCAACGCCTGCATCTCGGGACTCTGCGCATGTCTGGCAGCCCACCGCAGCCTGCAGTCAGGCCGGTACAGCCATGTCATAGTGGCCGGGGCGGACGAGCAGTCGCCTTTCATCGTCTCGGGCTTTCAGTCGTTTATGGCCGTTTCGCCGGAGGAGTGCAGGCCGTTTGACAAGGACCGCCGGGGACTTAATCCGGGGGAGGCTGCCGCAGCTCTCGTATTCGAGGCCCGTGACAGCTCGGATGCTGTTCCCGGACAATGGGCCGCGGTAAGAGGGGCTGTCCGCAACGACGCCAACCATATCTCCGCACCTTCCCGCACCGGCGACGGGTGCCGGCAGGCGCTGAAATACGCACTCGGGGATTTTCCCCCTCATAAACTGGCCTTTCTGAGCCTGCACGGAACAGCCACGGACTACAATGACTCGATGGAGGGAGAGGCCGTTGCGGGTGCCGGGCTCCTGGGTGTCCCCGTAGTGGGATTCAAGGGCTATTACGGCCATACCATGGGGGCCGCCGGAGTATTGGAGACCATCCTGTCTATGAAAGCTGTCGACAGGGGTACGGTGCCTGCTACCAGGGGATTCTCCACTTTGGGAGTGAGGGTGCCGCTGTCTGTATCGTCTTCTTCCAGAAAGACGGACAGGACGGCGTTTATCAAGGCTCTCTCCGGATTCGGAGGGTGCAATGCGGCCATGCTGTTTCAGAAAATGTAGATAAATATGGACTGGGTAGGACTGACATCGGACAGGATAGTGGTTGCGGGACGGGAGCGCGTGCCCGCGGAGACAGGCAGCAGGATGCTGACGGCCCTGTACAAGGAGACAGTGTGTCCGGAGTATCCGAAATTTTTCAAGATGGACCCGCTCTGCCGCCTTGGTTTTGTGACCTCGCGTCTGCTGGCCTCGCTTGAGGGCGACGGCTCCGCGGAGGAGCTGGATCCGAAAGGCCGGCCGCTGGTCCGCAGGGAGGACAGGGCCCTGGTCATCTGCGGATGTAGCGGGTCGCTGGTCACGGACCGGAAGTTTCAGGCGACGATACAGGACCGCTCGCAGTTTTTCCCTTCGCCGGCGGTATTTGTCTATACCCTGCCCAATATCGTGACGGGGGAGATAGCCATACGCAACGGATGGTGCGGGGAGACCTCCTGCTGGATGATGGATGAGTTCAGCCCTGAGGCGGTGGCGGACAGGGTCCTGGATGCCTTCGCGGACCGGGTGACCTCTTCGGTCACGGGAGGGTGGCTGGAGTGCAGGGATGCGGACGACTTCGAGTCGCTGATGTTTACTGTAGGCCGGGGACAGTATTCTCCGGAGCAGCTGGCCGGCCGGCTGCGGGAAATGGCCGGGATTTTAGGAATAATTCATTGAACAACAGATAAAATAAAAGCAGATATGGAAGAACTGATACAGGAACTTAAGAATGAGATTATCTCCGCCCTCAATCTGGAGGACGTCCGTCCGGAGGACATCGATCCTTCGGCGCCTCTGTTCGGAGACTCGGGACTCGGTCTGGACTCGATTGATGCCCTGGAGCTGATAGTGCTCATGGAGAAAAAATACGGCATAAAGCTGGACAATCCTGCTCAGGGCCGTGAGATATTCACATCGCTCGACACCATGGCCGGATATATCACGGCCCATAGAAAAAAATAAGCGGCGGCAGGAAGTATGAGCGGAACTGTCTGCATAACCGGCATGGGGGTGGTCTGCGCCATAGGCACGGACCAGTCCGCCGTGCTGGAGTCGCTGCTCTCCTGCAGAAGCGGAATAGGCCCCGTGCGGTATCTCGATACCGTCCACAGGGACCTGCCGGTGGGTGAGGTTCCTCTTTCGGACAGGGAACTCTACGGAGCTCTCGGCATGGAGTGGAGGGAACCGGTGCTCCCCAGGTCTGCCCTTCTGGGGTGCATGGCGCTCAGGGAAGCTGTCGGCCAGGCAGGGCTCGGGCCGGAGGATATCAGGCGGGCGGCGCTGGTCTCGGGCACTACTGTCGGAGGCATGGACCGCAGCGAGAAGTATTACCGGGACTATCTTACGGACAGTCTTCACGACGCCTACATTGCGTTCCACGACTGCCGTTCGTGTACGGACCTGGTGGCCGGAAGCGCCGGCCGTTTCAGGACAGTGAACACTGTCTCCACCGCATGTTCATCCGCTGCCAATGCTGTGATTCTGGGCTCGATGATGATAGAGGCCGGGGAGGCGGACATAGTCGTGGCCGGGGGCTGCGAGTGTCTGAGCAAGTTCCATTTCAACGGCTTCAATTCCCTGATGATACTGGACCGCAGGCCCTGCCGTCCCTTCGACGCGGACCGCGGGGGACTCAATCTCGGGGAGGGTGCCGGCTGGCTGGTCCTCGAATCGGCAGCCTCGGCCGCACGTCGCGGAGTCAGGCCGCTGGCAGTGCTCTCGGGCTACGGCAATGCCTGCGACGCCTATCACCAGACGGCTACATCGGACAATGGCGAAGGACCGTATCTGGCGATGAGGCAGGCACTGGAGATGGGCGGATTCGAACCATCAGAGGTGGACTACATCAACGCCCACGGTACCGCTACTGAGAACAATGACAGGACCGAGGCCGCTGCCATCTGCAGGCTTTTCGGGGACAGACTTCCCTGCGTCTCCTCTACCAAGGCCTTTACCGGGCACACAACCAGTGCTTCCGCCGGAGTGGAGGCCGTCATAAGCCTGCTGGCCCTGCGCAACGGTTTCATACCGGCCAACCTGAACTGGTCCGCGCCCATGGAGGACGGCATCATACCGGTTACGGAGACTCTCTGCAGACCGGGCATGAAGCATGTCCTGTGTAATTCTTTCGGTTTCGGAGGCAATGACTCCGCTTTACTTCTGTCCAGATATGCCGATGATGAATAGAGATGTGATCATACGGGCCGTCAAGCAGATATCCGTCCAGGCTCCGCTCTCGGAGGACTGGATGACTTCGCCGCTGCGCTATGACGGGCAGGACTTGGCCGTGTCCGTGGATCCGGATTTCCGCAAGTGGATATCCCCGATGCAGGCCAGGCGCATGGGCCGGCTGCTCAAGAGGGCGGCAGCAGTCAGCTCCGAGGCTCTGTCCGAGGCGGGAATCGCCGTGCCGGATGCGGTCATCGCGGCTACCGGTCTCGGCTGCATCGCCAACACGGAAGCTTTTCTCAACGAGCTCTGTGAGGGGGAGGAGCTTCTCAAGCCGACTTATTTCATGCAGTCTACCCACAATACCGTCGCCGCGTCCCTGGCCGTCCGTCTGGGCTGTCACGGTTACAACACTACCTATTCGCACGGCAGCATCTCGTTCGAGAGCGCGCTGTACGACGCATTCCTGCAGTTGCGGAGCGGTAGGACCGGCACTGCCCTGGCAGGAGGTTTTGACGAGATTACCCCGTCGTACCTGGTGCTGCTCCGCAAGCTCGGCTTTGTGCGGGAGGGAGGCCCTGTGTGCTCCGAGGCAGCGGTGGCGTTCGCCCTGGCCGCTTCTGAGGGAGATGAGGGCGGGCTGTGCCGTCTCTCCAGCGTGAGGCTGCTGCACCGGCCGGAGCTGCCTGAGCTTCGGGAGGAGGCTGCGCGGATTCTGGACAGCGGTGCTGTGGACGGAGTGGTGGCTGAGCCGGAGCCGCTTGTAGGGGAACTTTTCCCCGGTCTGCCGGCTGTCGGCTACAAGGATATTTTCGGAGAATGCTACACCGTACCGGCCCTGGGAGTCTATGCCGCCGTCTCCTGGCTGGTGTCCGGAAAGTTCAGCCGCGGTGTGCTGTTCTTCAACCATACGGCGGAGGGCGACTGTTCATTTATTTTATTGGAAAGATTATGTGGAAAATAGTACCGCTGGCTCTCGTTCAGAGCATTTTTCTATCCCTGGGGCATGTGTTCCTGAAGATGGGCATGATGCGCATGGGGGCCTTCGCCTGGACCAGGGAGTACTGGTTCGGACTGTTGACCAACTGGTGGCTGCTGGCCTGCGGCATTGCCTACGGCGGGGCGACAGTACTGTGGCTGTACATTCTCAAGCATTTCCCCTTCAGCGTCGCCTATCCGCTCTCCAGCCTGAGCTATGTCTTCGGGATGCTTGCCGCTATCGTTTTCTTCCATGAGGAGGTGTCGGTGATGAAATGGGTGGGGGTGCTGCTGATAGCCGGAGGCTGCGTATTGATAATGAAGTAGATATGAAAAAGATACTGATACTGTTGACGGTCATGGCATTCTGCGCTGCAACGGCACCGGAGCTGCGGGCCCAGGACGCCGGAAGGATAATAGAGGTCTCGTCCTCGATACAGACCCTGGACTGCAGTTTTGTCCAGACCAAATACCTTACGGCCCTGGACGGGAGTACGGAGTCGTCCGGGAGGATGGTCTATGACGGCCGCTCGTCATCGTTGAGGTGGGAGTATCTCACTCCGGTGCGGTATGCGGTCGTGCTTACACAGGACGGCGTGTCGATGCGTACCGGGGACGGGAAGGTCACTGTGCTTCCGTCCGACAATATGTTCCGCAGGATATCGGAGCTTATGGCCGGGATGGTGAGCGGAAAGTGCTTCGCTCCGGGAGGCAGCTTCGACTACACTGTGACCGAGGCTGACGGAGAGCTGGTCGCCGAGATGATTCCGAGGGACAGGGAGCTCCGCAGGGTTATCAGCGGCATGACCATGTATTTTGATTCCGGGAGCTGTCTGCTGCGGCGCCTGGAGATGAAAGAAAAGGGCGGGGACGTGACGGTGATAGTGCTGAGCGGAGTGAAGGTCAACGTAGAGCTCGCTCCTGACAGTTTTGAACTTTGACAAAAACAGAAGGATGGATATGAAAACGGATCTGTTTACAATTAAGCCGGTGGAGGACGTTTCCGACGGGTCTCTGCAGTACTCTGCGGAGCTTAATCCGGACAGCGTCATTTACCGTGCGCATTTCCCGCAGGAGCCAATAACTCCGGGGGTATGTCTGCTTCAGATGGTGTCGGCCTGTGTGGAGGACGCTCTGGGGCGTGTGGCTGTCCTGGATTCGGCCCGGAACGTCAAGTTCCTGGCAGTGGTGTCTCCAAGGGAGATGACGTCCCTGACGGTGCGTCTGGAAATCTCCGGAGACGACGGGGAAGGATGTTCTGTGAAGGCCTCACTGACCGCCGGGGAGACGGTATATGCCAAGATGTCCCTGAGATACGTCTATGCCTGATACTGCAAGCCATACTGAGAGTTCCGCAGGAGTCTGCGCGGTGATTCCGACCTATTGCAATGCCGGGACACTGGAGGATATCGTGCTGCGGGTCAGCCGTTTCATCCCCGATGTGATAGTGGTCGATGACGGAAGTACCGACGGTACGCCCCGGGTGCTGCAGCGCTGCAGGGAGCGTCTGGAAGGACTGTCCGTGATCCGCCATGAGAGGAACAAGGGCAAGGGATGCGCGCTCAGGACAGGTCTCAGGGAAGCTGCCGGCCGTGGATTCCGCTATGCCCTGACTATAGATTCGGACGGGCAGCACTATCCGGAGGACATCCCCCTGCTTCTGAAGGAGGTGGAGCGCTGTCCGGACTCGCTGGTGACCGGTGTCAGGACGCTGGAGGGGACTGCGGCTACAGGAGGCAGCAGGTTTGCCAATTCCTTCTCCAATTTCTGGTTCAGGCTCCAGACCGGGATATCCCTGGGGGATACCCAGTGCGGCTACCGGGTCTACCCTCTGCGAAGCCTGAGGGGGCTGGGACTCATCACCTCGCGCTACGAGGCGGAGCTGGAGCTGCTGGTGTTCTCCGCCTGGGGAGGAGTGCGGGTGACCGGTGTTCCGATCAAGGTCTATTATCCTCCCGCGGATGAGAGAATCTCTCATTTCCGTCCGGTATATGATTTTACCCGCATAAGCATACTCAATACACTGCTCTGTGCCGGTGCCCTGCTGTACGGCCGGCCCGCCGGACTGCTCAGGAAGTTGAAAGGAAGAAGATGAGCAGGTTTTTTCTCCATATCTACGACCGTCTGTCGGGGCACCGCACCCTGACATGGATTATCCTGCTCGTAACGGTCGGAGTCCTGGTTCTCCTGGCTTCACGGATGCATTACGGTGAGGATATTTCCGAATTCCTCCCTGTGGATCCCGGGACAGAACGCTATGCCGGGGTCTACTCGCGGATGTCGGACCAGGGACGGATTACCGTAGTGTTCAGGTCGGAGGACAGTCTTGCCGTGGACGGGCTCTACGACGCGGTGGATGTTTTCGGCCAGATACTGGCGGACAAGGATACGTCCGGGCTGCTTGCCGGTGTGCAGCTGCGTCAGAATGAGGACAACATGGCGGGGATGCTGGATTTCGCAGCCTCGCATTTTCCATATTTTCTCCAGCCTGAGGATATCTCTAGAATGGATTCGCTGCTGGCTGTCGGGGGCTATATCGGCAGCCGGATGGACAACGCAGGGATCATGATGCTGCTTCCGGGGACCGGAATGGCAGGAGCTGTGCTCAGATATGATCCCCTGGGACTTTTTACGCCGGTGCTGCAGCGTCTCGCGGCCCTGGCCCCAGACGGGGAGTTCCAGGCAGTGGACGGATATGTGACCGACAGGTCGGGTACGGTGGCCCTGGCATTTGTGACATCTCCTTTCGGCGGCAGCGAGACCATGGGCAACAAGGCCGTGGCCGGGCTGCTGGAGGAAGCGATGGACAGTACTATGGAGCTCTGTCCAGGGGTAAGGGTGTCCGCAGCAGGCGCTCCGCTGATAGCGGTGGCCAATGCCGACCGGATCCGCCGCGATACGGTGCTGTCCGCCTCCCTGGCCGCAGCGCTGATTCTCCTGGTGCTCGCCCTGGCCTTCCGGCGTCCTTCCAGCATAGTATGGACCTTTGTATCCGTTCTCTTCGGGCTGTGCGCGGCCCTGGGCCTGATGGCTCTGATCAAGGGTTCGGTGTCTTTGATAGTCATAGGCATAGGCACGGTGCTGGTCGGTATTGCCGTCAATTATCCCCTGCATTATTTCGACTATCTCAAATATGCTTCCGGTCCGCGCGAGGTGCTCCGCGACATAGTCTCTCCCATGCTGACGGGCAATATCACAACGGTGAGCGCCTTTCTCTGCCTGCTGTTCCTGAAGGCGGAGGCCATGAGGGACCTGGGGCTTTTCGGGGCCCTGATGCTGCTCGGGACCATATTGTTTGTCCTGATATTCCTGCCGGTGCTGGCTCCCCGACGGGCCTGCGGCAGGGGAGAGGCAGCTCCTTTGTTCCTGCGGCGCAGCATCAGCTTCCCGGCGCCTGTGCGGAAAGCCGTATTTGCGGCCATAGTCCTTGTGACCCTGGGACTGCTGGTTTTCGGACGGGGTGCCTCGTTTGACTCCAATCTGATGAATATCAATTATATGACGGAGGCACAGAAGCGGGATATGGCCCTTCTGACTTCGTCCGTGGCGTCTTCAGGGGACAGTGCTGTCACGGTATATGCGGTGGTGGAGGGAAAGGACATGGAGCAGGCTCTGCGCAGCAATGAGCTGATGCTTGAGGCGGTCGGGGAGACAGAACCCCGTGCGTCAGTGCGCGGAATCAACGGCTTTCTGCCCTCGGTGGAGCGGCAGGAGGAGATACTCGGGATGTGGCGCGGTTTCCTGGAACGTCATCCCGGTCTGTCGGAACAGGTTGCGGAGGCGGCCTCGGAGAAGGGATTGCCGGAGAAGATGTTCGCGCCTTTCGAGGCACTGCTGGCAGCGGATCCAGGACCTCTGGAGGCCGATGAATTCGGGCCGTTGTCATTGAACTTTCAAGGGACTTATGTCCTGCCCTCGGACAGCGGGGTGCAGATTGTGAACCTGCTGTCATGCCCTGACGGAGGACGGGTGGAGGCGCTGCGTGCGACCGGGACCGGCTTGTTCTTCACGTCGGAGGATGTAAGCAGCCGTCTGGTGGAGATCCTGTCGGAAAGTTTCGATTTTGTCGGAGCGGTGTGCAGTGCGGTGGTGTTCCTCTTCCTGTGCTTCTCTTTCGGGCGTGTCGAGACCGCAGTCATGGCATTCCTGCCGCTGGCTGTGGGCTGGGTGTGGATCCTCGGTATCATGGATGTCTTCGGCATCACTTTCAACATCGTAAATATCATCCTCGCGGCCTTCATCTTCGGCCAGGGAGACGACTATACCATATTCGTGACGGAGGGCCTGATGCACGAGTATGCCTACGGACGCAAGGTGCTGTCCTCGTACAAGGACAGCGTGCTGCTCTCCGCGGTGATCATGTTCATAGCTATAGGAATGCTGGTGCTGGCCCGTCATCCGGCCATGAAGTCCCTTGCTGAGGTGACTGTGGTCGGAATGACGGTGGTGGTGCTGATGGCGTTCTACCTCCCTCCGCTGGTATTCCGTTTCCTCACCCGCAGGAAGGGGGAGGTCAGGGAACTGCCCCTGACCATCCGGAGACTGGCGTACTCGCTGTGGGCTCTGGTGTTCTATCTTGTGGCGGCCTTCCTTGTGCTGTTGCCCTGGACATGGTTCTATTTCCATACCCGCAGACGTACCGACGAGGTGGACCTGAGGTATCACCGCCTCATCAGCCGGGTGTCCGGATTTATCATCCGGCATGTGCCGGGAGTGCGTTTCAGCATGAGCAATCCAGGAGGCGAGACGTTTGAGAGGCCTTCCGTGATCATCGCCGACCACCAGTCCCACCTGGACCTGATGTGCATCATGATGCTGACACCCAGGATGGTGATACTCACCAACCGCTGGGCCTCACGCAATCCGCTCTACAGCCGTATCATCCGCCGTCTGGACTTCTATTCGGTCTCGGACGGGGTGGAGGAGCTGATGCCCAGGCTCAGGACGATGGTAGGGCGCGGATATTCCGTCATGGTCTTCCCGGAGGGGACCAGATCCCTGGACTTGTCGGTAGGACGGTTCCACAAGGGGGCGTTCTATATAGCGCGCGAGCTGGGTCTGGACGTGCTGCCGGTGTATATCCACGGGGCGGGACATGTACTGCCCAAGCGGGACTTCATGCTGCGGCGCGGCAGCATCTACATGGAGGTGGGGGAGAGGATTCCGTACCGGGACCTGTCGCTTTTCCCTACTCTCGCGAAGCTGACATCGGCTGTGAGGAAGCAGTTCGCTGCAAGATACGGGGAGATATGCTCGAAGAGGGAGAATACCCTTTATTATTCGGACTATATCCGGCATAAATATCTGTATAAGGGACGTGATGTGGAGACTGCCAGCCGCATGGCCCTGAGGCTGGCGGCACGGCACTGCCGGGAGATAGACTGCATTCCCGGGGATGTCAGGAGCATAGAAGTCCGGGGCTGCGGTCAGGGCGAGGTGGCCTGGGCTCTGGCCCTGGTGCATCCGCAGGTGCAGGTCTACGGGTGTGAGTCGGATGAGGAGTCCTTCCTGGTGGCCGCCAATACGTCCGCGCAGCCGGCCAACCTGCATTTCGTGCACGGTGCTCATGCCGGCACTGCTGTGGATATGGTGCTGGAACTAAGGGAATGGAGGAAGGAAATATGAGAAAGAAGGTGATAGTAATCGGCTCAGGCCTCGGAGGACTTTCCGTCGGCGTCATGCTGGCCCGCAACGGCTATGATGTGACGGTGGTGGAACAGGAGGCGGTGATAGGAGGCTGCCTGCAGTGCTTCTACAGGAAAGGAGCCCGTTTCGAGACGGGGCTGCACTATGTCGGAAGTGCGGATCCGGGCCAGCAGCTTTACCGGGTCCTGCAGTGGCTGGAGGTACTTGACGGCATCACGCTGGACCGGCTGGATACGGACGGATACAACGTCATATCCCTGGGCGGGAACCGTTTCAGCATACCGAACGGAAGGGAGGCTTTCATCGAGAGGATGGGAGAGTATTTTCCTTCAGAAAAGGATTGTGCGGCAAGGTATTACGATACAGTGACGGAGATTGCAGGGTCTTCTCAGTTCTATGATTTCGACACCTCAAGGGTCTTCAGGCCGGACGGACCGGGGACCATGGCGATGAATACCGTGATGGACTCGCTGGTAAGGGATCCTCTTATGCGGGATGTCCTCTGCGGAGACCAGCCTCTGTATGCGGCCCGCAGGAACATTACGCCGTTTCTCACCCATGCTCTGATTTTCAATTTCTACAACAGCAGCGCATTCCGTATCGCAGACGGAGGCGGGACGCTCGCTTCGGCTCTGCGCGGGACTCTCGAACGGTACGGCGGAAGGGTCATAAGCCGTTTCCGGGTTTCCAGGATAATTTGCGGCGGAGGTCTGTGCAGGGGGGTGGAGGCTGATGACGGCAGGAGGCTGGACGGGGATTTTGTTATCTCGTCAGTGCATCCGGTCCGGACTTTGGAAATGCTGGACGCACGGCTTCTGAGACCGGCCTACCGCAGGAGAATAGCCTCTCTGCCCAATACTGTTTCCTGTTTTGCCGTCTACCTGCGCTTCAGGGACGGGGCATGCCCCTATCTCAATGCCAATTATTTCGGTTACACCGGGAATTCTCCGTGGGGCAGCGAGGACTATGACAGTCAGTCCTGGCCCGGCAGCTACATGTACATGCATCACTGTGATGTCCCGGGAATGACCCATGCCCGTACGGGGGTGGTGCTGGCCTATATGTGGATGAGGGACGTGGAACAGTGGAGCGATACGGTTACTGGGCATCGTCCTCAGCAGTATCTGGATTTCAAGCGCCGCGCGGCTGCACGGCTGATGGATGTGGTGGAGAGGGACTTCCCGGGGCTCGGTGCGGCAGTACAGGATTACTGGACTTCCACTCCTCTGACATACAGGGATTATACAGGGACTGTGGACGGCTCGATGTACGGCATAGAGAAAAATGTCACGGCAGGTGCTGCCGGAAGGGTGTCGCACCGCACCAGGATTCCCAATCTCTTCCTGTGCGGTCAGAGCATCAACTCGCACGGAACGCTCGGAGTGCTGGTCGGCTCGATGATATGTGCCGCCGAACTGCTGGGTATGGAGAATATTTTCAAACAGATAAAATCACAGCAATGAATAAAGACGGTAAAACAGTAGTTATAATAGGAGGTGGACTCGGAGGTCTTTTTACAGGGGCGATGTTCTCGCGTCTGGGATATGCCGTGACGGTGCTGGAGAAGAACCGTACGGCGGGAGGGGGACTCCAGAACTTTTCCTGCCGGGGCACTGTCTTCGATACCGGAATGCATGTGGTGGGAGGATTCGGAGAAGGCGGATCGCTCAGGCGCATCTGCTCCTGGCTCGGCATCATGGACAGTCTCTCGATGACGGATACTCCTGCGGACTGTATGGATACCATAACTTACCTTTCCGACGGCAGGACTTACCGCCTGGCATCCGGACGGGAAGGCTTCGTGGAGTCTCTCAGTCGGGAATTTCCGGAGGAGAAAGAGGGTATTGCCGCCTATGTGGACCGTCTATATGCCCTTGCCGGTGAGATCCCGCTTTTCCATGTCCGCAACGCCGGAAGGAGCAACCTGGCCCACAGCGAGGACTTCTTCATGCCGGCGGACCAGCTTATAGACAGGTTTGTCAGGGATTCCAGGCTCAAGGATGTCCTGGCCTATATGAATACGATGTACGGAGGCTGGAAAGGTCACACTCCGGCCTATGTCCACGCAGTTATCAATGTGCTGTATATCAATGGCTCGTCCAGGTTCAACGGGGGCAGCCAGCAGCTGGCCGACGCACTCATCGGGGTAATCGGGAAAGGGGGCGGAAGAGTGCTGACGGGAAATAAGGCTGTCAGGGTCAGGGTGGAGGACAGGGCCGTGACAGCCGTGGAGGCGGAGGACGGGAAGGTGTATAGGGGAGACATCTATGTCTCGGCGATACACCCGCTGTCGCTTCTGGATATCACCGACAAAGGCGCCTTCCCTCCATCATATGGCAACCGTCTGAGGAGTATTCCGAATACCTGTTCGGCCTTCGTAGTCTTTATAAAATTCAAGAAGAATACCTTCCCCTACCTGCCTTCGCCTGAGTACTGTCAGGTGGACTACGGCCATTTTTGGGCCGGGGACTGCTGTCGCGGGGAACTGTGGCCGGCCGGTTTCATGGCCATGACGCCTCCTGATTCCGGTCAGGGACCTTGGGCGGACAGGATGACGGTGAACTGCATCATGGATTTCGGGGAGGTACGGCGCTGGGAGAATACATATGTAGGACACCGTGGTGATGACTACCTGCGGTGGAAGGAGGCTCATGTCGCCAAGGTCCTCTCAAGGCTGGCGGAGAGATATCCGGGGATAGAGGACTGCATAGAGTATGCCTTCGGCGCATCTCCGCTGACAGTCAGGGATTATTACGGTACCTTCGAGGGAAGCATGTACGGTTATGCAAAGGACAGTCAGAATCTTCCACTGTCCTACATTCCCGTGCGCACCAAGGTACGGAATCTTCTGCTTACAGGGCAGAATGTCAACCTGCACGGCATATGCGGAGTCCCTCTTACTGCCATAGAGACAGTTGAGGCCGTGGAAGGTTTCGGAACTATCGTGGATAAAATAAATGAGAACTACTATGGATATAGAATTTAAATCACCTCAAGAGATCAAGGAATACCAGGAAGGCCTGCTGCGCAGTCAGCTGGAGTATATCGCGGCCCATTCTCCGTTTTACGGCAGGATGTTTGCCGCGCACGGGATAGACGTGCGGGAAATCAGGCATCTGGAGGACCTTTCCCTTATCCCGTTCACAGACAAGAACGACCTCAGCACATACAACCGGGACTTCCTGTGCTGCCCCGTGGAGAAGGTGGCGGATTTCGTGACGACATCCGGGACGACGGGAAGACCTGTCAATTTCTGCTGTACCGACAGGGACCTGGAGCGGCTGGCCTACAATGAGCAGAAGTCCTTCGAGTGCGCGGGACTGCGTCCGGGAGACAGACTTCAGCTGATGGTGACGATGGACAAGCGGTTTATGGCCGGACTGGCCTATTTCATGGGTGTCAGGAAGATGGGAGTGGGAGTGATACGGGTAGGCAACGGTATTCCGGAGCTTCAGTGGGACTCTATCCGGGAGCTGAGGCCGGATACTATCATGTGTGTGCCCTCCTTTATCCTCAGGCTGGTTCAGTATGCCAAGGAGCATGGCATAGACCACCGTGCCTCCAGCATCAGGCGTATCATAGGCATAGGCGAGGCGCTCAGGGACCACAACCTGGAACTCAATCTCCTCGGCCGCCGGATTCAGGATGAGTGGGACAACGTACGGCTGTTCTCCACCTATTCCTCCACCGAGATGAGCGCGACTTTCTCGGAGTGTGAGTACGGGATGGGGGGGCATGTGCATCCTGAGCTTATTATAGTGGAGATCGTCGGCGAGGACGGACTGCCTGTGCCGGACGGACAGCCGGGAGAAGTGGTGGTTACAACCCTCGGAGTGGAGGGCATGCCGCTGCTGCGTTTCAAAACGGGGGATATAGCGGCCAAATATACTGACAGATGCCGCTGCGGCAGGTATTCCTACCGTCTCAGCCCTCTCTACGGCCGCAGGCACAACATGATAAAGCTCAAGGGCACTACCCTGTATCCTCCGGCCATAAAGGATGTGCTGGACGGGACGGACTATGTGGGGAACTTCGCCATCATCATCAGCAGCAATGATACCGGAACGGATGAGGTCCTGGTCAAGGTGGGACTCTCCCGCAGGCCGGAGTTTGATGCCGTCAAGGATCTCAAGGACCGTTTCCGCTCGAGGTTGCGTGTAACCCCTGAGATAGAGCTGCTGCCTATGGACGAGATCGCCGGTCTCACGCTTCCGGCAAAAAGCCGAAAACCGATGACAATCATAGATAAACGCAAAAATGGACAATAGATTTGACGATATCCGTCCCTATACGGACGAGGAACTGCCCGCGGCAATGGAGAGGATTGCGGCGGACGGGAATTTCCCCGCCATCGCCTCTTTCATTTTTCCTGACAGGCCGCTGGAGGAGGTGCGCTCCCTGGTCTGCGGTATACGCGGAACTTACGACCTTCAGACGCAGGTGATGATGCCTCTTACGGAAAGAATAATTGATACGACCACTGACGGATTCACTTATTCCGGAATAGATATACTCCGTCATGGAGAGCCGTATCTGTTCATCGGCAATCACAGGGATATCATGCTGGACTCTACTCTCCTGCAGTATGTCCTCCTTGCCAACGGCTACGACAGTACTGAGATAACGTTCGGCTCCAATCTTATGAGCAGTACGCTTCTGGTGGATATCGGCAAGTCCAACAAGATGTTCAAGGTGGTGCGCGGAGGCAACATCAAGGATTTCTACCGCAATTCGATGCATCTGTCCGAGTATCTGCGGTACACTCTCACCGAAAAGCGCAGCTCGGTGTGGATAGCCCAGCGCAACGGACGGACAAAGGACGGAAGCGACGTGACGGACAAGGGTATAATCAACATGTTCTGCATGAGCTGCAAGGAGAATAAGGTCAAGGCTCTCGCGGAGCTGCACATAGTGCCGCTGGCAGTTTCCTACGAGTGGGAGCCATGCGACATCCTCAAGACTCTGGAACTGTATGCCTCGCGTTTCGGGGCATATGTCAAGAAAAAGGGCGAGGACCTGAACAGCATTCTCACCGGAATCAGCCAGCCGAAGGGCAGGGTGCATATGGAGTTCTGCCCTCTCGTTACGGAGGATGAGCTTTCGAGGGTGTCGGATACTTCCAGGAACGAGTACTACAATATAGTGGCGAGGATCATAGACAGAAGACTGTGGAAGGCTTTCCGTCTGTACCCCAACAATTTCATAGCGCACGACCTTCTTCATCACGAGTGCCGCTTTTCGGACAACTACACGAAGGCGCAGAAGGAGGCCTTCAGGCAGCGTATGATGCTTCTGGAGCAGTTCAAGGACTATGATATGTCTGTGCTCATGGAGATTTTTCTGCGGATATATGCTACACCTGTCGATAACAAGGAACAGGTGTCCGGAATATGACAACATAAGAAATTGTATTATATTTGCAAGTCAATTTGAAGTCAGTATATGAGCGAATATCCCTTAACAGAAAAATTACAGGAACTGAAGAAGAAGTATGAGACTCTCTCGGAGCAGCTTTCGGGCTCCGACGTGATGTCCGACATGAAGAAATACATCCAGCTCAACCGCGAGTACAAGGAGCTGGAGCCTATCGTGGCTGCCGGAGACAAGTACATAAAGATGGTCGGCGATCTAGAAGGTGCCAAGGATATCCTGGCCAAGGAGAAGGACGAGGACCTGCGCGAGCTGGCCAAGGAGGAGGTCTCCTCCATCGAGGGACAGCTCCCGGGCATGGAGGAGGAGATAAAGCTTCTGCTCATTCCCAAGGACCCTCAGGACGAGAAGAACGCTATCGTGGAGATCCGCGGCGGTACTGGCGGCGACGAGGCAGCCATATTTGCCGGAGACCTCTTCCGCATGTATGCCAAATACTGCGAGCGCAAGGGCTGGAAACTGGAGATCAACAGCCAGTCGGAGGGCGCCGCCGGCGGATACAAGGAGATTATCTTCAAGGTGTCCGGCCAGGGAGTCTACGGTATCCTGAAATATGAGAGCGGAGTGCACCGCGTCCAGCGCGTGCCTCAGACTGAGACCCAGGGCAGGGTGCATACCTCGGCCGCTTCGGTGGTCGTGCTGCCCGAGGCCGATGAGTTCGACGTGGAGATAAACATGAACGATATACGCAAGGATACATTCTGCTCGTCAGGACCGGGCGGCCAGTCGGTGAATACCACCTATTCGGCCATCCGTCTGACTCACATCCCCACCGGTATCGTGGTGCAGTGCCAGGACGAGAAGTCCCAGCTCAAGAACTTCGACAAGGCCCTCGCCGAGCTGCGTACCCGCATCTATAACATGGAGTACGAGAAGTATCTCAATGAGATGTCCAAGAAGCGCAAGACAATGGTCTCCACCGGTGACCGCTCGGCGAAGATCCGCACCTACAACTACCCTCAGTCCCGTGTGACCGACCACCGTATCAACTATACGATGTACAACCTGCCCGTCTTCATGGACGGCGACATCCAGGAGGTCATCGACCAGCTTACCATAGCCGAGAACGCCGAGCGTCTGAAATCAGCAGCAGAGTAGGTCAAGATGAACATAGCTGTAGTAGGAAGCGGATATGTCGGCCTGGTGTCGGGTGCGTGCTTTGCAGAAATGGGCGCAAACGTGTGGTGTGTGGATGTGGATGTCCGCAAGATAGAAAATCTCCGCAAAGGTATTCTTCCTATTTATGAGGACGGCCTCCAGGATATGGTGGACAAGAACAGTGCTGACGGCCGCCTGCATTTCTCATCATCTCTGGCGGACTGTCTGGACAGTGTCGAAATCGTCTTTGTGGCTGTCGGGACTCCTCCCGACGAGGACGGATCGGCCGATGTCTCCCATGTGATGGAGGTAGCGTCAGAGTTCGGACGCCTGATAAGACGCTATACGCTGCTGGTGATGAAGAGCACTGTGCCGGTCGGGACCTGTTTCCGGGTCAAGGCAGCGGTTCAGGAAGAGCTGCGGAAGAGGGGAGAGGACATACCGTTCGACATCGCCTCCAATCCCGAATTTCTGAAGGAGGGAGTAGCTGTAAAAGATTTTATGACTCCTGACAGGGTCGTTATAGGTGTTGAGAGTGAAAGGGCCAAGTCCATGATATCGTCGTTATACCGTCCCTTTCTTCTGAACAATTACAGAGTTATTTTTATGGATATTCTCTCTGCGGAGATGACCAAATATGCCTCCAATGCCATGTTGGCGACGCGCATCAGTTTTATGAATGAACTGGCTGTGCTGTGCGAGCTTACCGGTGCCGATGTGAGCAAAGTCCGTACGGGCATGGCATCTGACAGCAGAATCGGCTCAAAGTTTCTCTATCCCGGATGCGGCTACGGCGGCTCGTGTTTCCCGAAGGATGTAAAGGCCCTGATCAGGACTGCGCAGGCTCAGGGGTACAGAATGAAAATAATCAGTGCGGTAGAAGAGGTAAATTATGAGCAGAAGAAAATCGTATTCAAGAAACTGCGGGAGGCTTTCGGTGGCTCGCTTTCAGGTAGGGTCATTGCTTTGTGGGGCTTGGCTTTCAAGCCTTGTACCGACGATATGAGAGAGGCTCCGTCCATCGTGACAGTGTCGATGCTGCTTGAAGCGGGTGCTTCTGTGCGGGTTTATGATCCGGTGGCGATGGATACTGCCAGAGGTATATTCGGGGACAGTGTAGTGTATTGCTCTGATATCTATGATGCTGCCTCCGGTGCGGATGCTGTCGCGCTTGTTACTGAGTGGAAGCAGTTCCGAATCCCCGACTGGGGAAGGCTGAGAGACGTTATGAAAGGTCGTGTGTTTGTAGACGGACGCAATATTTATAATCCGCAGGAGCCGGTTTCAGCCGGTCTGGATTACTACAGTATAGGTACTCCCCATAAGAAGGTTGTCTTATGAAACAGAATAAAAGAGCTGCTGTTTTCCCCGGATCTTTCGATCCTTTCACACTTGGGCATATGGATGTTCTCCAGTCTGCGCTCAAGCTGTTCGATAAAATATATGTCGCTGTGGGATACAATCATCTCAAGCGGGGATTTCTGTCTCCGCAGACGAGAGTGCGTCTTATTCAGGATGCAGTGCGTCCGTTGATGGATAATGGTGCGGATATTGAGGTACTGTCATATACGGGTCTTACAGTCAGCCTGTGCCGGGAAAAAGAAACAGATTTTATCATAAGAGGACTGAGGACAACGACCGATTTCGAACTCGAGTCAGTCATTGCGCAGGCCAACCGCGAGATGCAGCCTGAAACTGTAACTGTGTTCATACCTGCGTCCCATGCATACTCATTCATATCCTCGACTGTCGTGAGGGATGTGATTATCAACGGAGGTGATGCGTCACCGTTTCTTCCGTCCAACATTGATATAAAAGATTATATACAGAGTAAAATATGAGAAATTTTTGCAAAGTCATAGCAGCTGCGGCCGCCGTAGTATTATCCGTTGCAGCAATGTCTGTCGAGGCATCAGCTCAGACCGATACTCTTTCCACATCTTTGGACAAAGGAATGACACAGGAAGATATCAACTTGGTTATGAGTGTGTTTGATGGTCAGCAGCCTTATGAGATAATCGGTAAGGCAGACGCATTCATCCAGACAGGGAAAACAGATGAGGAAAAGGCCTCGCTGGCTTATTATATTTACAGGTATTACCGTGAGTCGAGGATAATGGGCTATGATGAGATTTCTGTTTATATCGCCGACAATTACTTTCTGAACGGCAAGTATAACCTGAAGGACGGGAATGCAATGATGGAAATGAAGCTGTTTGCGGAGACTAACCGCCGCTCCCTGATAGGAATGGCTGCTCCTGAGCTGACGTTGCAGGATCCTGCCGGCAATAGCGTTGCTGTCACCAGCGGTGATCAGGATTATACGGTTCTCTATTTTTACGATGATGAATGTACGTCCTGTATCCGTACAACCCCTGCTCTCATGCAGTATCTCACCAGGAATACGGCAGGGATCAACTTCACTGTATATATGATCTATGTCCAGGACGACAGAGAGAGGTGGATGTCATATATACAGAAGGCTATGCAGCCCTTCTCCGTTCCCGGCAATGTGAGGATTATCCATCTTTGGGATCCTGAAATGACTTCAGATTTTGTCAATAAATATGGAGTCATATCTACACCGAAACTTTTTCTTCTCGACAGAAGCGGAGTCATTATCGGACGAGAGCTAACCCCCTTGGCCTTGTCACAGGTAGTTGAGGTGCATGAGAGTCAGCTTACGCCTACAGAAATGATATTCGAGCAGATATTTGTCCCGATAGCCAATTCGGCGGACACAACTTTGGTGACAAAGGAAATTGACACATTCTTCGAGGATTCGAAAGACAATCCGGAGTTCTTTCACGAGCTTTTCTACTCTCTCTATCAGTATCTTAAGACTAGTGCCAGCTATACTCTCCAGCAGGGAGCGGCTTATCTGGCCAACAAGTATATTGCCGGAATGCCGGAGATGTGGGAAACAGTAACATTCACGGATACTGGAGAGTCCAGGGGAAGTGTGATCAGGGCGGATTTCTCGTCTCCCTCTGATTTCATTGACCAGACAGCGCTCGCCGTTCTGATGTTTTACCGGAATCCTCTTGACAAGCCGGCCACGGACCTTGAACTCAGGACTCCTCAAAATAAGAAGTTTCATATATACGATGTCCGTTCCCGTTATACCGTGCTCTATTTCTACAATACTGACTGCGCTCTCTGCCGCGGAGTTACGGAGGCTCTGGCTAAGATGTATAAAGAATATGACCGTACGGATGTCGAGGTTGTAGCTATCTATACTGGGAAAGATAAAAACTGGAAGAACGATGTTAAGGAGAATAATCCTGGGTGGATCAATCTTTGGGACAGTAAGAGAAAGTCCGGTATGTTCGACAAATATGATTTGATTGACGTGCCGGCGATATATCTTCTTGACGAGGATAAAGTCACTCTGGCAAAGGATATCAATCCGGATGTTCTGAGTGCGCTTCTGGAATATTATCTGGCACCTGAGGAGGGCGCTGTAACCGGAGTGGAGGAGTGAGGAAATGCTGCTGGAGCTGTTGAAAGGATTAGTTGTCGGAATATGTGCATCGGTTCCATTGGGGCCGATCGGTGTGCTGTGTATTCAGCGCACTCTTAGCAAAGGCCGTAACTCAGGCTTTATTACCGGCTTGGGAGCTGCGCTTTCCGATACTGTCTTTGCAGCAATCGCTCTTCTCAGTATTTCGTATGTGCAGCAGCTATTGTCAGATTACCGTTATCTGGTTATGATTGCCGGTGGAATTATCGTCGGAATCTTCGGAGTAAAACTCTTTATGAGCAATCCTGTGAAGCAGATCCGCCGGGTCAAGTCAGGAAACCGCCATTATTGGCAGGATTTCTTCTCGACAGTGCTGATGACAATCAGTAATCCAGGTGCTTTTTTCCTGATGCTCGGACTCTTTGCTTTTATCGGAATAAGCCGTGAAGAAGCAGAGCCGCTGGAGAGGATAGCCGTGACACTTGCAGGTGTGTTTGCAGGAGCGGCTTTATGGTGGCATATTCTGTCCACATGTATTAATATGTTCAGAAATAAGTTGCGGCTCAGGCAACTGATAATGATTAACCGTATAGCCGGAGTAGTGATAATGGTGCTTGGGCTGATTTCCCTTTTCGAGGGAATTTATCGTTTTCTGTTGGTTCCGTAAAGATGAGGATTACCATTTGATGGGAGACTGGCCGGTGGCGATTAGGAAGTTGTTGGCCTTTGAAAAATGACGGCATCCGAAGAAGGCTCCCCGGGCTAACGGGGACGGGTGGGCTGCCTCCAGTATAAGGTGTCTTGAACTGTCGATCAGTGCTTTTTTACTTCGGGCGTAGTTGCCCCAGAGCATGAATACTACGCACTCCTTGCGGTCGGATATGGTCTTGATGACCGCGTCGGTGAAAGTCTGCCAGCCTATTCCGCTGTGGGAGGTGGGTGAGCCGGCCCTGACGGTCAGGACAGAATTGAGGAGAAATACGCCTTGGCGGGCCCATCGCTCGAGGTTGCCGCTGGGCGGGGGGGTGCAGCCGGTATCGGCGGCTATCTCCTTGTAGATGTTCTGGAGGGAGGGCGGCAGTGCCACTCCGTCCTGAACGGAGAATGACAGGCCGTGAGCCTGGCCGGGACCATGATAGGGGTCCTGGCCCAGTATCACTACTTTTACTCTGTCGAAGGGTGTAAGCTGGAATGCGTTGAAAATGAGAGGTCCGGGAGGATAGATTGTCTTGCCTTCCCTTTTCTCCTGATGCAGGAAAGCGGCGATCCGGGCGAAATATTCCTTGTCGAACTCTTCCCGGAGCACCGCTTTCCACGATTCTTCTATCCTGACTTCCATAGTCCTTAGCTGAATATGTATTTCAGAACTTCGGAGATATTGTCTACATAGACGAAGTCCAGTCCTTTGATGTAGATGGGCTTGATGTCCTTGATGTCCTTCTCGTTCTGCCTGGAGAGGATGATGGTGTGGATGCCCGCCCGCTTGGCTGCGAGGATTTTCTCCTTGATACCGCCTACCGGCAGGACCTTGCCGCGGAGGGTCATCTCGCCTGTCATGGCGATGCCGCTGCGGACCATTTTACCCGACAGTGCGGAGGCCATGGCGCTTACCATGGTGATGCCCGCCGAGGGACCGTCCTTGGGGATTGCTCCTTCCGGGACGTGGATGTGGATGTCATGCTTCATTATCTCCTCGGTGGTCAGTCCGATCAGGTCCGGATGGGCCTTGAGGTACTGGAAGGCGATGGTTGCGGATTCCTTCATCACGTCTCCGAGGTTGCCGGTAGAGGATAGGACGCCCTTGCCCTCGCTTACGGAGCACTCTATGAAGAGGATTTCCCCGCCGTTCTCTGTCCAGGCCAGGCCTGTGACTACGCCCGGAGCCTCATTGCCCTTCTGGAGGTCG
This sequence comes from Candidatus Coprenecus merdipullorum, assembly GCA_019118865.1. Lineage (GTDB taxonomy): Bacteria > Bacteroidota > Bacteroidia > Bacteroidales > UBA932 > Coprenecus > Coprenecus merdipullorum. The sequence continues at coordinate 4,391 of DWYD01000031.1, read as the reverse complement.
TGGAAGTTGGTCGGAAGTCCGAGGAACTCCGAGACGACTTCGGGGGTGACGCTGACCTTCGCAGTCTCGCCGGTGGCTATCTTACGGGCGGAGATACGGGCGATCTTGGCTATCTGCCGGTCCAGTCCCCTGACTCCGGACTCGCGGGTGTACTCGTCGATAATCTTCTCAATAGAGCCCTTGAGGAAGCGTACCTGGCTCTTCTTCAGGCCGTGGGCCTCGAGCTGCTTGGGTATCAGGTAGCCCTGGGCGATGCTGACTTTTTCCTCGGCCAGGTATCCGGATACGGATATCATCTCCATACGGTCGCGCAGGGCGGGGTGGATGGTGCTGATGTTGTTGGCCGTGGTGATGAAGAGTACCTTCGAGAGGTCGTAGTCGATGTCAAGGTAGTTGTCGTGGAAGGCATTGTTCTGCTCGGGGTCGAGCACTTCCAGCAGGGCGTAGGAGGGGTCTCCCTTGTAGTCCTGGCTGACCTTGTCTATCTCGTCGAGGACGATTACCGGATTTGAGCTGCCGGCGCGGTTGATGCTCTGGAGGATACGTCCGGGCATCGCTCCGATGTAGGTCCTGCGGTGACCCCTTATCTCCGACTCGTCATGCAGTCCGCCGAGGGATATGCGCTGGTACTTGCGGCCCAGGGCCTTGGCTATGGATTTGCCCAGGGAGGTCTTGCCGACTCCCGGAGGGCCGTAGAGACAGATGATAGGGGACTTCATGTCGCCCTTGAGCTTCAGCACAGCGAGGTACTCGATTATCCTCTCCTTGACTGTCTCCAGGCCGAAGTGGTCCTTGTCCAGGACTTTCTGGGCGTGCTTGAGGTCCAGATTGTCCTTGGTCATATCTCCCCAGGGCAGGTCCAGGATGAACTGGATGTACTGGTACTGGATATTGTAGTCGGGGGAGTTGGGGTTGGAGCGCTCGAGCTTGCGGACCTCGCTCTCGAAGGTCTTGGCCACGGATTCGGGCCAATTTTTCTTCTTGGCCTTCTGGCGCAGCTCGTCGATATCCTGGGCCTCGTCCATGCCGAGCTCTTCCTGGATGGTACGGAGCTGATTGTTCAGGTAGTACTCTCTCTGCTGCTGGTCCATCTCGGTACGGACCTTGCGCTGTATGTCGTCCTTGAGCTTGAGTATCTCTATCTGACGGTTCAGCATCTCCACCAGTTTCATCGCCCTGATTTTGAGATTGCCTTCCTCGAGCAGCTTGATCTTCTCCATGGGGTCCTCAAACTCGATGCTGGAGGCGATGAAGTTGATCAGGAATTCGTCGCCCTCGATGTTCTTGATGGCGAACGAGGCTTCTGTCGGCAGGTGAGGGGAGAGCTTGATGATGTGCAGGGCCAGGTCCTTGACGGAGCCTGTCAGGGAACTCATCTCCTTGTCGTTCTTCTTGGGCATGGTGTCCTCCAGGTATTTGATCCTGGCGAACATATAGGGCTCAGAGGCAGTCTGCTCTATGGGCCGCAACCGTTTCAGCCCTTGGAGAATGGCGGTTATAGTACCGTCCGGCATTTCGATAATTTTTATAATCCGGGCAAGTGTGCCTATATTATAAAGGTCTATGAGTGACGGATCTTCTACGTTGATGTCTCTCTGGGAAATGGCTGCTAGAATCTTGCTGGATTTGTAGACATCCCTTACCAGCTTTATGGATTTTTCCCTGCCGATGGATATCGGAGTGACCGTGGAAGGAAAAAGTACTGCGTTCCGAAGTGCCAGGACTGGCAGAATGTCCGGAAGTTCATTCTCATTCAGCTTCTGGACGGTGTCAATACTTACGACCGGGACGATGTTCATTTCGCCTGCTCCGGCATGAAATAAATCTTCTATTGTCTGTTTCATATATAGTTCTCCAAATTAAAGTGTCAGTAGGGCGGCTGCAGTTTGTGCCATTTTGGCAGAATACCGCTTTTGAACCGTCATCTATTTGACAGAAGTGGTAATAGTCAATGATTGTGCCAAAGAAAAAAAGACAAAAAAGTGAAATAATATTTTGTAAATGTCGAAAATAAGAATACTTTTGCATTCTGAATTTCACGCAAGTGATTATTAGTAACATTAATATATTATTTAAGATGACAAAAGCTGATATCGTAAATGAAGTAGCAAAAGCTACAGGACTTGAAAAACTCAATGTACAGAAGGTCGTAGAGGCTTTTATGGAGACAGTCAAGGATTCTGTTTCAAAGGATAACAGCGTGTATCTCCGTGGTTTCGGCAGCTTTATAGCTAAGAAGCGTGCGCAGAAGACAGCCCGCAACATTTCGAAGCAGAAGACTATTGTGATACCTGAGCACTATATTCCTGCATTCAAGCCTTCCAAGACATTCCTTAACTTAGTAAAGACAAACATAAATAAATAATTACAGCTATGCCCAGCGGAAAAAAAAGAAAGAGACATAAAATGGCTACGCACAAGCGTAAAAAACGCCTGCGCAAGAATAGACACAAGAAGAGATAGCGGCCATTCTCAGCTACTTAAATCTAAAGCGTTGATGAACCGCTTTAGATTTTTTTTTTGAATTGCGATGGATAGAAACCTGATAATAGATGTAAGACTTAAGGAAACTGTAATAGCCCTTCTCGAAGATCACCGACTGGTGGAACTCAATAAGGAGGATAATGCCGAGAGGGCTTTTTCTTTGAGGGATGTGTATCTGGGAAAGGTAAAGAAGCTTATTCCTACCCTGAATGCGGCCTTTGTAGACATAGGCGACAAGAAGGATGCGTTCGTCCATTATCTGGATCTCGGCCTTAATTTTAAAGCATTCGACAATTTTGTCAAGCAGATTAACCCCAACAGGGATTTCAAACAATTTTATTCCTCCATGGATATCAGTCATATCCTGGAGAAGGAAGGGAAGATAGAGAATGTACTTACTCCCGGACAGCCGATTATAGTTCAGATTGTCAAGGAGCCTATCTCTACAAAAGGTTCCAGGCTGACCGGAGAGATTTCCATAGCGGGACGCAATATAGTCCTTCTTCCTTTCGGAGATAAGATAAGTGTCTCGCAGAAGATTTCTTCCAAGGATGAGAAGAAACGTCTGGAACGCTTGCTTTACAGTATACTGCCGACAAATTACGGTGCAATTATCCGTACAGCAGCCGAGGGTAAGAATGCCGCAGTCCTGGACGCGGAGCTCCGCCTCCTGGTACGCAAGTGGGAGGAATCCTGGCCCAAGATGGCGACCAGAAAGATGCCTCAACTCCTGTTCAAGGAAAACAGTAAGACTACCACGATCTTAAGAGATCTGTTAAATGACACGTTTACGAATATTTATGTAAACGATGAGGCGGCATATGACGAAGTCCGCGAATATATATCCACTATATTGCCCGATCACGAGAAGATAGTCAAGCTGTACAGAGGACATGAGCCGATTATGGATCATTTCGATGTTACAAGGCAGATAAAGTCTTCTTTTGGGAAAGTTGTCCCAATGCGGCAAGGGGCCTATCTTGTCATAGAACATACAGAGGCCATGCATGTTGTTGATGTAAACAGCGGCACCCGTGTCAAAACAGGAAAGGACCAGGAGCAGAACGCTTATGATGTCAACTGCGTGGCGGCCGAGGAGATTGCCCGTCAGCTCAAGTTACGTGATATGGGCGGTATCATCATAGTGGATTTTATAGATATGGACCTGGGAGAACACAAAATTGCGCTGCATAAGAAGATGCAGGAGCTTATGGCGTCTGACAGGGCAAAGCACAATATTCTGCCTCTTACGAAGTTCGGCTTAATGCAGATTACACGTCAGCGGGTACGTCCTGCCACCGAGATAGAGACAACTGAGACATGTCCCGCTTGCGGAGGCACAGGGCGTATAACGTCCAGCATACTCGTTGATGAGAATATTGAGCGGCAGCTGGCATTCTATGTAAAGGAAAAAGGCGTGAAGGCTTTTCACCTGACAGTAAATCCGTTGGTGGAGGCCTACCTTACAAAGGGGATGTTCAACTCCATTATAAAGAAATGGAGGAAGAAGTATGGAGTGGCCATTTCCATATCCGCATCAGAAAATATGGCTATTTTGGATTTTGAGTGGGCAAAAAAAGATGGAGAAAAATTATCCTGATTATCAAGGATTTTGCAAAAAGATGAAAAAAATTTTAAAAAAAAGTTGCAAAAAAATTTGGAGGATAAAAAAACTCGCCATATCTTTGCACCCGCTTTCGAAAAGGAAACACGATGAAGACTGAATGAAGAGAGATTGAGAGTGTGACACGGAAGCCCAAAAGTTGATTGAAATATTGAAGAACAAGTACAAGCAAAGTACCAAGAAAAGAGTAGCGTTAGTTTCTTTGAAATTAAGGTGATACAGGACAAGCTTAGATATATAAAACATATACAATGAAGAGTTTGATCCTGGCTCAGGATGAACG
>DWYD01000030.1 GCA_019118865.1 Candidatus Coprenecus merdipullorum | reverse complement strand
GGAAAGGGCCCGGAGAGGCAATGCCGTCCAGAAGGCCTGCAGCAAGGATTCGGCGGAAAATGAAGTACCGCAACGGCAGGAAAATGCGGGAATCGGTGCCGTTGTGGAAAGGGCCCGGAGAGGCAATGCCGTCCAGAAGGCCTGCAGCAAGGATGCGGCGGAAAAAACTATTCCACAACGGCAGAGAAATGTGGAATTTGCTGCCGTTGTGGAAGGGGTAAGGGTGTAACTAGTCCCACCCGAAATTGAACGAGAGGCCGAGGACGTGTACGTACTGCTGCTCCTTGTTGAGGTAGATGTCGTAGATGCCTGAGGAACCGGTGGTGTAGCTGACATCGCGGGAGTTCTTGATGTCGAAGTAGTAGTAGAGCTCCATGTTGCAGAAATCGGAGAAGTCCCATTTCACTCCCAAGCAGAACCGCAGGCGGTCTACGAAGGGACCTCCACCGTAGTCCACGGTGTTGAGGGTGTTGGAAAGCTCGAAGAATGCGTAGGGGGTGAGTTCCGTCTTGGGAATGTCGTAGTCGACCTTGAGTTTGGAGCGGATGAGCCATTCGTCCAGCGGGTCGTGTATGCCGTCAGCCCAGGGGCGGAGGTTGACCAGCGGACGTTCGGTCAGGGAGAGTTTCCAGTCGTCCAGCTCGACTTCGGCCTTCAGGTCCAGGAATACCCTGTGCCGGTACTGCCACTCCCGCTCGTATTCCACGTCTCCGATGTTGAGCACCGACTGGAAGATGTAGCCGGCGTCCAGGGAGAAATAGTCGCAGGTCTCCCAGGAGAATGACCCCTGGAGGTAGTTGCGGTCGATTCTGGTCATATTGTCGCGGAAACGCAGCTCGTTGTTGAGTGTGAAGGTAAAATCGTCCGCCAGCGGGAACTCAAATCCGACGTCCACTCTCGGCTGGAAGTCGGAGGGTATGGTGCTCTCGAACACATCGTACCTCGGGGAATCCTGGGCTCCGGCGCACAGGACCGCACCTGCAAGGGCCGCGGCGGCTGATATAAGTCGAAGTCTGCTCATGTATACAAAGGTGTAAATTTCAGCAGCGCAAATATGAGCAATAATTCTGAAAAGAATCTGAAATGGCTGTTAAATAAATGTTACAAAATCAAAAATAAAAAAGGCGGGACTGTAAGCCGGGTTCTGTACTCCGGAGCGGACCCCGGAGCCTCTATCATTTATCTGAGCAGCCTACCCCCCGGCAAAGAGCGAGCAACCCTTGACTGCCGGTATATTTGGCCTTGCAGGCCGCAGGCGGATACTCCGATGATGTCGCCATCGAACGGACGCAGGCTCTTACCCTGCATTTTCACCCTTACCTCTCCCGAGGGAGGGGCGGTTGTTTTCTGTTACCCGTGACGTAAGCTTTCGCCTACCTGTGCTTTCCACAGTGCGGTGCTCTGTCCTGCCCGGACTTTCCTCCCTCATGCTTGCGCATGACAGCGATAGAGCGCCCCGCCTTAAAGCATCTTTTCGGCAGATTCCTACTATCCTCTTCGTCAGATAGCAATAGTATCCTTCCTCATCGGATAGCAGAAATCTGCCCGAAAATATATCTTTAACCTTTATGGTAATATTTTTTAATGTTCCGCTCCACCTCGCGCTTCATGCGGGGGGAGAGCTTGCAGTTCTCGTGGCACTGCATGTCGTAGTTCCAGATGCGGGCCACGCAGTAGTTGGCGTGACGGCAGCCGCTTTCGGTGCAGACTCCGTCGCGGAGCTTGTTGACGAAATCGGTGTCGTAGACCAGCGGACGGGCCATCTCCACGAACTCGAAGCCGGCGTCGAGCACCCGGTTGATGGTCGCCATGGAGTTGACGCCGCCGACGAAGGCCAGAGGCATTTTCAGCTCCCGGCGGAAGCGGATCGAGTCATCGAAGAAGAAGGCCTCCTTGAAGGGCTCGTCCTTAATCATCATCTTTCCGAAGAGGTTGACTCCCATCTTGAGCCACCACAGTCTCCAGGGCATGTAGCCGGTGAGTACGCTGATGGGCATGGCGCCGCGCATCACGTACATCGGGGCCCGGCTGACGAAGCCGCCGCTGAGTACCAGACAGTGGGCTCCGTCCTGCTCCAGCCGCTTGGCGACCCTGATGCAGTCCTCCACCTCGAGACCGCCCTTGAAGCCGTCGCGGGTATTGGTCTTGACCAGTACTGCGATGTCGTCCCCGGCAGCCTTCATTACCTCCTCCATGACCATGTCCATGAACTTCATGCGGTTCTCCAGCGGGCCGCCGAACTCATCGCGGCGGTGGTTGGTGTAGGGCGAGAGGAACTGCGAGATGAGGTAGCCGTGGCCGGCGTGTATCTCCACAGCGTCAAAGCCTCCGTCGCGGGCGATGCGTACTGCGTTGCCGAAGTCCTTGACGGTCTGGAGTATCTCGTCCTTACGCAGACCGTGTACGAAGGTAGGGGAGTACATGTTGAAGCCGCTGGAGGCTCCTACAGGCCTCTGTCCGCAGTACATCCGGTGCGACATGTTGCCGCAGTGGCCGAGCTGGATACAGGCCTTGGCGCCGGCTGCGTGTATCGAGTCGGTCAGGTCGCGCAGGCCGGGGATGATCTCGGGACGCATCCACAGCTGGCGGTGGAAGGACAGGCCGCTCTTGTTGATGGAGGCGTAGGCCACGGAGGTCATGCCGACTCCGCCGCGGGCCACTGCCGTGTGGTAGTCCTTGAGCTGCTGTGTGGGTACGTGTCCGTCGCACATGCCCTCGTAGGCCGAGGCGCGGATGACGCGGTTCTTGATTTCTATGGGGCCGATCTTGGCCGGGGTGAAGAGTAAGGATTCCATTTAATATATAAAAGGTATGAGTCGTTTGCGTTTTAGGGAGGTGAACTCCTCGCCGAACTCCTTGGCGTACTTCTCGTACAGGGAGTTGGCCCTGGGAGCGAGGTTGGCGAAGGTCCACATGCAGAAGATGATGCCAGGCAGGGACCAGGTCAGTATGGCGAAGCCGAACCACTCGGTGATCTCGCCGTAGTAGTTGGCCGAGGATACGTATTTGAACATACCGCCCCGCGGGATATAGTGCTTAGTGTCACCGGGCTTGCGCAGGTGGCGTATGATGTGGTCGGAGTGAAGGTTTACCACCATGCCGAAGATGAATATCAGCGCTCCGATGATGAACTGCGGGGAGTACAGCCACTCGGGAGTGTAGCGTCCCTCGGGGGCAAGTACGAAAAGCCAGCCGCAGATCATGTAGGCGTTGATAGTGTTGAACACGGCGCCCATGAGCACCACTGTCACCGGTATCCGGCTCTTGCCCCTCATCATGAAGGGATAGATGAGCGAGCGCTGGATGTAGTGCACCAGCAGGAAGGACACCAGGATAAATTCGGTCAGGTGCTGCCATCCGCGGGCGGGAATGATGATCAGCAGGGCGGCAATCAGCACCGGTATCTCCATCAGGACCCAGCCCAGCTTGTTGTCTATCATGGGGCCCCAGCCCTTGGCACGGAGGTAGCCGTAGCCCGCCTTGAAGTACTGCAGGGCCACGAAGACCACTACGGCCAGGACGATCATCACACGCTCGACGGTATGGAAGAACTCGGGGTCAAATATTGTCAGTTCGCTCAGATTCACGGTTTATGGTTTTAATACGATTTGTCAATAATTAAGGTTTCAGCCGTATGGCGGCCTGGAACACGGTCTTGCCGCCGCAGCGTCCCTCTACGAAGAACTCTCCGGGTGCGGTAGCTGCTCGGAAAATGTCGACGCGGTCACCCAGGCGGGTCTCGTGGTTGAAGTTAATCTGGTAGGAGTCAATGCCTCCGCCCCGGGACAGCTCCTCGGCGGGGAGGGCGTCGAAGGCCCACTCGACGTACTTGGCGTTGTTGGTGTGGAGGTTGAAGTCCATGTCGGAGTACAGAACCTCGTGGGTGCGGACCTGCTCCATGCCTTCGGAGGGAGTGAGCAGCTTTCCGCAGGACTCGGCTATGGCATTGCGGTCCAGGGCGGTGGAGGTGCTCTTCTCGCCCAGGACGTGGTCAGGGCGCAGCATCCTGCGGGTGCCGGCGTCTATCAGCAGCCAGGAACTGGTGGCCTGGATCAGGGGAGAGCCGCCCCCTGCGGGAGTAATCTCGAAGTCCCTGAGGGAGAATACCCCCTCGCGGCCCTTGTGCCAGGTGGTGAGCTCCACCTCGTCCTCCCACTTCGGGGAGCTGAGGTAGGAGACCTTCATCCGGGAGAGGACCCAGACTATATTGTCCTTGATAAGGTCGGCGTAGCCGAATCCTATCCTGGAAGCGTGGTAGTTGGCTATCTCCTGGGCCTGCGTCATGAAAGAGAATGCCTTGTAGCTCTTGCGGATATCCACGTCGCAGGTGCAGATTCTGTATCTTATTGTATGACTTTTCATTTAGAGATGAGGTTGAAAAAATATCTTGCAAAGATAGTTTTTTTGCATTAACTTTGTTCCCCCGTAAGTAAATAATATAGTATGTCTGCAAAATATGCTTTCGTTACGGGAGGTGTCGTATCCTCGTTAGGAAAACGCATCATTTCCTCTTCATTAGCCAAGCTGCTTCAGTCCAGGGG
>DWYD01000004.1 GCA_019118865.1 Candidatus Coprenecus merdipullorum | reverse complement strand
GCGGAAGCCCTGTTTCGCTACCTACTTCGCAATAGCGCCTGTGAATCATGTGAATGACACTGTCGTCCCTCCATCCCTTTTCGACTCCTCCCACAACGGCTCCGATTCCCGCATTTCTCTGCCATTGTGGTAAAGATAGACGCACTCACCTTCCGAAGGTGATACGGAAATACCGGATTTGGCCCGCCTTCGGAAGGTGGATATGCGGCACGTCAGGGGAAAACGGCTTCACATAGCCCGTGGAGCACATTTGCAGAAATCCCACCTTCGGAAGGTGAGGTAGAAACGGGGGAAACTGCACACCTTCGGAAGGTGAGACGAAAATGCGGTAAAACTACTCACATTACGGATAAGAAATCGGAGCGAGTCCGGTGAGAAGAAACTCTGAGCCTACTCCTTCGGAAGGAGTGGACGAATCACGGGAAAGCACGACTCCTTCGAAAGGAGTAAAGAGGTAAGTAGGAAGGCTTTGGAATGAGGGAGATGCAAACGGCTGGACGAGACCAAAACGAGAAGGTGACAGGCAAACGGCACTTTCGCCGGCACCTTCCGAATGGGGTTCCCGGGCAGGGCCGGCGAGGAAGGCCTCCGAGGCAGGTCGGCTTATAACGAATTCCAGAAGGTGGTGGGGAAAGGCCGTTTCACCCGGCACCTTCCGGACGTGGATCCGGGGCAAGGCTAGCGAGAGAGGCCTCGGCATAGCAAATAAATTTGCTCTGCGCTCGGCTTCTGCGTATATTTACATATCGAAATATGAAATAGGTATATGAAAATGCGAAATGTGCTCTTACTCTGCCTGATGGCTGTTTTAGCCACTCACACAGGCATGTCTGCCAACATATTAAGTCCAGGCGACACAATAAACATTCCTGACACAGGTGTGCCGCAGGAGCTGGCGCGGTGGCGGAAAGCCACTTACACGGATGTACGGTACCGGTTGCATTTCGACATACCGGAAGAACGCACGGAGAGGGTCGACGGGTGGATTACCGTCAGGATTAAACTTGACGCTCCGGCAGATATCGTGCTGGATTTCAGGGAGCCGGCTTCGAGCGTACATGAGGTCAGCATCAACGGGACGCTGCCGCAGCCGTGCTGCTTCATTCAGAACGAGCACATCGTCATACCGGCGGCGCTGACCAGGGCCGGGGAAAATACGGTGGATATCGTATTCACTGCCGGAGACCAGTCCCTGAACCGCAACGACGAGTTCCTGTACACTCTCCTGGTACCCGACCGGGCCCGCACCCTCTTCCCCTGCTTCGATCAGCCGGACATGAAAGCACTTTACACCCTGTCACTCGAAGTTCCGATGACATGGAAAGCCGTATCCAACACCTATGTGGACAAGGAAGAGAACCTACCGGCCGAAGAGGGTACCCGCAAGCTGATCACCTTCTCCGAGACCGAGCCCCTGAGCACCTACCTCTTCTCATTCGTGGCCGGTGAGTTCTTCCAGAGGGACTACGATGACGGCCGCCACCGTTTCAGCGCCTACTACCGCGAGACCGATACGGTCAAGACGGCCCAGCTCGACGACATCTTCGCCCAGGTGGCCGCGTCCCTCGAGTGGCTCGAGGAGTACACCGGAGTGCCCTACCCCTTCGCCAAGTACGACTTCATCATCCTGCCCGGATTCCAGTACGGCGGCATGGAGCATACCGGTGCCACCCTCTACAACGACGGACGGATGTTCCTCGGGCCCAACCCCACCCTCAGCGACGAGCTGTCCCGCACGGAACTCATAGCCCACGAGACCGCCCACATGTGGTTCGGCGACCTGGTGACGATGAAGTGGTTCGACGAGGTGTGGACCAAGGAGGTCTTCGCCAACCATTTCGCCGCGTGGATATCCGAGCCCCTCTACCCCGAGGTCAACCACCGGCTGAACCGCCTGCGCTCGTTCAACACCGCCGCCCTCAGCGAGGATCGCACCGAGGGCACCGTCTCCATATCCCAGGAACTGCCCAACCTGCGCTACGCCGGGCTCGTCTACGGCCAGATCATCTACAACAAGGCCCCGGTAATGATGGAAAAACTCATAGAGATCATGGGCCGCGATGCCTTCCGCCAGGGCATACAGACCTACCTGAAACGGTATGCCTACAGCAACGCCACCTGGGATGACCTCGTAGGCATCCTCGACAGCCTCACCTCTGCCGACCTGCGTGGCTTCAGCCGGGCCTGGGTCTACGAAAAAGGCATGCCGGACCTCACATTCCGCATCACAGGCAAACACAGAGACAGCCTCACCGTCACCCAGAGCGACCCGCTCGGACGCGGCATACTCTGGCCACAGAGTTTCGGAGTAACGGTCAGTGACGGTACTCAATCCGTACAGACGGAAGTTCGCATGGACGCCGCCGAAATAGCCGTACCCATCGTGCCCCATGCGACCGGCACACCCTCAGGCACCGGACTTACCGGAGCGCGTTACATCCTGCCCAACACCGACGGCCGGGGATACGGCCGGTTCATCCTGCCACGGGAATCCGCACGGTGGCTGCTCGGCCATTGGCCTGAAATACAGGACGGCACCGCCCGCTTCGCCACTCTGATGAACCTCCAGGAGAACTACCTCGCCGGCCTGATATCCGCCCGGGACTGGAGCCGTTCCATCCTCGCCGGCCTGGAGAAGGAGACCGACCAGCTCACCGCCTCCTCCCTTTCCGGTTTCCTCGGCCGGGCCATGGACGACCTCAACGGGACAGACCGCGAGGCCGTAGAGCAGCGGCTGTGGACTCTGGCCCACACCCATCCCGAGCAACCCATCCGCACGATTCTCCTGCGTTCCCTGCCGTCCGGACTCACAACCGCCGCTCTCTGCGACAGCCTGTACGCCATCTGGGAGACCCAAAGCGAGCCCCTGTACAGCGAGAACAACTACACTTCCCTCGCATGGGAACTCGCCATCCGTTTCCCGGATCGGGCCGGACACATACTCGCCACGCAACGGGCCCGCCTGACCGACCCCGACCGGCTCCGCCGCTTCGACTACATCTCCAGAGCGGTAAATCCTGACGAAGCTGCCCGCGACACCCTCTTCCAAAGCCTCATGCAGGCCGAAAACCGGCGCATAGAGCCCTGGACAGCCTCCATACTCAGCTACCTCAACCACCCCCTGCGCGAGTCCTCCTCCGTCAGATACATCCGTCCCGGCCTCGACATCCTCGAGGAAGTCCAGCGCACCGGCGACATTTTCTTCCCGCGCAACTGGGCAGGAGCCCTGCTCGGCAGCCACCGCAGTCCGGAGGCATGGCAGGAAGTTCAGAAATTCCTCCAGGACAATCCGGACTACCCCGTCCTCCTGCGCAACAAGATACTCCAGGCCGCCTACTCCCTTTTCAGGGCCAACACCACCGTTGCGGTCAGCACGACTCCCGAAGACTCCCTCATCTACGCCCGGACCATGCAGAAACTCCTGCCCCTTGCCGGCCGTCCCTCCGGAGAGATAATGACAGCTGCCGCAGAAGCCCTTTGCGGTACACCATACAAAGGCGGCACACTCGAGAGCACCCCCGAACATCTCACGGTCAACCTGAGGGAGACCGACTGCATCCTCCTGGTGGAAGCCTGCACCGCAATGACCCTTCTGCTGAAGGACAATCCCGGGATGAAGGACAATCCAGGAGGCGGCATTCCTCCATTTGAGGACTTCTGCACCATGCTCCGCACCCTACGCTACCGCAACGGCATCATCAGCGGCTATCCTTCGAGGCTGCATTACACCTCTGAATGGCTGCTGCAGGCCCGGGACAACGGCATTTTACGGGAGGTGAGCGAGGAGCTCGGCGGCATCCCGCTGGAGCAGGAATTCTCCTTCATGTCCTCCCACAGGGACAATTATCCCCAGCTTCGGGGAAATGCCGGGACCGCGGCCGCAGAGCAGATACGCAGGACCGAAGAACGGCTGGACACAGCTGCCGCCTACTATTACATTCCTGCTGAGAAAATACGGGAGGCAGAGGCCAATATACAGGACGGAGACATCATCTGCATAATCAGCAGTACACCCGGCCTGGACATCACCCACACCGGCATTGCCCGCCGCGCCGGGGACGGCAGCCTGCACTTCATCCACGCCTCCATGCGGGAAGGCAGGACAGTCATGGAAGCCCGCACCCTCCGGGAATACGTAAAAAAAGGCGGAATCCGTGTGGCCCGCCTTAATTGAGACTATATAATCCATCACGTGAGACACCTTTTACTTACATTCATACTTGCCTGTGGAATTTACGGCATATGCTCCGGCCAGACACTGGAAGCAGCCTTAAAGGCAGACTCCCTTTCCAGAAGCTATTCCGACAGATATCTGTTTTCAGAATCAATAGAATGCCTGGAGACAGCTGTTCCTGTCTATGAGGAACTGTCATACATGCGTGAACTGGCTGATGCCAAATACAGACTGGGAGACATGTACTGTATGAAAGGCCAGTACCATCTCACACTGGGCTATACTGTAGACGCACTCAGAATATACGAAGCCGAAAAGGACACTTACAATATTCTGAAATGCTACAACAGCCTGGCACAGATATACTACATCTGCGAAGAGTACGAAAGTTCCTCAAGATATCTCGAACTTTTCGGAGAAGGCGCAATAATGCTCCAGGACACTACATTGCTGATAAAGATGCTCAACAACAAGGCAGTCCTTGCCGGCGCAAACGCCGACACTGCTCTGACCGACCGGTACATAACAGAATGTCTGGAACTGACCCGCTCTTCAGGCGATGAAGAAGTCTGGCTGAACGTACTGATGAATCTACTTCCCGTCGCTCTCAATGTCCACAATATCAATGACTCTATTCCAACAGCCCTGTACAGGCTCCTTAACGGGGCTGAAAGTATTGCCGAAAGGCTGGACGACATCAATATATCGGGAAGATATTTCTCAACTATAGGCCTGTGCCACTACATGACTGGAGAATATTCCAAGGCAGCAGAAGAGTACAACAAAGCTGTCGGTTACTTCTCCAAAGGAGAATTCGAACTGTATCTCAACGAGTGTTATACGAGGCTGCACCACATCTACATGCACTTGGGGAACATGGAAAATGCCTACTCGTCTCTCCTGAAAGCACACGGCATAGACTCGGCCATGGGGACTAAAAGCATGTACATATCCCTTTTCAAGTACGAGAACGAGCTGATGCTCTCGCACCAGCTGGAGCTGCTGGCGCATAAAAAAAACCGCCAGAACGTCCTTCTGATGTCTGCAATACTGGTACTTCTGTTACTTACCATCCTTGCCATCATCTACTTCTACCGAAGGGCCATCCGGATACAGGCCAAAGAAGCGTCGCTGAACAACAGAAACGACATCATCAAACTGAAAGAGCTGCAGCAGTCCAAAATGGACTCAATGATGCAGGAGACAGTTTCACGGCTGACCCGCATGAGCTATCATTTCAATGACGAGGCCCTGCACAAGGAAATAGCAGCTGTATGTTCAGACCTGAAGGAAGCCATCAGCACGGAAAACTGGAAGGAAATAGACCAGTTCGTACCGGAATTCAACAGCACCTTCTTCGTAAAGCTCCTGAAAGACTTTCCGGACCTCTCCCTCAACGAGAGAAGACTGTGCGTCCTGCTGAATATGAACCTGACGACAAAACAGATTGCAGAAATCACAAAACAGTCCCCCCACAGCATAGACATTGCCAGATTCAGGCTCAGAAACAAACTGGGAATCAATGACCGTACCGTATCACTCCAGGCATTTCTGTCAAAGTACAACCACTAGGCAGTATATATATTGTGAATATATAATATTGACATGTATATATTTTGTATAATAAGACATGGATTGCAATCTGTAAGAAGTCATTATATTTGTTCCTGACATCCGGACAAGATGTCGCACAACCATTAAAACAACACACAAAACACTAAAGCCATGATGAAGTCAAGTACTACCATTATTCTTTGCCTTGCGGCAGTTGCCCTGCTCCTGCCGTCGTGCAACAAGAACCTTAAGCCGGACCTTCTGCCCGGTATAACCGTTCAGTCGGATACAGTGTATGTATCATCTGAGGGAGGCGAAGCCGGATTTACCTATACCGTAGAGAATCCGGTGGAAAATGAAATACTCAAGGCAGAGCCACAAGCCGAATGGATAAGCGGAGTGACAGTCGGGAATGACGCCGTATCGTTTACCGTCAGCGCAAATACGGAAACAAAGGCAAGGACTGCCGGCATAATTCTCTCCTACTCGTCAGCATATGATACTGTATACGTAAGACAAGAAGCAGCCGAAATAACATATACAGACCTGGGAGAATACGCCAACTGCTACATAGTGCCTACAACAGAAGGACACTGGTTTTTCAATACCGGCAAAGTAAACGGAGGACAGATAGACGGCATCGCGTCAGTCGACTGGCTATGGGCCACCAGCCCTGTTTCAGATTCTGAATCACAGGATATACTGACAAATATCGAGTATAGGGACGGAGCCGTCTACTTCACATCTACCGGCCAAAGAGGCAACCTGGTGCTCGCTGCCCTGGATGCTTCCGGCAATATAGTCTGGTCCTGGCACATATGGGCGGCAGAAACTCCCGGCTCACACATCTACCCCAACGGCGTAGAATTCATGGACCGGTTTATCGGAGCCTACGGGACTGAACCGGGATCTACTGATGCCTACGGCATGCTGTACCAGTGGGGAAGAAAGGATCCGATATACGGCGGCACCTTGAATGAAGCCACAGACAACATCGCATTCGCAACAGCCGAGGCAGAGACAATTGTCAATGAGAAACTCGGCAGGTCCTGGAAATTCATCGGGGAAGGAGCTGACGCATCCAGAGGCATCAGCGAACCTATGACTATGTTCTGCGCCCCGTCCAGCAACTGGATTCTCGACCCCGCGGAAACAAAGTGGGCAGAACAGAAAACCGATACGGACCCCTGCCCTGCAGGATGGCGCGTACCTTCTTCCGAGGACTTCTCAGACATAGTCAACGCTGAATTCGACGTGGTGAAAAACGGCTTATCCCTGGATGGAGACGGGTTCACTGCCTGGTATCCGGCCCAAGGCTGCAGAGAAGACATTACCGGCGTATTGGTACTCATCAACAGCATGATGTGCTGGACATCCACCGAACAGATCAGGGAAGATGTAATAGATCCATCCAAAATATACTATTTCTCAGAAAGAGTAGTCAGCAGCCCATATCTTACAACAATGAACAACTCTCCAGGTAACAGGGCCATGGCACAGCCCATACGCTGCATCAAGGAATAGAACCTCCAGTTCATGCGTTATTTTCATTTCGGCCCGGAACAGACTCTTGTTCCGGGCTTTTTGTCTGGATCCGGCACAGCTTTTGAAAACAAACTTGCAGATAAACCGCAACAAACTGCCTGCCATGTTGAAACTAATACTCAGAAATCTGGGCCATACCCTCAGAAGATACCCTCTCCCGGCGGCCATCAATCTCGCCGGTCTGGTCGTGGCCCTCACCGCATTCATCATCATCATGTCCCATGTGGAGTACGAGACCACCTTCGACCGTTCCTACCCTACCTCCGGGAGGATTTTCAGGGTGGACTGCCCCGGGAACGACGAGACTTTCCGCAGTATCCTGCCCAACGCTTTCGCCCGGGACGTCATCAACTCCTCGGCCCACATCGAGGCCGGAACGATGCTCATGCCCTACTTGGGCAAGCTGCCGTTCTACATCAACGATGCTGCCGGTGAACCGCACGGATACGAGCTGAGATGCGACATGGTGCAGCCGGACTTCATGAAAGTATTCGGAGTCCGTCTGACAAGCGGAGATCCGGAGGCCCTGACCCGCCCCCAGACCGCCATCATTCCCCAGAGCATGGCCGAGAATCTCTTCGAAGGGGATGCTGTCGGCAAGACCCTGCGTACCGACGGCAACTGGTTCTTCCCGGAAGGCGAGCTGACTGTGGGAGCCGTCTACGAGGACTTCCCCTCCAACAGCAACCTGCAGAACAGCATCTATTTCGCAGTGGATGAAAGAGTGACGCCCTACACCTACGGAGGGGCGAACTTCATCTGCTACCTGCTGCTGGATTCCCGGGAATCCGCGTCCCTGGTAGAGAACGAGTTCAACTCCAACTTCGACTTCTCCCTGAGCTGGATGAGCCCCATAGAGCTCGTGCCGATGGAGGACATATACTTCATGGAGCAGGGCGGAGACGGCAGGGTGTTCTACAGCGGCAGCCGCAGCACGACCATCCTGCTGACGGCCATCGGCATACTGGTGCTCCTCTCTGGAGTGATCAATTTCGCCAACTTCTTCACCTCCCTCGCCCCGGTGCGCATCCGGAGCATCAATACCCAGAAAGTAGTGGGCGCATCCACCTCCAGGCTGCGCTGGATGCTGACTATGGAGACAGTCGTCATTGCACTCATCGCCCTGATCATCTCCTTCCTGCTGGCCGGTTGGATATCCCCGATGCTGGTCAGCGCCAACATCCTGAAAGGGCTGTTCACGGCTCACAGCATCGGTATCATCGTCACGGTCAGTGTCATCACCATTGCGGCCGGAATCCTTGCCGGACTGTATCCGAGCTGGTACGCCACCTCATTTGCCCCGGCACTGGTGCTCAAGGGAGATTTCGGCCTCTCGAAGGGCGGACGCACGTTCCGCAACGTGATGAGCGGCATCCAGTACACAGTAGCCTTCGTAACACTGGTGTTCATGACTTTCGTGCTGCTGCAGAACCGGCTGATGCGCAACACCATATTGGGATTCGACAAGGACGAGATAGCTGTCGCCAACGCCAGTGCCACCATCACCGCAAAAATGGATATGCTCCGCAGCTCCGCACAGAAATACCCCTCGATAGCCGGCATAGCCTATTCCTCAGAGAAAGTCGGTGCCTCGGACTCCTACAGCACACAAGGCATCGATTACAACGGGGAGAAAATCCATATGTACTTTATCGGAGTGGACCCGCAGTTCATGGATGTCATGGGCATTGAGATGGTGGAAGGGCGCAACTTCAACCAGTATGACTCTGCCGGAGTCACGGTAGTGACCCGATACATGATGGACCAGTTCGGAATCATGCCCGGTGACATCCTTCCGGAGACCGGTGAGGTAATAGGCATATGCGAAAATGTCCGATTCAACTCGGTCCGCGAGCCCAATACCCCCATTGCATTCATTCCTTCCGGCATATACAGCGGGGTTAACGGAGTGCTTTACTTCCGCATCACTGCCGGCAGCAATGCGTTCCAGGCCGCGTCCGATATAGAGTCCCTCATACGCGAGGCCGACCCCTACTGGCCATCACAGGTAGAGTTCTACGATACCATACAGAACAATCTGTACCAAAATGAGATCCGCACATCCCGCCTCGTGGTGGCGTTCAGCGTCATTGCCGCCATCTTAGCTCTATGCGGAGTCATCGGCCTGGTGCTCTTCGACACCGAGTACCGCAGGAAGGAGACCGCCGTCCGCAAGATTTTCGGAGCCAGCGTCGCCTCCATCCTCGAGCGGGCCAATATCGGTTACGGTACCATTGTCCTCATCTGCTTCGCGCTTTCCTGCCCCATAGCGGCCATCATCACCTCGCGCTGGCTGCAGAACTTCGTCGACCGCGTCCATATCAGCCCCTGGGTCTTTGCCCTTGCCCTCGTGGCCGTATCAGCCGTCACTGCACTGATCGTCACCGCCGTCTTCTACCGCCGGGCCACCGCCAATCCCCGCGACGGACTTAATTAATACAAATACAATTTATGGCTGCAACCACAAATTTTTTAAAAGTTTTATGGTTGCAACAACAAATTTAGAGATACGCACAGGCGTTCCAGAACAAGGTTACTTGGCGAGCTCCTCGTTGATGAGCTTGACCATGGAGGCGAACTCGGCCTCGTCATAGAGGCGGGTCAGCATGATGATCTTGCCGGTACGGTCGATAATGATGTTTCGGGTCACTCCGGCACCCTTGTCGCAGAAGAGGGCAAAACGCTCTCCTTCAGGATCGAGGGTCAGGGGATAGGTCACGGGGATGGCCTTGGCGAAATCAGCGGTCACCTCGGGTGTCTCCTTCAGGTCTATGCCGTAGAGGGCAAACTCGGGGTTGTCTTTCAGCTTCTGCCATATCTCGCTCTCGATGTGAGGCATCTCCTTGCGGCACACACTGCACCAGCTGGCGGTGAACTGAAGCATTACGACCTTACCCTGCAGCTCTTTGATGTTGAGGGTAGTGCCGTCCAGCATCTGCAGGTCGAAATCGGGAACCTGGTCGCCGACCTTGACGATATAACCCCTTTCGTCGGCCTGTACTGCTGTTGCAGCTGCTTCGGCGGACTTGTCCTCAGACTTGGCCGAAGAGTTCTTATTGTTGCCGCAGCTCACGGCAGTCATAGCAGCCAGTACGGCTACCACGGAAATAGCAAATTTGAATTTCATAACCTGGTTATTTTTAGAAGTTGGTTTCTATCCTACAAATTTAAGTAATTTTTTATATTGTCCAGCGCCTTACGGGAGAGCCTCTGAGTACTTTGAGCGGATCTGCCGGCGGCCATTTCATATTTCAGATATTAAACCGGGCGCAAACTTATAAAAATTCATCCATGTTTATCGTCATTTCATCCCAAATAATCGTTTTGTTCCCGGATTTGTCTTCGATTTGTAATATCTTTGTTAGCAATTATAAAACACAAACTGAGATGAAAAGACTGCTTGCAATGAGCGCGACCGCGATGATGATGAGTGCGGCTGCGATGGCGGCATCCGGAGCAGGAGCCGCAAAGAGCGACAGCCTGAGCCTGCTGTCACCTGACAAGAAACTGGAGCTCAACTTCTATCTTACAGACAAAGGGGAACCCTTCTACTCCCTGAAATTCAACGGACAGAATGTCATAGATGACAGCCGCCTCGGATTCGACATACGCCACGAGGGCGGAGTCAGCGACATCCAGCCCTTCATGAACGGCTGGGAAGTCAAGGAAAGCAACACCGTCCTCCGGCCTTCACAGATGCGTGATGGATTCATACTGGACAGCACCGCCCGCACGACAGTCGACTACACCTGGGAGCCCGTCTGGGGTGAGGAGAAAGAGATCCGCGACCACCACAACGAACTGGCCGTGTACCTCCGCCAGCCCATGAGTTCAGCATTCGGCACAGAAACGGACGGAGACCGCACGATAGTCATCCGCTTCCGCCTCTTCAACGACGGCCTCGGCTTCCGCTACGAGTTCCCCAAGCAGAAGACCCTTGGCTACTTCATTGTCCGTAACGAACTCACCGAATTCACCTTCCACGAGGACCTCACCACCTTCTGGATAGCCGGAGACTACGACTCCAACGAGTTCATCTACGAGACCTCGCCCATGAGCCGGATAGCCGCCCTCTACCCGGACTTCGACCGCAGCGGCAACGCCTGTATCTGCCCCATGCCCGTACCCGGAGTACAGACCCCGGTGATGTTCAAGCGCGATGGCGGCGGGCTCTACGTCAACATCCATGAGGCGGCCTTAGTCAACTTCCCCGCCATGCAGCTTGAGGTGCAGGACGCCGGAGAGGGCCGTACCAAGTTCGTCTCCCATCTCGTGCCCGACGCCCTCGGTAACAGAGGCCACGTCCAGACACCCCAGACCACCCCCTGGAGAACCATCATCGTCACTGACAACGCTCCCGCCATCCTCGAGAGCCGTCTGATCCTCAAC
>DWYD01000029.1 GCA_019118865.1 Candidatus Coprenecus merdipullorum | reverse complement strand
CGCCCGAAGTGGAAATCTCCGGAATACAGAGCCGCATCCTCAGCAGCTGAACGGCCTTGGCCAGGACAATATCCAGCCGGGCAAGCTCCTCCTGTAGCCTCCGCAGTGCGGGCACGGAAGGATGCAGGGCATGGCAGAGCCTCTCCCGGATTCCGGCCTCCAGGGTCTGTTCCCTGTCCATCAGGTCGGTCCTGCGGTCAGCATCCGCCTCCCTGCGGATATCGGCCCTGAGGGCCGCCAGCTCGGGAGAATAGGAGTCGTAAATGTAGAATGAGGCTATCTCCGTCCCGTCCGGGTCCAGGACCTTCAGGGCATCCTCCAGATCGCCGGTACGGGGCGCTATGGACGTCTGTGAGGCCTTTTCCAGGACAGCCGATACCCTCCGTCCGAGCAGGATAAGGGCCTTGACCTCGAAGAGCTCAATGTCATCGACGGTGTTTCCTGCCTCTATCCGGCTAAGAGTGTGGGAGATATCCTTCAGACTGCACAGTATGGAATGAAGCATGGACACCAGATTCCCGTCCCCGGCGGCGGACAGATGCTCCCGCATGCGCGAATATGCGGCGGCTATGTCCTCACGGGCAGTAAGCGCCTCAGTATCCATCAGATACCTGAGGGAATAGCCCGAGGCCAGCGGCAGTGAATCTATCACATACCGCAGTCCGCAGGGAGAATCTATGATGTCTCTAAGCTTCATCTTCACATTGTCGTCTTATATCGTAAACCGGCAGTTGGATCTTATCGGAAAGCGTCCTGCAAAGCAGGTCTGAGTCAAGTCGGTAACCGTTGGGAGCCAAAGGATTGACACATACGGCCAGCAGTACTGTCCGCCTGTGCACCCGGAGCCGTCCGCCTGTCCTGACAAAACGCCTCCAGCTATCCGGAGAGATGAAGATCCGGGTAAAATCCGCAACCGCCACCTCTATCTCCGGCAGCCTCCGCTCCGTCAGCAGACGGGCCAGAAGCCTGTCGGTCAATGCTCCGGACACCTCCACCCTCCTCACCTCAGGGGCGAGTTCCACCTCCTGAGCCATCGAGGATACCGTAAGGGTCTGCTCCTCGGGAAATTTCTGCTCCTCCACCTCCGGAAGCCGGATCATCTCCACGCAGAACGCGGTCCTGTCCACCAATGCGGGCATGCTGCACGAGAGAGCGGCGCCGGTAGCCAGCACCATTGCCTCACTTACAGCCGGAGACGCGCTGCTCTTGCGCGAGAGAGCTCCGTCGATTATCGTCAGTCCGATTCCAAAGCCGGAGATGCTGTCCATCCATCTTTTCAGGGATAACGTCGAAGAGGGCCCCGAGAGGATTACCTTCCCCTCGAGAGCCACCTTCGCTGTTATCAGCCTGCCCAAAGCTGTCGTCTCGCCGGAGACGTCCACTATCTCCGAGACCAGGCGGCGGGAGCGGTAGTGTGTCTCGGATGTGGCGAAGAACATTCCGCTGCGGAGGATTATCTCCGGCTTCGCGGTGCCCGTCACCTGATCCGTCCTCTCCCCGTCCAGTCCTATCGAAGTCACGCAGACTCCCGGGCCGTCGGAAGGCAGGCTGCGGAGAATGTAGTTGAGACACTCGGTCTTACCGCAGTTCTTCTCCATGCCCACCACGGCCACGCTCCGGTACTTCAACAGCTCATGGACAAACGGCATCTGTACTGTTTCAAATAACTATTTGCTGTGGTGCCTTTCCCTGCGCTTGAGCTCAGTGGGCTCGATGGTCATCCTGACTCCCTCGAGCAGAGTTGCCACACCCTCGGACTTCTCGCCCTTGTGACGGCAGTCCTCGCAGTGGCATTCGTTGTGATACTCAGGCGGTTCTGTATAGGTCGTAATGACACCTTCGAAGTTGCGGAGCACCACCTTGCCGGGCGACTGGGAGATGACATACTGGGGCATGACGGGTGTCTTGCCGCCTCCGCCCGGAGCGTCCACCACGAAGGTAGGCACTGCGAAGCCGGAGGTATGTCCCCTGAGGCCCTCGATGATCTCGATACCCTTCGATACGGGGGTACGGAAATGCTCGAGACCCATCGACAGGTCGCACTGGTAGATATAGTAAGGTCTCACCCTCATCTTGACCAGCTCGTGCACCAGATGCTTCATCACATGCACGCAGTCGTTGACTCCGCGCAGGAGGACGGACTGGTTGCCGAGGGGTATTCCGGCGTCGGCGAGCCTTGCGCAGGCAGCGGCCGACTCGGGGGTCACCTCGTTGGGATGGTTGAAATGGGTGTTGAGCCAGATCGGGTGGTACTTCTTGAGCATGTTGCACAGGTCGTCGGTAATCCTCTGAGGACATACGACGGGAGTACGGGAGCCGATGCGGATAATCTCCACATGGGGGATGGCCCGCAGCCTCTTGATGATGTACTCCAGCTTGGCGTCGCTGACCATCAGCGCATCACCTCCGGAAAGAAGCACGTCGCGGACTACGGGAGTCTTCTCGACATACTCTATGCACTTCTCTATCCTGTCGTTGGGCGACTCGGCGTCCTTCTGTCCGGCGAAACGGCGGCGGGTGCAGTGACGGCAGTACATCGAGCACATGTCGGTGATGAGCATCAGCACTCTGTCGGGATACCTGTGGGTCAGGCCGGGTGTCGGGGAGTCCTCGTCCTCATGCAGGGGGTCCAGCAGGTCCTCGGGGGCCTGGAAGGTCTCGGCGGCCGTGGGTATGGCCTGTCTGCGTATAGGACAATAAGGGTCGTCCGGATCAATCAGGGACAGGTAGTAAGGAGTAATGGCCATCCTGAGGGTGGAGAGAGTCTTGCGGACTCCCTCCTCTTCCTCGGGCGTGAGCTTTATGTATTTCTTGAGCTGGTCAAGAGTCTCTATGCGGTTCTTGACCTGCCATTTCCAGTCATTCCACTGTTCGTCGGTCACTTCCGGGAACAGGACTTTCCTACGCGATGTATTCACCATGGGCAGGAAGGATTAGGCGTAGAGTTCGGTGAATATCTTTCTGAGCTTCTCGCTCTCGCGGAGCTCCTGCAGGGTAATCTCGGCGTGGCCCTTGGTGTAGCCGTTGCCCACGAGCATGGTCACGTCGCTGCCTACACCCTCTGCTCCGAGAGCCGCCTTGGTGAAGCTGGTGGCCATGGAGAAGAAGTATACCAGACCGGTGTCCTTGGTGCAGAGGATAGAGGTCATCTCGGTGTCGGGGATGTTGACGTTGTTGATGGTGATGTCGCACATCTGACCGCCTGTAAGCTCCTCGATCTTCTCGAGTACTGGTACGGGCTGGGTAGCGTCGGCTGAGAATACATAGTCGCAGAAGCCGAGGTCCTGCAGTCTCTTGGTGCTCTTCTCGCTGTGGCACAGACCGATTACCTTACCGGTCACGCCTGCGCGTTTCTTGGCCTCATAGCAGCAGAGCATTCCGGACTTGCCGCCGGCTCCGATGATCAGGACTGTGTCGCCGGGCTTAACCAGCTTGGCTGTCTGGGCGGGGGCACCGGCTACGTCGAGTGCGGAGAGGGCTAGCTTCTCGGGCAGGTCAGCGGGAATCTTGGCGTAGATACCGCTCTCGAAGAGGATGGCCTTGCCGTCGATGTCCACCTGGTCCACATCTGCGCGGATCTCCTTGATCTTATCTATGCGCAGAGGAGTCAGGGACAGGGATACGAGGGTGGCGATCTTGTCACCGGGCTTGAGGTCGATCTTGTCCTTGAGGGCATCACCGATCTTCTCTACTGTACCGAGGAGCATTCCGCCTGAACCTGTCCAGGGGTTGCGGTGCTTGCCCTGCTTGGCCACGATGTCGAACATGATCTCCTTGATCTTCTCGGGGTCGCCGCCGGCGCGGTTGGATATATCTGTGAAGGAAGCAGAGTCGATGTTGAGAGTCTGGACGTCGATGAGAATCTCGTTGTCATAGATCTCGTCCATGTTGTTGTCCAGCTTGTTTGCGGGCTGAGGGAGGACTCCCTTGGGTTCGATTACTCTGTGAATTCCGTATTTGTTTCCGTGTTTCTGTGCCATAAATTTATGATTTTAAGATAGTTGATTAATTCGTTTTAAATTTTTACTGAATAGGT
>DWYD01000003.1 GCA_019118865.1 Candidatus Coprenecus merdipullorum | reverse complement strand
GGACCAGCCTCAATAACGGTGCATGGGATATTCTTCCCATCAGCATCGAAAACGGAAGTCATTCCGATTTTTTTTCCAATTAATCCAGGCATTGGTTTAATTAATTTGTTGTTAATCAATGAACTAATAGTCTCCGCGCACTTTTCGCGGGCTGCAAATATACCACTAATATTTTAATCTACAAGGATTTTCGTGAATTTTTCTGATTACTCATCCTTAAGTGGTCAAAAATACGAGTTAAGGATAAGCTTTATTTACTTTTGCTCATCCTTAACTCAATTTTTTATATATTTGCGGATAAATTAAAATGATTCACCATGGCAACTAAAATCATCGGACGTACTAAGGAATGTGCAGCACTTAAAAACTGCTACGAATCTGATAAAGCAGAACTTATAGCCGTATACGGAAGGAGAAGGATAGGCAAGACATTTCTTGTTAAGAATTTTTTCAGGGATAAAATAGATTTCTACGTAACCGGCATCTATGAGGGAACCAAACAGGAACAGCTTGCATTCTTCAACAAACAGCTGCAGGAGTACTCCGGCATACCCTATCCCACGGCTCCCGGGTGGCTTGACGCATTCGACCAGCTCAAACACTATATAAAGTCTCTTAAAAAGAACCGTACCGTAGTATTCATCGACGAGCTGCCATGGCTTGACACTCCCCGGTCCGGCTTTCTGAAAGCATTCGATCTGTTCTGGAACAGCTGGGGTGCGGACCAGCCGGGGCTGAAGCTGATTATCTGTGGATCCGCGACAACCTGGATGCTGTCACATATCATAGGGGCCAAGGGCGGGCTGCACAACCGTGTCACCTACAGGATGAAACTGGCTCCTTTCAATCTTGCCGAGACGGAAGAGTTTCTGAAAACAAAGGGAATGGTATGGAACCGCTATCAGATAGCCGAGACCTATATGACGCTTGGAGGCACACCTTTTTATTTACAGATGCTCGAGAAAGGGCTCAGTCCGGCACAGAATACTGACCGGCTGTTCTTCTCAGAAAACGCCATGCTGAGGGACGAGTACTCTTTTCTGTTCCGCTCTTTATTCAACGACTCGGCCATATACCGCAGTACGGTGGAACTGCTGAGCAGAAAAGCCAGAGGCATGACGCGCTCAGAGATGATGTCGTCCCTTAAACTGCCGGAAGGAGGCAACTTCTCCCAGGTACTGGAAAATCTCTGCCAATGTGATTTCATACGCAAATATTACGCTTTCGGGAAAAAGGAAAGGGATGCCATCTACCAGTTGTCAGACCTATACACATTGTTCTACCTGCGGTTCGTCCGCAACACAACTGCTGCAGACGGACATCTGTGGTCCAACATGATAGATTCTCCCGAGCGCAGAACGTGGAGCGGATATTCCTTCGAGCAGCTTTGTCTTCACCACATCCCCCAAATAAAAGCCGGACTCGGAATATCCGGCATCCAGAGTTCCGTATCTTCATGGAACACCGCTCCTGCAGACGGTCACAAAGGAGGTCAGATAGACCTGATCATCGACCGCCGTGACCAGACAGTCAATCTATGCGAGATGAAATTCTCCTCAGGCCCGTTTGAGATAACGAAAAAATATCTCGACCAGATGCAGGAACGCAGGGAACTGTTCAGAACGACCACGAAAACCCGAAAGGCCCTGCATCTCACCATGGTCACCACTTACGGCCTCAAGCCGAACGCATGGTCCGGCATGATACAGAATGAAATAGTGCTTGACGACCTGTTCGCGGCAGAGCCGAAATAAGGTTTTACGAAAATTTTTCGGAAAACTCCTAAAAATATTAGGAGTAACGAAAACTTTTATTGTATTTGCACCGTAAAAGGAAAAATCATGAAACAGAGACTCACCGCAAAGGAAGAAGAAGTCATGAACATCCTCTGGAAGAACGGGGACATGTTCATCCGCGACATAGTGGCGGCAATGCCCGAGCCGCGGCCCAACTACAACACTGTGGCTACTCAGGTCAAATTCCTGGAGGAGAAGGGCTTCGTAGTGCGCCGGCCCATGGCCAACTCCTTCCTCTACAGCGTCGCCGTCAGCGAGCGGGAGTACCGCGGCCGCACCGTCGGGGACGTGGTGTCCAGGTACTACGGCAACTCCTACAGCAGCTTAGTATCGCAGTTCGTGGAGGAGGAGAAAATGGGGCTCGACGAGCTGAAGGCCCTGATAGCCGAGATAGAAGGTAAAAATAAAAACAAGAGAAAATGATACCCTGGCTCATCAGAAGCACGCTGCTGCTTACGGCATTCTACGCCTTCTTCATGCTTTTCATGAGGAGGACAACGCTCTTCCGCCTGAACAGGATAATCCTGCTGGCGGGGACGGCCGTCTGCATGCTGCTGCCGCTCCTGAGGTTCAATGCGGAAGGTGCGGCGGCAATGCTCGGGCTGCCCTCTCCCGCTGAGGTGCTGCCGCTGCCACGGATTGTCATTTCCGAAGCGCTGGCGACGGGAAGCCCGGAGGAGGTCGGAACGGCCGTCAGCGGCGGCTTCGACTGGAGAACCCTCCTACTGTGGGTATATGCCGCAGGATGCGCCGCTGCCCTGACCTTCACCGGATTGTCCCTGCTAAGGATCCTCCGGGTCATCAGGGACAATCCGGGATTCCGCTACAAGGGCCGCAAGGTCCACACACCCGGAACCGCACTGCCCTCATTCAGTTTTCTCAACCACATAGTAATCAGCCGCAGCGACTATGAACGGCACCCGGAAATACTGCTGCACGAGTACATGCACACCCGGCTACGCCACTCCGCCGACATACTCCTGATGTCGCTCGTCTGCGCCCTCTACTGGTTCAACCCACTCGTGTGGATAATGCTCTCGGAGCTGCGGATGCTGCACGAGTACGAGACCGACGAGGCTGTCCTAAAACATGGCATCGATGCTACTCAATATCAACTCCTGCTTGTCAGAAAAGCTGTGGGAGACAGACGTTTCCTGATCGCGAACAGCTTCAACCACTGCAAGCTCAAAAACCGAATTACCATGATGCAGAAACTCAAAACCTCTAAATGGGCGGCACTTGCCTGGCTCGCCTGCCTGCCCCTCCTCACACTGATCCTGAGCAGCAGCTCAGCCGTAGACACTCAGAACTCCTCTTCCGATTCCGCTGTACCCGCAATGACTGAACCCGCCGCGCTTCCCGCTGTCCAGCAGGAAGTTATCCGCTACGACGACGTGGATGTCAAGCCTAAATTCAACGGCGGTGACATGAACGAATTTGTAAAATGGTGCGCAGGCCAGCTCAAATACCCTGAAGAAGCCAAGAATGCTAAAATTTCCGGTAGGGTAATAGTTCAATTCATCGTCGGTCCTGACGGCAGCCTGTCTGACATCCACATCACCAGAGGCATTGACGAATTGAACGGTGAAGCCCTGAGGGTAATATCACTGTCCCCCGCATGGACTCCCGGCTACGAAAACGGAAAGCCTGTTCCGGTGACCATTAATTTCCCCATATACTTCCAGCTCCCTGACGAATAGGCATCCCCGGCAGGACTGCCGCACCGCAGAAGCCGCGCCCCACATCCGGAGCACGGCTTTTAGTACTTCGTACTGCCGGACGGTGCGGCTTCTGCCCACTGTCTTCCGCCCCCTATTGTCTATTCCCGAAAAATACCGTACATTTGTAGACGGTAAACTACCGTATCATCGCGATACCGGCAAACAATAACAGAAATAATAAAAAGACAATGAGCAGAAATAAATGGACCATAAAGGCCGTCATAGCCATGCCCGTGGCCTGCACGGTATGCACCGGATGCGGGCAGGACGCCTCGGAAGCAGACGGTCAGGAATCCCGCAAACCGCTCAACATCATCTACATCATGAGCGACGACCACTCGTATCAGACCATCGGCGCCTACGGGCACGGACTGATAGAGACCCCGAACATCGACCGGCTGGCGGACTCGGGCATGATATTCACGCAGAGCTTCGTGGCCAACTCCATCAGCGGTCCCAGCCGGGCCTGCCTGCTCACCGGAAAGCACAGCCACAAGAACGGATTCACCGACAACACCCGCACCTTCGACGGCAGCCAGCAGACCTTCCCAAAGCTCCTGCGCCAGGCCGGCTACGAGACAGCGGTCATCGGCAAGTGGCACCTGACCTCCGATCCCACCGGATTTGACTACTGGAACATCCTCATCGGCCAGGGCCAGTACTACAACCCCACCTTTATAGATAACGGCGAGCGCCGCGTCATCCCCGGCTACGCCACCGACATCACCACCGACCTGGCCCTCGACTGGCTCGAGAACAAGCGCGACCCCGAAAAGCCGTTCTGCCTGCTGCTGCACCACAAGGCACCCCACCGCACCTGGATGCCCGACCTGCAGGACCTCGGGGCCTTCGATGACGCAGAGCTGCCCCTGCCTGACAACTTCTACGACGACTACGAGGGACGACCCGCCGCAGCCGCCCAGGAGATGGAGATAGACCGCCATATGGACTTAGTCTATGACCTGAAGATGGCCGACAAGGAGGGCGAGATACATACCGGCTCCGAGCTGGAAGAATACGGACGGAACATGTACAGCAGCGGAGGCGACGGTAAAAACATCATCGCCGGGCACATGACCCCGGAGCAGAAAGCCGTCTGGGACGCCTACTACGACCCCATCATCGAGCAGTTCAAGGCCGACAGCCTCACCGGCAAGGCCCTCGCCGAATGGAAGTACCGCCGCTACATGAGCGACTACCTGAGCGTCATCCGCTCCGTGGACCGCAACATCGGCCGCGTCCTCGACTACCTGATGGAGAGCGGTCTGTGGGACAACACCCTCGTCATCTACACCTCAGAC
>DWYD01000028.1 GCA_019118865.1 Candidatus Coprenecus merdipullorum | reverse complement strand
GCATAATAGAGGTTATGCAATCTGCGCGACTCATTCTGACGGTTGCGCTTGTCTGCTGATGCGTGGTTTGCCATTTTAAATCTTTTTATATTTGGTAGAGGATAGGGGAATCGAACCCCTGTTGCAAGAATGAAAATCTTGAGTCCTAGCCGCTAGACGAATCCTCCGTGTCTATGTCCTTACGCACTATGCCACCATTTTGGGAGTGCAAAGATAGATATTATTTTCCATCTACCAAATTTTCTTTGGATATAAGTCGGATGCCGGCTGCCAAACGCCTGAGCGACTCATCTTTCCCGAGCAGGTAGAGTATGTCTATTGCTCCGCCCGGAGTGGCCATCAGACCGGAGAGGGCGATTCTCACGGGCCAGGTCAGGGGACCCAGCTTGAGCCCAAGATCCGCCGCAAGGGCTGTCATAGATGCCAGCAGTGAGTCTTCGGACCAGTCTTCCTGGGCCTCCAGGCATTCTATGGCTCTTGAAAGTATCGCAGTGGAACTTTCCAGGGTGGATTTATTTTTCTTGTGTATGTAGAGATTTACATCATATTCAGGCATCTGCAGCAGGAATGCAATCTTCTCCGGGATGTCTGAATATTTGGTGATGCGGCTCTGGAGCAGGGATGCCAGCTTGGTCCACTTGGGCTCCAGAAATGTGCCGGTGATGCCTGCAAAAGGAAATGCGTCGCGGATGAATACCTGAGGGTCAAGGGCCGTGATATGCTGCCCGTCTACCCAGCCCAGCTTCTGGTAGTCGAAGACTGCGGGGCTCTTGTGAACTCCCTCGATCGAGAACTGGGCGATGAGCTCGTCCATCGAGAATATCTCCTGCTCGCTCTTGGGAGACCAGCCGAGAAGTGCGATATAGTTTACGATGCCCTGTGGCAGATAGCCCTGCTCGACCAGAGCCTGGAAGCTGACTGCTCCGTGGCGTTTGGAGAGCTTGCTTATCGAACCGTCTGCGTTACGGCCGTTGATGATCGGAAGGTGTATGTATTCAGGAGTCTTCCATCCGAAGGCCTGATAGAGCAGCAGGTACTTGGGGTTTGAGGACAGATACTCTGAGCCGCGGATGATATGAGTGATGTTCATGAGGTGGTCGTCCACCACGTTGGCGAAGTTGTATGTGGGCATACCGTCGCTTTTGAGAAGCACCTGGTCGTCGAGGGTGGAGTTCTCCACGGAGATTTCTCCGTATACCATGTCATTCCAGGAGGTAGTGCCGTCAAGGGGAATCCTCTGGCGGATTACGTATGGCTTGCCGGCATCAAGCTGTGCCTTTACCTCTTCTGGTGAGAGATTCCGGCAGTGACGGTCATAGCCGCTTTCCTGTGATTCGGATTCCTTGTCCCCCTTCTGGCAGAAGCAGTAGTAGGCCGCGCCTTTCTCCACCAGCTCAAGAGCGTATTTCTTGTAGATGCCCTTGCGCTCGCTCTGGGTGTAGGGACCGTACTCTCCTCCGATATCCGGACCTTCGTCATGGATGAGGCCGGCGGTGCGCAGGGTGTCATAGATGACATCTATGGAACCTTCTACGTAGCGGCCCTGATCGGTATCCTCGATGCGCAGAATAAATTTTCCGTTTTGGGATTTTGCAAACAGGTATGCAAAGAGCGCCGTGCGCAGATTCCCGATGTGCATATAGCCTGTGGGACTGGGCGCGAAACGTGTTCTGACTGACTCACTCATTATATAGGGGAAAAAGAAGAAGTAGTGGATAGGGGAATCGAACCCCTATTGCAAGATTGAGAATCTTGTGTCCTAACCGTTATACGAATCCACCGTTAGATTGGGAGTGCAAAAGTATACAATTTTTCTCAACTCCCAAACTTTTTTGCAAATTATTTCCAGTCAAAAGAGTAAATTATTGACTCTACTTGACGTAAGTACTTGCGTTTGTCATACTTAGGCGCATATACAAATGCATTCAGGATGATGATGTTCTCTCTGGTCTGGTCGGGAAATATGTGGCATACGAAGGGCCCTCCCATGTAGTCGTTCTCAACTTCCCACAGGCCGCGCATCTCTACCATCGTCTGCCCTTTGTAGCTGATGTTTTTGATTCCGGGCTCGATGACCTTGTTGAAAGTCATGTAGCTGTTCTCACGCATACCGGGAACATTTGCCTGCCACAAGTCGTACAGCTTGTCTTTCAGAAATTCCGGAGTGAGCTGAGTTGAGTCCGTGTACGGAAACTTGAATATAAGGATGCCCTGGTTGACATAGGTGGTTTCCTGTGATATCCACATGAATTCCGGAGTGTTTTTCTTCATTGAGAATCCCTTGGGGAAGTAGGGAGAGCCGCCGATGTTTTCCGTTACAGCCGTCCTGACTTCCTTGTCCTCATACTTTTTGGAGCTGGCTATCAGGCGGTCCCGCTCAGCCTGTTCTATGGCGTTGATGATAAGTTCACTGTTGTTGACAATAAGTTCGGTGGCTTCTTCCGGAGTAGTCGCCGAGACGGTTACGATGACCTGAGGCTTTGCCCAGGCGTCGGCGCTGATTCTCACTCCGGTGGTGTCAACCTCCGGGGAGACGTTTACTATTACGATGTTGCGGTGCAGCATATAGCTGCCGGTGAATCCTCCCGGAGTGGCATTGAACAGTTTGAATACCGGCTCTCTCTGAGGCAGGAACGGATATTCTCCGGCAAGAATCTTTCTGAGAGTGGAGCCGAGTTCTCCCTCCCAGTAGCCTTTGCTGACGACCACTAGAACCTCGCCTGAGTTGCCGGTGATATTGGGCAGAAAGTCGGTGCGGTCCTTGGGCTTCCTGTTGCCGCCGCATGAGGAAAGTACCAGTGCTGGTATCAGCAGCAGGACGGCCGTTTTGAAAAGTATTCTGTTTCTCATATTCTTTATATTAAGGTGTGAATAAATTTTTCGGTTATCTGAGCAGCCGCATTATGTCGTTGCCGAAGGCCAGGATCATGATCATAAGCAGCAGGAACATCCCTATCATCTGCGCCACTTCCATAAAGCGGTCGGACGGCTTGCGTCCGGTTATCATTTCATAGATCAGGAACAGTATATGACCTCCGTCCAGGGCGGGGATAGGCAGCAGGTTCATTACAGCCAGCATGATGGAGAGAAGTGCGGTGATGTTCCAGAATACCTGCCAGTCCCAGCTTGAGGGGAAGATGCTGCCGATGGTGATGAAGCTGCCTACGGACTTGTATGCTTCGGTCTGAGGGGAAAATATCAGTCCAAGTTCCTTGATGTAATGACCGATGTTGGTGAAAGTCAGTAGGAATCCTGCGGGAATTGCTTCCGGCAGACTGTACTCTTTCCGGGTGACATTGATTCCGGACACGTCTCTCTGCAGCAGTACGCCCATCTTGCCGTCGGCTCCTACCTTTATCGGCACGCATACAGTGTCGTTTCCGCGCAGCAACCGGAGGTCTACAGTCTTTCCTGCGTTGTCGGCCAGAACTGCCTGCAGGTCCTGATAGTAAGTGACCGGTCTGCCTGCGGCGCTAAGGAATCTGTCTCCCATAAGAAGGTCTGCGCCGGCGTTGATGGAGGAGTCGGGAAGACCGCCTACGAGTATCGGCAGGCGGATTCCGAACATCCCCGGAGTGTTGAGCATGGCGGGCATGTATTCGGGGGCGATGGCGATGTCCACCGTGTCGTCTCCGCGCAGGACTGTAACACGGCTGATTTGCTCGCGGAGCATGTCTACCTGAATCTCAGCAAAATTATCCGGTGCCGGTTCTCCGTCAAATGCGAGTATGATGTCTCCGTCGCGGAAGCCTATCTCTTTGGCCAGAGGGCTCACCTCTATGCCGTATACTGCATCGGATGTCCGGATGTATTGCTCGCCCCATGTGAAGAGGATGGCTATGTACAGGACGACGGCCAGAATGACGTTCATTATCACGCCTCCTGCCATGACGATGAGTCTCTGCCAGGCCGGACGCGAGCGGAGCTCCCAGGGCTGGGGCGGCTTTTTCATGGCTTCGGTGTCCATGGACTCGTCTATCATGCCGGATATCTTGCAGAAGCCTCCGAGGGGGATACAGCCTATGCCGAACTCAGTGTCGCTGCCCTTGGGCTTGAACTTGAAAATGGCCGGAGGAAAGAATAAGTAGAACTTTTCTACCCTGACTCTGAACATCCTCGCCGTGATGAAGTGGCCGAACTCATGTACCAGCACCAGAAGGGACAGAGAGAGGATAACCTGTATGATTTTCAGCAAAACGTCCATTATCGTTTGGGTATAAGGGTTGATGCATATTCTCTGACTGCCTTGTCAGTATCCATGACAGCATTCAGGTCGGGGTCTTTGATGAAAGAACACCGGTCTGTTGAGCGGGAGACGATGACGGGGATGTCAGTGAAGCGTATCTTCCCGTCAAGGAATGCGGCTACTGCCACTTCGTTGGCGGCATTAAGGGCGCATGGAATGTTGCCTCCGCGCTTCATCGCATCCAGGGCTATTCTCAGGCAGGGGAATCTGGTCATGTCCGGTTCAGAGAAAGTAAGGCCTCCAAGCTTGTAGAAGTCCAGCCTGGGGAGGTTCAGGGGCAGGCGCTCCGGATATGTCAGTGCGTACTGTATCGGCAGTCTCATGTCCGGCTGGCTCATCTGGCCTATCACGGCTCCGTCCCGGAAGGCGACCATGCTGTGTATTACGGACTGGGGATGAATGACCACCGTTACCTGCGAGATGTCCACTCCGAAGAGCCAGCAGGCCTCTATCACTTCGAATCCCTTGTTCATCAGGGTAGATGAGTCCACGGTAATCTTCCGCCCCATCTTCCATCTTGGATGATTCACCGCCTCTTCTACCGTGACGTTCTTCAGCTCGGAGAGAGGTGTCCGCAGGAATGGACCTCCCGAGGCGGTCAGGAATATCCTTTCAATGGGAGAATGTCCGCCTTGCAGGCACTGGAAAATGGCGGAGTGCTCGGAGTCAACGGGCAGTATGGCAGCATTGTGCTCCCGGGCGGTCTGCATGACTATGCTGCCTGCTGCCACCAGCGGCTCCTTGTTGGCGATGGCCACGGCCTTGCCCGACCGTAGCGCTGCAAGGGTAGGCGCGAGTCCGCGGAAACCGACCATGGCGGAGAGTACTATGTCTATGTTCTCAGCTGTGGTCATGGCGTCCATGATTGAGCTCATTCCGGCTAACACGTTGATGCCGTATGGAGTAAGTGCTTCCGAAACCTCGTGATACAGACTCTCGTCGGCAATTATGGCGCAGGCTGCGTCAAATTCGATGGCCTGCTGTATGAGCAGTCTGGAGTTGCTGCCTGCTGTCAGCAGCTGTATGTCAAATAGTTCCCTGTGCTCTCTTACCACGTCCAGAGCCTGGACGCCGATGGAGCCTGTAGAACCCAGTATTGCGATACGTCTTTTCTGCATAATCTGTTAAAATTTAATGTACAGCGCCGGATCTATCGGTTCTCCCTTGTGCCACAGTTCGAAATGCAGGTGCGGCCCGGTGCTGATGTTTCCAGTATCTCCTGCAAGTGCGACAGTCGTACCGGCGCTGACCTTGTCCCCGGCTTTCTTGAGCAGCTTGGTGTTGTGCCTGTAGATGGATATGAGGTCATTGCTGTGCTGAATCTGGATGTTATAACCGGTGTCATCAGTCCAGTATGCTGCAATAACCGTACCGTCCAGAACAGAGTATATGGCGCTGTTGTTCTGCACGGCGATATCTATAAACGGATGATTCTTAGCAGGATTGTAACTTTCAGTCACTACGCCTTTCGCCGGAGGAAAGAAGATTAGCCCCTCAAGTCTGGAATCCGGGCCGGCAGGATGCAGGCTGTATTTCTCTATGGAGTCAATCCTCTCGCGGAGAATAGAGTCCGCATTGTTCTCCAGGGCCTCTGCTGTCATCTCGGCATTTTTCACTCCACCGCTGGCGAAAAGACTGTCCAGCGGCATCGGAACCTGCCCGGAAATGATTCTGCGTATGTTGGTCAGCTGGAGCGTCATGATGCGCATGCGTGTCTCCAGTGAATCTACGATGACGGCATTCTCGACGGCTTCACGCTGGCTGGAATACGAAGGATATCCGGGTATGATTCTTTTCAGAGGAGTGAATGCCACCATGCAGAAAGTGATGATGCAGATAATGATGACGGATCCGGCGGCGGCAAGTACCGCTGTGTGTCTGGTTCCGCGTATGACAAAACGGAAATCGTGTGTGTCCTCATCCAGGATTGCGAACAGGTATTTCCTGTCGGACTGCTTCTTTTTTGTGTCTTTATTTTTTTCGGACATACTTATAATTGACTACATTTGCAGGATGAACCGGATCATAGGCATAGACTACGGCAAAAAGCGGATCGGGCTTGCGGTCTCTGACCCGCTCGGCATGTTCGCGTCACCCCTGGACACAGTTCCGCCTGCAAAGATAATCGAATATCTCAAAAATTATGCTGAGGGGGAGGGCATATCTCTCTTCGTCGTGGGGTGGCCCATGAACCTGGACAATACCCCGGCGGAGGCGGCACGGTATGTGCAGGAGTTCCTCGGACGGCTCCGGAAGAGTTTCCCCGGCATCCCGGTGGAGCTCGAGGATGAACGCTTCACCTCCGTACTGGCGCACAGGGCGATGATAGACGGGGGAATGAAGAAGATGGACCGGCGGGACAAGTCGGTGGTGGACAAGATAAGCGCGGCCATCATCCTGCAGTCGTATCTGGACAGGAAAAAATGAAAAATTAAAATTTTTGAAAAAATATAAAAACGTAAAACGCGATGATACTACCTATTTATGTATATGGCTCCGAAGTGCTCAGGGAAGTGGCTGAGGAGGTGGATGTGGAGAAAGCGGACAAGGAGGAGCTCCGCAAGTACATAGACGATATGTTCGAGACGATGAAGCACGCCGACGGCGTGGGACTCGCGGCGCCTCAGGTGGGGGACAGCCGCAGGATACTCGTGGTGGACGGCAACGACATTGCGGACGTCTACCCCTATCTCAAGGGATTCAGGCGGGCAATGATCAATCCTGAAGTGCTCGAGGAGAGTGACGAGACCGCCGACTATAGCGAGGGCTGTCTCAGTGTGCCCGACATCCACTGCAACGTGGTTCGTCCCAAGAAGATTAAGGTCCGTTACTACGACGTCGACCTCAATGTAGTGGAGGAGGAGCTCGACGAGTTTGCCTGCCGTATGGTGCAGCACGAGATGGACCACCTGGACGGTCATCTGTTCGTGGACCGCGTGGCGCCCATCCGCCGCAAGATGATAGCGGCCAAGCTGCACAACATAGCCAAGGGCAAGGCCCGCACGGCCTATAAGACCAAGCTCGAAAAGTAAC
>DWYD01000027.1 GCA_019118865.1 Candidatus Coprenecus merdipullorum | reverse complement strand
CGAAAAACCTGTTCAATTACTTATTTTTTGCATCCCGGCTCGATATTTCTTCTTATATTGTCTTGACAACAACAGCATAAGTGTCGTCCCAAAGAGGTTTAGACGTCATTTATGATAAATTAAATTTATAGAACCTCACCCGTAAAATATGCTAACATCCCATTTCAAAAGCACCGTGCTGATGTGCATTATCTCCACTTCGGCACTCATCATCTCATCCTGTGACAAAAAGCCTGAACCAGAACCGGGACCTGATTCCGTAAATCTGGAGGTACAGGAGTCCGTAGGAATCCCTTCAGAAGGAGGCCCGGTCACTGTCAGCTACACGATTACAGGAAGCGACAGCCAGGAAGGCGTGACCGCGCAGTGCGCCGCACCCTGGATTCATGACATCGACTGCTCGGTCTACGGCACCATCACGCTCAATGCCGACAGCAACTCCGACACATCTTCCAGAGAAGCTGTTCTGGACATTGCTTACGGCGATATCCGCAAAGAAGTACTGCTCAGGCAGACCGGAACAGAGCTCCAGGACTTTACACTGGATTTCACTGACGTACAGTACACGTCCTTTTCTGTAAGCGTAAAGCCGCTGGATCAGGAGATGACGTACTCCATCCTTACCACCGGGACAGACCTGTTCCGCTCGTTTGCCGATGACGAAGCTGTCATAGCCTACGTTACGGAGGAGTGGACCAAGAACGCCGCAGACAGTGAAATGACACTGGAGCAGTATCTGGCCACTCTGCTCAAGCAAGGAGATCTCTCGGGCTCCTTCTCCTGGAGATATCCGGGCACCTCCTACACCGTATTCATATTCGGTGTCACGACGGATCTGGAAGTACTCACGGATGTCTACTCCTGGGAAGTCACTACCGTCTCACCGGAACTTCTGGACATAGATTACACCATAACGCCGGAGGTCAACGGGGCAAACGTCACCGTCCACACAGTACCGGGCGACATGGAGCAGCCATACTACCTCAACGTATTCGAGACCTCATCCATATCTGACACCGGTGACGACGCGGTAGGATTCTGGCAGAATTACCTTATCGACCTGACCCACCTGTACTACCAGGTATACGGACAGTCTCCGGAAGAAGTGCTTGCCCAGTATATCCAGACAGGAGAATCGGACGCAACATTCACTCTTTCTCCTGAAACCGCCTACACTGCCGTCGCCATGGCCGCCACGGAACAGGGGCTTGTCCTGTCAGATATAAGTTCCGCAGAATTTACCACCGGGAACGTCAGTCTCAGCGACAACATAATCACCATAGAGGCCTGGATGAACGCCGAGGACGATCTCTGGTTCGATATATACACCACCAACGACGATCCATACGCATGGGGCGTCACTTTCGGCAATGATGTCGAGGGCATGACCAAGGATGAGATGTTTGAATACATCAAAGCTTACCCGACTACCGGAATGAACGTCACCAGCGGATATTTCCCGGGAGGCGTGGGTGTAGTTCCCGGCAACACGTATGTGGTCTGGGCATTCGGATATGAAAACGGCACTGCCACCACAGACCTTACCTACTGCCGCATCCTCGCCAAGGAAGGCGAGACAGCAAGCAGCGATGACTTTACAGACGCTGCATCGACCGTCATCCCTGCCGCCGCGGCCATGTCCGGCATTACCGGAGACCGCACGCTATCCTCCATCTCAGAAAAATAAGGGCATCCTGCCAATCCCACATCGGAGAGGGCGGGTCAAAAGTCAGACTCGCCCTCTTTTTATTCGTACTCCTGATGGAGTCCGGTTCCAAATATTCAATTCTTAAAGAGGAAAAATTCCTTTTGGGTCACTCTCTCCTTTTGTTCACGCTTCTAATAGCGTATAACACTGTACGAGAATAGATTCCCGAGCAGTACGTTTCCGTGCAATACTCAAGTACACACAAGGAGTGCTACAGCAAAGGCAGGCACAGGATGGACAGAAATGAAACGCGCGCACAAATCGATTTCCAAGAATTCTGACACCCAGGGATATAGCAAGCATGGCCGTGCCTCATACCCGTTTAAAATGGACGAAAGCACATAGCCGTAACGTTAAGTTATGGTAATCAGCCAGCTACGAAAATATGACGTGGGGCACTTTACACTTCATACTTCATGCGGCACCAACTTGCAGTTAACGCGATCCGGCTCAGCTGAGGCAGGACCTTTTCCTCTGCTCCCTGCGGCAGACATTCCATGCCGCACTGTCGTTCCATCCCATTTTTCAGCATAAGACACAGGTGAACCTATTCTCCGCATTCCGGTACACCTGCCAAAGATGTGCTATCGTGCTGTCACCCTGTGTCCCCTCTGTTTTGCATATGGCCGCGCTCTGTTCCATATTGCCCCGTCCCGGAACGCGGCGAAGACAGTGGCCTGCCATAAATTTTCAAGGGGTACTTTTGCGGACAATCATTTAAGATTTTTTCTTAATTTCGCAGAATGAACTGGAGTGAACTGAGCCTGCCCATAACCGATCCCACGTGGATATTCCTGATCGTACTGCTGATCATCCTGTTCGCTCCGCTGCTGTTCAACCGGCTGCGGATACCGAACATCATCGGGATGATCCTGGCCGGCGTGCTCATCGGCGAGCACGGACTCAACCTGCTGGCCCGCGACAGCAGCTTCGAGCTCTTCGGCAACGTCGGCCTGTACTACATCATGCTCCTGGCCGGTCTGGACATCAATATGGAGGACTTCAAGCACAACCGCAGGAAGGCCGCCGTCCTGGGCCTGCTCACATTTTCCATACCGATCATACTCGGGCTCATAGTCAACACGTCCCTGCTCAAGTACAGCCTCGCCACATCCATCCTGCTGGCCAGCATGTACGCCTCCTACACCCTGATTTCCTATCCGATAGTCCTCCGCCTCGGAGTTTCCCGCGAGAGGAGCGTGAGCATAGCCGTAGGAGCCACAGCAGTCACCGACACCATGACCCTGCTGGTGCTGGCCGTCATGAGCGGCATATTCGAGGGCGGCACAGGCGAGTCGTTCTGGATAGTGATGGCGTTCAAGGTAATAATGATAGGTGCCGTCATCATCTACTCCTTCCCGAGAATTGCGAGATGGTTCTTCCGCAAGTACGACGACACTGTCATGCAGTTCATATTCGTGATGGTACTGCTCTTCGCAGCAGCCGGGCTGATGGAAGTGGCCGGACTGGAGGGCATCCTCGGAGCCTTCCTCACCGGCATCCTGCTCAACCGCCTGATTCCGTCCATATCCCCCCTCAAGAGCCATCTCGAGTTCGTGGGCAACGCCCTCTTCATCCCGTTCTTCCTCATCGGAGTGGGCATGCTCATCAACCTCAACGTGATATTCGGGCACTGGGGCGCCATCAAGGTGGCACTGGTCATGACCGCCACCGCCCTGACCGGCAAATGGATTGCCAGCCTCCTGACCCAGAAGGTCTTCCGTATGGCCGCCACCGAGCGCCGCCTGATGTTCGGCCTCACCACCTCCCAGGCAGCAGCCACCCTCGCCGCAGCCCTCATCGGCTACGAGATCATCCTCCCCGACGGGAGCCGCCTCCTGAACGAGGATATCCTCAACGGCACCATTCTCCTGATTCTATTCACCTGCATCGTAAGTTCCCTGACCACCGACCGCACCGCCCGCAAGATAGCCATGGAGGAGCCCGTCATCGACCGCGACCCCGACAGCCGGCCCGAGAAGATTCTCATCCCGCTGGCCAACCCCGATACCGTCAAGGACCTGGTCTGCCTCTCCATGGCCGTGCGCGACCCCATGCTCACCGACAACCTCTACGCCCTGAGCATCCTCTACGACACCGACAACTCCAAGGCCGTGAGCACCGCCTCCCGCAACCTGGACAACGCCGCAAGGATAGCCGCCTCCGCCCACGTGGACCTCAAGAAACTCAGCCGCTACGACCTCAACATCGCCTCGGGCATCATCCATACCGTCAAGGAGCAGGAGATCACCAGCCTCCTCATCGGCCTAAGAAGGGACGCCGACAGCCCGATTCTCGGCAACCTGGCCGTCGACCTCCTCAAGAGCCTCTCCTGCGAAGTCCTCCTCTCCCGCCTCATGGTCCCGATCAACACCCTGAGCCAGATAGTGGTGGCAGTCCCGCCCAAAGCCGAGTACGAAGCCGGATTCAGCCGCTGGGTGGAGCACCTCTGCCGCCTGAGCACCTCCTTAGAGCGTCCCCTGCATTTCCACGCCCCCCAGGAGACCATTGTCATACTGCAGAAACTCCTCGAGGAGAACAGCCACCGCCTGGAAGCCCTCTACGTTCCCATGGAGGACTACAGCGACCTGACCTCCCTCGCCTCCGAACTCGACGACGACAGCCTCCTGGCCGTAGTCAGCTCCCGACCCGGATCCATCTCCCACGACAGTTCATTTGAGAAGCTGCCCCGCCTCCTCGGCCGCGAGTTCACCTCCTGCAGCCTCATCCTCCTCTATCCCGAGAAATACGATGACTCCGGCCAGGCCCTCAGCTGACAGTCCGAGTCCAAAACACATTGTACGATATGAAATTATCCGGAACATACCATCTTTCCACCACAGCCGCGGCCGTCCTCATCCTGACTGCCCTTACCCTCATCCCCGCCACCGCTACCGCCCAGACCGTCCTCACCGGCATCGACGTCCTCGAGGCCAACGGCTTTGAGCAGCTGCAGGGCAAGCGCATAGGGCTGGTGACCAATCCCACGGGCGTGGACCGCTACCTCAACTCCACCATCGACGTCCTGAACAGCGCTCCGGGGGTGGAGCTGGTCGCCCTCTTCGGTCCCGAGCACGGAGTCAGGGGCAATGCCCACGCCGGCGAGCACGTCGAGGGACAGGCCGTCGACCCCCGCACAGGCGTTCCCATTTTCTCCCTCTACGGCAAGACCCGCCTCCCCTCCGCGGAGCAGTTCAAGGGCCTCGACGCCATCGTCTACGACATCCAGGACATCGGCTGCCGCTCCTACACCTACATCAGCACCATGGGCAATGTGATGAAGGTGGCGGCAATGGAAGGGGTGGAGATGATCATCCTTGACCGTCCGAATCCGCTCGGAGGCCTGAAGGTCGAGGGACCGGGAGTGGACAAGTCCCTCATCTCCTTCGTAGGACAATACAACATTCCTTATATCTACGGCCTCACCCCCGGAGAGCTGGCGACCCTGCTCAACGAGGAGGGCATACTCTCGGTCAAAGGCTCCGACGGCCGGGACTCCACGGTAAAATGCCGGCTCACGGTCGTGAAGATGGAAGGATGGAAGCGAGGCATGAACTTCGACGACACAGGATTGTTCTG
The DNA here is from genome assembly GCA_019118865.1 of Candidatus Coprenecus merdipullorum. Taxonomy (GTDB): domain Bacteria; phylum Bacteroidota; class Bacteroidia; order Bacteroidales; family UBA932; genus Coprenecus; species Coprenecus merdipullorum. Next base: position 1,993 of record DWYD01000027.1, on the reverse strand, counting down.
GGTGCCCTCCTCCCCCCACATCCCCACGGTGGAGGCGGCATATCTTTACCCGGCGACCGGTATCCTGGGAGAGCTCGGAACCGTCTCTATCGGGGTGGGCTACACCCTGCCTTTCGGAATGATTGCCCGCGAGGGGATGGACGCGGACCTGCTGGCCTCGCGGCTCAACTCCCTCTGCCTGCCCGGCATCCTCTTCCGCCCTATCTACGCTACCCCCTTCTACGGCTCGCTCAAGGGCAGGGAAATCGGGGGAGTTCAGATCTACATCACAGACTTCGGGGCGGCTAGGCTCTCTGAGATCCAATTCTATGTGATGCAGGTGCTCCGGGAGCTCGACCCGACGTTCGGGCCCTTCGCCAAGGCATCCGCCTCACAGCTGGAAATGTTCGACAAGGTCACAGGTTCGAAAGAGGTACGCAGGGCCTTCGGAGAGCGATACCGGTACGAGGACATCTTCAGCATCTGGAATGATTTCGCAGATAAATTTCGGGAAGTCTCGAAAAAATACTATCTTTACGGACTATGAGATACTGTCCGCTCCCATATCTGATATTATTCATGACTTTCGCCGTCCTGACCGCCTGTCAGCGTGACGGCGTAGGTACTGACTATCATACAGAAGCTTTCGAGTTCTACGGCGAATATAACGGCGCCATCGGCAACAACGGCGAGCACAACTATTTCATCTGTCTGGCAGACGACACGTTCGATGCCCAGGGTGCGTCCAAGCCGGGTGCCTCCTATTACTATTTCGACATTTTCTCTTCTCCGTCCGTCCCGGACAGCGACATCACGGTTCCTCCCGGAAGATACGTGCTCGGAGTGCCGGAAGCCACCAATGTCGGCACATTCACCCCCAACTTTTCCCTTTTCGTCGGCAACGACCGCTCCGGGAGACCCATCGAACTGACTTTCAGCAACGGCATTCTTAACATAACCCTCACCGAAGCAGGTATGTATGAATTCACTGCCGAACTCACCGATCTTACCGGCATGACCCATTACGTACACTATATCGGGCCTGCTGTCCTCACCGACAACTCCCAGGGCATCATCGACGAATACCAGCCCCTGGCCAGTGACCTCGACATCCAGGCTCATGCGGCCAACGCCACTCTCTACGACATGGACGGCCTCGGTGACGGCATCTCCAACGTGATCCTCTCCTTCACCGATATGGAACTGGACGCGGAGGGTTACGCAATACCTCCGGGCAGCATCCTCAATATCGACTGCTACATGCGCCTGACTGATGACGGACGCATACCCGCAGGCATCTACGACATAGCGGCCGACTGGGGACAGCGCGACTCCACCCTCAGCCCCGGCGAGGAGATCAACGGACAGCTCGTAGGCACCCTCGTAGAACATTACGATGACAACAGCAACGCTTATCTGGGCCTCATTACAGAAGGCAGCCTCTACATCATGAATTCAGCCGGGCTGCAGTACAACATCATGTACGTGTTCCACACCGACATCGGCTGCGAAATCACCGGCAACTACAACGGTCCCCTGGACCTGATTACAGCTACTGCAGCCTCAATTGCCAAAGACAGGCCTAGCCTCCACCGCCCCGTACCATCTCCCCTCACCAGACAACACTACAAAGTCAGAATGCGGTAATACACCTGCCTTCGGAAGGAATAACGAAAGGCGTATGCGCGGCCATGAAGGCCTGGGCATACGCCTTTAAATACGTAGGTCTGAGACAGTCCTAGAACTGGAGGACGAGGGAGGTCATGCCTGTCACAGCCAGGGGCTCGGTGCTGCGGGAGACGGTCGCTCCTGTGAGGATATCGGTGGCGGTGAAGCTGTCGGTGCCGAGGGCGGCTGCTGCAGCGTCAAATATCTCGGCGTAGTGGGCCCAGTCGAGGGAGACGGACTCAGTGCCGTTGTTGATCACTACCATCACGAAGTCCTTGAAGTCAGGGGTGTAGCGGAAGTATACGTAGGCGTTCACCAGATCGCCGAAAGGCATGAAGTGCATCAG